>NZ_JASJDK010000089.1 GCF_030065675.1 Mastigocoleus sp. MO_188.B34 | reverse complement strand
TTAGAACTAGGACTTACGCAACTGGCATATTTTTCCTGTAGGGTGTGTGACGCTGTAAAAATACCTGAACGTAAGAATCAGACTTATAGCGTCACGCACCAACCACCAATTGTGACACTTGCGTAAGTCCTGAGAACATAATTGTTGCTTCTAGCAATAGGGAAATAGGGAACTCAAAAGTTATCAAGAAGTAGGGTGCGTTAGGCGCTCGACAATAGAATTTATTAGGTCACCTTTCAAAAAACACCTTAACGCACCGTCCAAAATCCCTCCCAAGCAAGCTTCAAATTTCGGGTAAAGAGAAATTCTTACAAGCTTTAATCCAACCTGGAACAAAAAATATTTCGTATTCTTTATATCGGTTGCGGTGCGTTACGGACTGTCGTCCTAAGGCACCCTACAAGCTAAAATTGTCATCATTATAGATACCTACCTAAACACTAAAACTCAAGAGTCATACGTATTGTACCTACATAGATTGTATCATTATCATCATTATGTTCCGGATTGAGAATTACAAACAAACCAGGAGTAATCGATAGATTATCGTTAACTCTATGGGTATAAAAACCTTCCAAGTGTAAGGATGTATCCGGATCTTTAAACTCGCCTCCTCCGATCCGAAAATCATTATTCATCACCTTTGGTGGTTGACCGACGATCAAGCCAGCAACATTACCTTCTTTACCAACATCAGCCCAAGCAAAGGATATAGCGTAGTTAAAAATCTCTGCATTGGGATTTCCGGGAAGGTCTTTAGCTGTAGCTTGAGTGAAACCAACCCAACTACCAATAGTGAAATTACGACTGGGACTAAATGTTACCTCTGCCCCATAGGAATTAGCAATTATACTTTCACTAAAATCATCAAAGGGATCGTCAGCCCTTCTACTACCAGTATTAGTATCAAGGCTATCAAAGGATCGCACATAAGTAAAACCCATGCCAAATCTTCTGTTGGGGACAAAAGATAAATTGACAATTGCACCATAGGGGGAGCGGGTAATTCCAGAATCAGGATCGTCAGCATCATCAATGGTGAAGCCTAATCCCAAACGAAAAGAATCACTAAATCTGTAGCTTGCACCTATACCTGCATCACCCCCCTGTCGCAAAATCGGATTTCTCCGTCCAAAACGGGAAGTAGCACCGGTACCACTATCTTGTAAATCTCCAATTAAGGGATTAAGTTCCCTAGTAAAGTCATCAATACCCCCACCACGTGCTTGAATTCTCATTCTCAATTTACGACCCACACGGAAACGATATTCTAACTCAGTTAAATCCACTTCATTATCATTATCTCCCTGAAATCCCAGACGAGCCATATTAGTACCGGTAGCCCGTTCTAAACGAGCAGTATCCCTTGCTTGTAAGCGCAAACGTAGGCGATCCCTACCGGTAAAACTAGTAGTAAACCTTAAACGCGTCCGGCTTCCTAAGGTGATGTTATCATCTATATCTTCATCACTATCATCAGCTCTTTCTTCGCCAAAAGCACCACTTAAGGCAAAAATTACCTCTCCAGAAAGCTTAACTGTGGTGCTAAATTGATTGGCTTCTAATTCTGCTGTCTTTGCTTCAAGGTTATCTATTCTTCCTGTTACAGCAATAAGTTCGGGTGCAAAATCTTTCTGTAATCTTTGTAGAGTAGCTAAATCTTCTTTTCTAATAGCTTCAGCAGTATTTGTAGCAATAAACTCGTTAATCTTGTCCAAACAAGATCGTAAACCAGCAGCAAATTCGTAACGGGTAAGGGGTCTATTCCCTCGATATGTACCATCGGGGTAACCAACCAAACAATTATAACGGCGATTTAAAGATTCCAGCGCAGAAAACGCCCAATCACCAGGTTGAATGTCTGATAGTTGAGAAACGGGTGTTAATTTTTGTTTACTATTTCCAGGATTATTTTCGCGATTATTTCGATCACTCTGACTTATTTTTTTGCGATCGTAATCTACTTGTGAAATTTTTTCAATTTCTAATGCAGCAAGATTAGCATGACCAGCACTTGTAATCAGAGAAGTAACAATGAAAACTTGAATGAGTCTGGTAATTTTGTTGGATATAGACTTTTGAGTTAAGAATTTTTTAGATACGAATTCTGGAGATATAAACTTTTGGGGTACGAACTTTTGAGATACGAACTTTGGAGAAATTGCTGACATCCATTCCACTAAATAATATTTATACATGAGACATCTCCAGGAACACCAAAACCACCAGTTGAAATGACTTTTAGCCTACAATTACAGAATTAATAATGCAAATCAAATAATATGAAAAATAAGTGTTTGAGATGTGTCTTGTCAAAAATAAATTAAAAAATAGTGTAACATCTTAAAAATAATCTAAAAATCATATAGTACGACACTTCTACACTTGTGAATTAATATTGTTATTTCAACTGACAATAATGTGGTACTAATAATTTTTAGCTAAGGACTTTTCAGGTATATGATAATAAAAAAAATTATTTGATTTATGTTGTCAGCTTCAATAAATAATAGAGAATATACTATCTCTGTTTTGTAATTTGTAAATCATCAAAAATCTATGAAGATAAAAAGGTTACAAAACTAGAAAAAATATAAGCTCGAAATATTGAGTAACCATTTCAAACTTAAACCTTATAATTACTTTCGATGTATTTTATCGTACATAAAAAATATTGGTATGAAATCAAGATTAAATAATAAATATTTAGGACTTACGCAACCGGCACATTTTTCTTGTAGGGTGCATGACATAAGCGAGTTAACCTGAACGTATTAATAAGGTTTCGAGTGTCACGCACCACCGGTGTATTGTGACAATTGCGTAAGTCCTGATATTGTCAGTGCTTACTTCATCCGTAATCTTAAGATATTTAGGAACAATTATAAAAAATAGGTGAAACCCTTATGATATCGAGATCTTTTCGTTTTTTAGTAGTTTCTCTCACTCATTTAAAAATGGGCGAACCGGAAGATATAAACCGATACTTATAGCGCTACGCGCAAGTAAAAAGTAAAAAGTAAAAAGTAAAAAGCCTAATACGTACGGCTTTTAGGGTTAATACATGTCCTAACGTAACTTCGTAGTGCTATATATACAAACTGCATAAATTAGTGGGACTGTCATCTATAAAAATATGTAGCACCAAACAAAAGACCTTAATTTCTTAGAAATAGGACTTATGCACTTTAGCACCTAGCGTAGCTATGGGTATTGTGAGTTCCTTTGGTACTTATTTCTAGTGATTTGGGATTGCTATAGCTCAACTCTTTTTCAAAAAAATTCTCTATATTTATCTCCTATATTTAGGAATAACAAGAAAAGAATATTTTGAGTTTATTTCTAAATTCTTAATCTATAAAATGCTTAGACAATGCTCAGATTGAGAAATCTTGGAAATTAATAAATAAATTCTTGACTCAAAAAAGTTTATTTTCCTACCTCTTTCATCCCCACCAGACATATGTTTGAGTGGGGGGATTTTCTCGTAAACAACCGATAGTTTTATTTACTTACGATGGGAACTGCAGACTTTTGAGGTACACGAACACCATTCATCTTCATCCTTACACCCCGCGCAGGTGCTATGGTAACGCCTCGACGCTGGGGCTTTTCTGGCTTATCATCCAACAATTCCAAGTTGTAACGAGAAATCGCGGTTGCTAATACTAGCTTCATTTCAAACAATGCTAGAGCATAACCAACACAGCGACGTACTCCTCCACCAAAAGGCATAAATTCATAGGGAGAAAACTGTCTTTCTAAAAATCGCTCTGGTTTAAATTCTTTTGAATCTGGATACAAATCTTCTCGATGGTGTAATAGATAAATACAACTCCAAATATAACTTCCAGATTTTAGTTTGTGTCCTAATAACTCAACAGGTTCTTCTACTTGTCTCTCAAAAGTCGTCATTGCGACAGGATAAATCCGCAAAGTTTCATTACAAACAGCAGTTAAGTACTTTTGTTTAGATATGGTTATAGGGTCGGGATTTTCTCCAAGACTGTCTAATTCTTCCAGTAATTTGGAACGTAAGATTGGTTTGTGATGAAGCCAATATAATCCCCAAGCCATTGCTGTAGCAGTTGTTTCATATCCTGCAACCAGCAATGTCATCATTTCATCCCGTAACTCTTGATCTGTCATGGAGTTACCTTCAGGATCTCGTGCAGACATTAATAATGAAAGAATATCAACCCGATTGGGATCGTTTAATTGGGAACGCCTTTCACTAATTTCAGCATAAAGTAATTTATCCAGCATTTCCCTTCGACGCAAAAAATTACCCCAAGGACTCCAAGCTCCTAAATCTTTTTGTAAAAAAGGGAACAATAGCAAACTAAAAGCCAAGGGAGAGCGGAATAAGTCCATCATCCCAATTATCCCACGCTTAATTTGTTGATAACGCTCTCCTTCATGTAAGCCAAATACAACCTGTAACATGATAGAGAGGGAAATATCTGATATGACATCACGAGCAGTGAAAGCTTTGTTTTGCGGTATATCACTGAAGACTTTATCCGTAATATTGCAGATTATTTCGCCATACAATTGCATTCTTTCACCATGGAATTGAGGCATTATTAACTGACGCTGGCGTTTGTGAGGTTCGCCATCGAGCAACATTAGAGAATGTTCTCCAATTAATGGTTTGAGTACCCCATCTGGATTTCCTGGTGCTTTAAAGGTTTTCCTATCATTGGAATATATTTCTTGAATTGCTTGAGGATGATTAACAAATATTATTGGTTCCTTTGCACCGAATATCTGAGCAGTAAATATATTGGGGTGCAACTTAACTGCTTGCTCCAGGAAACTTAAAGGTTCAGCAATCCATTGATAGCGTTGTTTAAGAACCGGGATACTAACAATATTTGGTAGGGACATAAAATTGCTGAGGCTGTATCAATGCCTTAAATATTACAAGATATTTATTTATGTTAACCGCTTAACAGGTTCATGTGAGTTGTAATTCGTTATTGTAAGCGTCCATCTTCCATTTCCACGATGCGATCGGCAATATCAAGAATTCGGTTGTCATGGGTCACTAACATTACAGAGCAACCTTCTTCCTTCGCTAGTTTTTGAATAATATTAACTACATCTCTCCCGGTTTTGCTATCCAAAGAAGCTGTTGGTTCGTCGGCTAAAACCAATTTAGGTTGAGCAACTAACGCGCGAGCGATCGCAACTCTTTGTTGTTGTCCCCCTGATAATTTTTCTGGGTAGGTATCGACCAAATCTCCTATTCCAACAGCTTTCAATATATTTTCAGCACGTTGACGATATTCCCACTTGGGAATTTCTGGATGCAGTTTCAGGGACATCCGCACATTACCGTAAGTAGTTAAGCATTTAAGTAAATTATGGCACGGAAATTTTAATTACATCTCCCTCAGGTATAATTCTGCCGAGGGCTACAACTCTACTTGAAGTTGGAATTTCTGTTTGTGTAGAAGTTTCAGGTTTATTATTTTGTGCTTGCAGGGAAGCGCAGGCTGTAGATAGACTGAGAAAAATAAAAATAAATGTACAACGAATAATATACCGCCAAAAAATAATAGATGCCTTTTGGCGAACCCTATTTGCTGGTAGAGACATAATAAATTAGTTCCCAATAGGTTTAGAGTTAAATATTTCTTGAGTTTTACAGTAGATCAATTTCGAGTTATATCGATAAATAAGTCAAATGAACAAAAAATTAGGAAAAAGATATTAAAAAAAACGAATACTATTTTTACATAATCTGTCTTAGAGTATTACTCTTGCAGATATATAGAAACAACAAGGAAAGCAGATTATAAAAAATCAAATTCTAAATATATCGAATTCTGAGTATATCGAATTTCAAATATATCCAAATTGTATTTGAGTAATTGAGCTAAGTATTATATGTAATACACATGAATTTTAGCAGTGTAAATCGGACTTTAATGCTGAATAGAGTCATAAAAATCCATGACAAAAGTCATATTAATAATATGAAGTTAGATATTTTCAATTCACAAAAGACTTAAAGCTATAGAGTTCTAGATTTGATCGCGTAGAACTACAAAGTACATAAAATTTATTATACCAAGTACTCCCCTCTAGTGCTTTACTTTTATTAAAATCCTTAAATTTACCTCCTAACTCCTAACTCCTGACTCCCGACTCCTGACTCCTAACTTGTAATTTTGTCGTAAATTAATTGTACGGAACATGTTTTGGTGGTGCAAAATCAATATAAATGTCACTGAATATTGATTTTTATCTTATGGGTATATTCTCCAATCAAAAACTTTGCTTAGGTGTCGCTTTTGCTGCTTTATTTGGGGTTACTTTAACCGGGAGTTATTTGCATACTCGTTCCCAAAGTATTTCCTACGCTCAAAGTCAACTTCAAACAAACAATCAAAATCAAACAAAAAATCAAAATTCAGTTACTCAAAGAAAATCTTCGCTGCAGTTAGCTGCAAATTATCAAAACAGTTTAACTGCTAACCCAGTATCTACAATCAATAGTAATCAACAAGAGCAATATACAGCACAAAAAAAATCATTCTCAAAAACTTACCAGGTAATTGATGAATTAAAAAGAAATAAGTTTAAGATTAACGGCGATCGCGTTTTTAGAACTGGAAAACTACCTAGAACTAAAGTAGATCTAAATCAATCAGACCTATTAACAGTTTTAGTAAACACCAGAAAATATTTCCAAGAACATAGTGACGCAGACCCAGATGTGCAGAGAACCGGAATACTCGGAACCCAAGGTGTAACATTACCGGATGTTCTCAAAACTTTGGATTTTATGATTGCAACATTACGCCAAGATATCGCTAATGGTAGACCGACACGCTTACAGGATCCTAATTTTATCAACAAGCACTTCAGAGTAATTAAGTGGTCTGCATATAATCCTAAAAATCTGCGGAGAAAAAATTTAAGAATTACCAAATATGCTGTTTTTTCCCATTCCGGTTCCCGGAAAAAAACTTCTACTTACGATACACCAATTTATAGTCTTAAGGACGAGTTAGCCACAGATAAATTTTATAAAAAATATACTAAACAAGATGTTTTATCAGGAATTTATGAGCGTGGTGGAAAAGAATTTGGTAAGGTTGAACCCCTTGCTTATCTTACTCGAGAAGGTTTAGAAGAAGCATTAATGCAAGGTACAATCCTGATTAATTTTCCCGACGGTTCTCAAGCATTTTTTAATGTAGATCGAAATAATGGAATTCCTTATGTCAAAGGGTTAAAAAGAAGAGCACAAAAACGTTACTGGTACTTCAGACAAGTTGATGCAATCAAAGGTTATGGTCATGAGATAGATGCAAAAATATCTGTCAAACCGGGAGTCACATTTGCTGGAGATGTCTTAAACGTTGGTTTGGGTAAAATTGTTGTCTTAGAATACACTAAAGGTGGTCGCAGAAGATTGAAAATGGGAGTTTTAGCAGATACAGGTGGCGCTTTCCTACCCAATCTTTATCAATTAGATTTTCTCGCCGGAATTTTTCCTAATAGACAAAAATTTAACGAAAATAATCGCAGATTACCAGCATATGCAAAAGCATATATCTTAGTAAAAAAATAAATAACCGTTATTGGTAATAGCTGTTTTCATATAACTGAATTACGCGTCAAACACAAAATATTTGTAGAGACGTACCATCTTGTAGAGACGTACCATCTTGTAGAGACGTACCATGGTACGTCTCTACACCTGATTTTTTCACTTGAAAGCAGATACTATATCAAGTTAAATAACCACCATTAAGCATCAGTGGATGGGGATTTTTCTCCATACTCCATCCCATTTTTCTCTGCATAACGATGCATGAAACGCATAAAACGTTCCCAATGATCCTCATGTTCGATTTCAACCTTGCATTCTACTTTCTTTAACTCATCCCCTTCATCCCCACCAAAAATAAATCGAGTCGAAGAAGGTGTGACGCTAATGTCACCTTCTTCGTCAGTTAAAAGCATGGAATTTAAAGATTGCTTAGTAAAACTATTTGCACCTTCTATCGCTTTCAATTTATTAAAAGTCATTACAATAACGCGGTTCCCAGAACGGGTATTTCTCCGCAGACTAACGTTATCCAGTTCTTCTTTTATGCCAGCAAAAAACTGAATTGAAGGATTATTAGATGCCATGATTTATACGAAGAATATTATCTCTGATATGGATAATGATACTGCTGATTGGCTGGCTGTTGATACTGATTTGGGGAAAAATTTCTTCTAAACCCGGTGTGAACTGGTGCTGTCACTGGCGAACGATAAGTATTCATGGGCACACTACCCCTATTTGTCGGATATGTAGGAGCAGTCATCCCTCTTTGTTGCATGGGGTTAACCGGTACACTATTTCCGTTCCGATTGCTTTGGTTCGGAAGATTACTGGGCTTACTTAATTCTTCAAAAGCCTGACGGGAAGCAGATTTAATAAACTTTTCCGCGCTGGGGTCATCTTTGACCTTTCGCTCTACCATCACGGCGATGGTATAACGTTTACCGGTTACTAGATCGACTAAACCGGCATCTCCCAACATTTTACCGATATATCCCGTCTTATTGGCGATTGTCGCTCCTTCTCCCAAGCCTGTAGGTAATAAATGCCTTCTAGTATTTTGTCGCATAATTGCCAAAATGCGATCGCGTGATTGCATACTTACCAAACGACCCCGACTTACCATCGCCATCACATCTCCTAAGTCTTTGGGTGATGTGGTGTTTGTCCCTTCAATATCTGGAAGTGGATTGCGAAGTGCTGTGTGAGTCAAACCCCAACTACGAAAACGTTGATTGAGCGCCCGCATACCTCCCATACGCTTTATCAACATGTTAGTAGCTGTATTGTCACTGATAGTCATCATCTTATCAGCAACTTCCAATGCTTTATATGTGGTTCCTGCTGGTTGGTTGCGCATATTTCCAGAACCACCGACCATATCATCTTTTTCCATAGTCAAAACCTCATTGAGGCGGATTTTGTCATTATCTACATCCTGGAAAAAGGCAACCAAAATAGGGATTTTAATTGTACTTGCGGCGGGGAAACTAAGTGTGGCGTTCACATTTACATAGCGCCCGTCATCCAAATCGATTAAAAATACTCCTGGACGAATAGTAGGATTCTGATTCGCCATACTTTGCAAGCTAGTTTTTAAAGGAGCAATCTCTTGGGTAAGTACGAGATTTCCTGGATCGAGGTTATTAGATTGAGATTGATTTTGTCCGACTTTAGCGTCAGAAGAGGAGGTTGCAGAATTGATTCTGGTCGCCGGGTCAAACATTGACAATGCGGTACCAACAATTGCACCAATACCAACTCCAACGATTAACAATCGCAAGCCGTACAAAATCGTTCTAGCCATCGGCTTTAAGCGCGTCCGGCGAGACATTGTAATCCTCTTCCCTGGTAATGGCTGTTTGCGTACCCGCTTTAACTTCACCGCTTGGGCGTTAGCTGCTTGAGGTTTAGCTCTTGCAGGAACGGTACCGCGGGAATTTGCCGTATGAACCTGAGAAGGAGGAATCCTTCTGGGCGGATTACCCTTAGACTTCGCGACGGGTACCCTTGTTTTTACACGTTTAACAGGAACGCCTTTCGCGGCAGAGTGCTTGGCGAGAGGACGCGCCAATGCACCTCCCCTTGAGGTTGGCGGTTGCTTTCTACGAGATTTTCCTGAATTATTTGCCACTTTTTTTTCTATACTAGGAAACTGACGGCGGTTGCTAGGTTGACGCCGTGGAAAAGCTGTGAACTTGTCAATTGACTCTGACACCGCTACTCCTTTTGAGTTACTCAAGTAGAACTCTCGCGTACGTTCGAATTCTCCCGTACTAACTTCCGAAAACTTAACCTACTTCCAAAGCACCCCGATTTAGAGCTTAATAACTGCCACTGTTATAGCGTTTCCGTGTTTAGTGTAAGTCATAAATCATTATTGTGCAGGATAATCCCGTACATCTTAAATAATGATTTACAAGTTTTCACGTTCACTTGCTTGGCTGGAATTTGCTTGGTTAGAATTTGCTTGATTGGAATTTGCTTGATTGGGAATATCTAGCAATTCGTGATTTGATAGCGCCCATAAGGTTTGGCGCAGAACCCCCCGTAGCATAGCGACTTCTTTTGTTCGCAGTTGAGCGCGATTATACATTTGACGGAATTTCTCCATCCGACTAGCTACTGTATGGGGATATAGGTAACTAATAGTTAGTAGTACAGATTCTAGCTGTTGGTAATAACCTTCGACAACGTCTAAAGGTGCGATGTCATACTCTGAACTATCAACTGATAGTGTTCCTAGGGGTTTTTCAAGGGTGTTACTGGTATTTTCTTGTGTTTTCGCTTCTATCTGTGGTTGTATTTTATAATGATTTTCTACTTTATATTCTGAATTGTCTACCTTAGAATCTAAAAAAATTCCTGAAATTGTTGCCAATTCATAACAACAAATACCTACACTCGTTGCCAAATTTAAGGAAGCGTATTCTGGGTTTGTGGGAATGCGCATAAATCGCTGAGCATAGTTTAATTCTTCATTACTCAGTCCCCGGTCTTCTGGACCAAAAATTAATGCGGATGGTTGTCCGATTTCTTCAAGTAACCAAGGTAAGGCGATGCGGGGTGGTTCTAAGGGTATTTCCCAATCTCGACTTCTAGCCGTTGTTGCGATCGCACGTTTGCATCCTTTTAATCCCTCAGGTAAAGTGTTAACTACTTCGGCTGTTTGCAAAACATCTTTTGCGTGAACTGCCATTCTCAGTGCTTCATCTCCTAGATAATCGCATTTGGGATTAACTAAAACCAATTGATTTAAACAGAAATTTTTCATTACCCGCGCCACAGAACCTACATTCATGGGACCTGCAGGTTCTACCAAAATAATTTTTACTCCAGTTAACGTCATCTAGAAATCTCCTTGAGGTTATCAGTTTATGGCTACGCCACGCCCTTCAGGGCTACAGTTAACAGTCATCAGCTGACAATTAATAGTTAACAAATAACAGATTAGTTTGAGTAGTAAAATTATTCACAGGTATTGGGATGGGGCAACACTGAGAATCTATCAATAATGGTTTTAAATTGGAAGGTTGGTTTTATACTTAGTGTTGGGGTATGTGCGGCTTCCACCGCTGCAATTTTTACTCGATTAGCGTTTGACGCTGCAGGGACTTCTGGTGCTGGAATTAGTCTGGTTCTTGCTGCTTCACGATTAACCATCGCTGCACTGATACTGCTTCCATCTGCAAGAAAGTTTCCCGAGCTTCGAGTTAACTCTAGATCTATTTACTATGCTGGGGTTGCTGGAATTTTTCTCGCTTTACATTTTGCAACCTGGATTTCTTCCCTCAGTTACACATCAATTACTGCTTCTACAACTTTAGTTGCAACTAATCCCCTTTGGGTAACTCTATTTTCTTGGCTTTGGTTTAAAGAAAAACCTTCTCTTCTCACCATCACTGGGGTGGGAATTGCTGTTTTTGGTGCGATCGCGATCGGTTTTGGAAATTCTCAAGTTCAAACTGCTACCAGTCAACCATTATTAGGTAATGCTTTGGCTTTGATGGGAGCATGTGCAGCAAGTTTATATTTGCTCTGGGGACGGGAAGCCCAAAAACTAGGATTAAGCATTGGAGCATACATTACTGTTGCATATACCACAGCAGCAGTAATACTTTTACCTTTACCTATAATCTTTGGTTCGAGTTATATCGGTCACTCCAGTACTTTTTATTTGTATGTTTTGTTGATGGCTCTTTTTCCCCAATTGATCGGACATACTAGCTTCAATTGGGCGATGCGATCGATTTCACCAACTTTGGTTGCTCTGACTATCTTGTTTGAGCCGATATGTTCTAGTTTTCTCGGTTATTTGATTTATCGAGAGGTTCCGGGAGTGTTGGAATTTGTTGGTGCGGGTGTATTACTGATTGGTGTTGCTTTAGCTATCGTTGGGGCGAGAAAAGGAGCCGAATAAAGTGGATATATTTGGTGCTAACTAAAAGCATTTTTAACTTTAGTAGCCATACTTTGCAATACTTATTGAATTAAATTTCAGTAGTTTTTTTCATAATCAACTCTTCAATCTCCTTACCACGTGCATTAGAAAACCCCTTTCCTTCTCCACAAATTGTGAATCCACATTTCTTCAAAACTCGGATCGAGGCTATGTTATCTTTAGCTACGCGTGCATACAGAGGGTATGAAATTATATGAATTGTTTGTTTTAGAAATTCAGATAGGGCTTTGGTAGCAATACCCCTACCCCAGTAATCTTTCCCAATCCAGTAACTGACTTCTGGTTCACCAAAAGACTCATGACTGAGAATGTGACCTGCGATATGTCCATTAAAAAGTATTGTTTTAATAATGATACTTTTGTTGACCAAAATTTTCCGCCAATGCATCATAAAAGCATCACGATCTGTTGGGTCTTTCCCTGTAAAAGCAGCCATATAGTTGGCGTCATTATCTAGTTGCTGTTCGAAGAATACGAGAACATCGCCATCTGCTACATTCCGCAATACTATTTTATCAAGAATAAATCTTTCCACATTTAAAAAGAACAGGAATAGGTCAATTTAATTCGTCGTTTGTAATTACGAATTCGTAATTATTTTTTAATCCCCCTAAAAAAGGGGGATTTAGAAGCATTTAAATCAAAGTATGTTTGTACTCAAGAAATTATATTTTTCCCCGACAAACATCAACAACTACCAGCCCAAGTAACCCATTTATGGGAGATACTTGCATGCATGATGGTACCACTTACTTCTCTATCGGTTATCATTGCATTGGTTAAATTTGCACCGCTGGTATCTGCTTCATTTAAGTTGCAACCAAGTAAACCTGCGTAGCTCAGATTGGCTTCCCTAAAATCAGATCCACTAACTTCCGCGTCTGTCAGATTTGCACCTGTCAAGTTTGCTCGAACTAAATTAGCACTCCGCAAATCAGCATGACTTAAATCTGTTTGCTGTAAATTCGCACCCATGAGTTCAGCACCAATTAGGTTAACATCACTCATTTTTGTTCCACTTAAATTTGCTCCATTCAGATCTGCATCGGTTAGGTTCGCTCTGGTAAGGTCACATCCTTTTAATGTTGCACCACTCAAATCAGCACCACTCAAATCAGCACCAGAAAAGTTCGCACCACTTAAGTTCAGGTCGCAAAGATTTGCTTGATGAAGATTCCATCCTTGAAATTTTCTTTCTCCTGCTGCATATCTTGTTATAAGTTGATTGGCATTCATAATTTTTCCTACCTTCAAAATCTATGTAAATGATGTTGATTTATGACGATATTTATCTCCCTTATAAGAGAAAGACAAATATTATCAAATTCCGAATTCACTAACCGATTTTTACTATTGGATTGAAAATTTATGTCACTCTGTTTGATGCCGATCGGATTTATTCGTTGCTTCTATCAGTTCAAGCTGTGGTTTTAGTTTAGTTACATCTTGATTCTAAGTTTCATTTCTTTGCGACCATGCCTCCAAGGGACATATTTTATGGTTAGTGACTCAATCCTAAAAAGTCATAACCTTATTTTGCTTCATTTATATCTTTGCTGAGCAATTACTTAATGTAATGTAAATATCGCGATAATAAATTAGATCATATAAGCTACGCTAAACATATTTCATTCTTAGATAACAGAGAGTAGGAAACAGGTAACAAAAATAATATTAGATATATTTGCTTATTTTAAAAATACTGTACCCATAACGTGAAAATATCATCAGCATTTAAATCATAAGTATTTATTCACTTATCTTTTATTGATTTTTTTATTATTTCTCTTCATGAACATGTCATGTCCTAATCATTTGAATCAGGAAAAATTATAGTTGTTTTAAAGCGGTAAATATAATTTACCTAGCAATAACCAAATTGGATTACTAATAGTGGTAAATAAAATAACGATTATCTCCAAGCTGCTTAGATCTATAATCAAATTATGGTTATTGTTCATTTTACTGTCCTCACCGCAATATCCCTCACAAATTCCTCAAATTTCTCCACTATAAATATAAGTGTAGGGGGTGATTTCGCCGGTTAATCTACCTATTAATATCAATCAAAAATGTACTCACTACATTTATAGATTCTGAATGGGATAAATACTATGTTTAAGAAAATTATTGTGGCTTTAGATCGGTCCCACATGAACAAGCAAGTCTTTGAAGAGGCATTAGACTTAGCAATGAGAAATAATGCTAAATTGATGTTGCTTCATGTTCTCTCTTCAGAAGAGGAAAATAGTCCTTTAATGCCGATATATTCAAGTTTGAATTATTATCCCGAATTAACGAGGACTGAACTATATCAAAAAGAATGGGATGAATTTAGGGAAGAAGGAATCAAAATTCTACAGTATTATACTAACCTCGCTACAACCAATAATGTAGAAACTGAATTTACTCAAACACTTGGTAGTCCCGGTCGTAATATATGTGAGTTCGCTCGTAATTGGAATGCTGATTTAATTATTGTGGGACGTCGTAGTCGTTCTAGAATCGCTGAAGTTTTCTTGGGTAGTGTCAGTAATTATGTATTGCATCATGCTCATTGTTCTGTATTAATAATTGAAGAGAAAAAAGAGTCTCTGACTGCAACTTCTCCTGAGACACAATCTAATTCAGTTTAATTTAGGCTTGAATAAAATACTATTCAGAAAATAAAAAAAGAATCAACCCCGAATTATTATCCGGGGTGTTTTTATTAAAAAAATCATAATCTCATTTTTTCATGAGCCCATGATTTAAACTAATTATTAGACTCTGCAATTATTAAATCGATTAGTACTCGCAACTAATTTATATTAGACTAATATTGACAATTTGTTTGGTTTAATTTAACCAAGATTATTACATGCCTTGATATGAAAATTTAGTAAACAAAACTACTCTTATTAAAAAAAAGAATCTTTCTAATTTTATTTATTTTGAACCAATTTATTTTTGAATTGATTTATTTTGAGATTGATTGATCTTGAATCTTAAATCTATACAAGGGTTGTTGAATGTACATCTGATTTGGTACTGGTTGTAGTATTTTGTTTTTGCGATTCTGTCAAGCAAGTAACTTTTTCTAGCTTATTAATTACTTGAGATAAATTACTTAACGACATTTCTGCTAACAAATCAGATTTTTTATACTCAGAAACTGGCATTGATTGCCAACAAGTTCTGCAAAACCAGTAAACACCATTACCATTTGTGTGGCGCAAAAGAATATCAGTGCAGCAAGGACAGTAGTTCATCATTTTTTCAACCTGATTTATTTAACTGCAACAGCCACAGTCTGTTTGTAACTTCGTTGACACAACACATAAGCTGCTATGTTTTCAGAGTAGGTTGGAAATGTGAGAAACCTGTGAGGAAAATTTAATTTTTTGTGAACAAATGTAATACCGCCTATACATTACTTATTGGGTTGGAAATAGCTATGATTAGGCAAAGAAAAATTAATGTAATTTTGAGTATATACTCGCAAATTAATTAAAACATTTGTTGAACAAATCTTGGATATTCGTTAAATATTAAGGAACAATAAAAATAATTGGGATCGCGCACTTTTTATTGTGAAGAAAATTTTTATTTTATTCATCAAGGCTTACAGGATATTCATTTCCCCCCTATTTCCGCCAACTTGTCGCTTTGTACCTACTTGTTCTCAATATGCAATTGAAGCAATTGAAAAATTTGGAATCTTTCGGGGTCTTTTGCTTACATTTTGGCGAATATTGCGGTGTAATCCCTTTTGTCGGGGAGGTTATGACCCAGTCCCAGAAATGTTAAATTTCAACACTAAATATTTTTCTCGAGTAGTCAATCAAAGCAAAGTCAAGGAAAATAATCCTTTAGAAATTCAAGAGGTAAAAAAGCAAAATGACAATGAGTCTCACCAGAGCATGGATACATAAATAATTTATTTTTACTAATAAAAGTTACAGAAAATCGACAATAAAACTTTCATCCTTGTAGTTGAGGAGTAGGATTACAATTTTGGGATTGGTTAGCATCAGTCAATTTTAATATTGTGCTTTAACAGTATTCGTATTATATGTACTTGCTGATAAAACATCTTTAGAATTAGACTGTAAAATCTTTTCTCTATTGTATTTTAGTTATATTTTTAACTTTGATGAATTGTGATTATTTTTAAATTGGGAGGCTACTAATAGAGGTGGAAGTCTCAAAAAATATAGTTGAACTAGCGTGGCAAGCTTTGGAAGACTCAATAATTAACTATCGCGGTCTTCCCGTAGGTACTGTAGCTGCCTGCGACCCACATATGAGTTCTCTTAATTACGACCAGTGTTTTACTCGCGATTTTGCAGTTTCAGCGCTGGCGTTTCTCATGAAAGGTGAAACGGAAATTGTCCGTAACTTTTTGCTGGAAACTTTGACGCTACAAAGCTGGGATAAGCGAATGGAATGTTTTCAGCCAGGTCAAGGTCTAATGCCAGCAAGCTTTAAAGTTGTTCGCGGCAAGAATAATGAAGAGCACATACATGCTGACTTTGGAGAACATGCAATTGCTAGGGTTGCACCTGTGGATTCAGGCTTTTGGTGGCTATTTATATTACGCGCCTATGTCAAAGCAAGCAATGATTGGTCTTTAGTTCATAGCTCTGAATTTCAAACAGGCATCAAACTGATTTTAGATGTATGCCTGACGACTCGATTTGATATGTTCCCCACAATGCTGGTTCCCGACGGTTCATTTATGATTGACCGACGCATGGGAGTTTATGGTTATCCTTTGGATATCCAAGCATTATTTTATGTTTCTTTACGAACAGCTAAAGAATTGTTAGAGCCAGAGGATGAGTATATTGCTGTAGTAGAAGAAAGATTGGGTAATTTAGCCTATCATTTGCGCAGCTACTACTGGCTTGATTTACAAATCCTTAACGAAATTTACTGCTACAAAGTTGAGGAATATGGGATTACAGCAATCAACAAGTTTAATATTTATCCAGATACTATTCCTGAGTGGTTAAAAGAATGGCTTCCAGAGCCAGGAGGCTATTTTGTAGGAAACTTAGGTCCAGGAAGAATGGATTTCCGTTTCTTTTCCCAAGGTAATTTAATGGCGATCGTTTCACAACTTGCCTTGGAAGAACAATCCCAAAGTATTATGGATTTAATATCAGTCCGTTGGGAAAGTTTAATTGGAAGAATGCCAATCAAGGTTTGCTTCCCTGCAATTGAAGGTCGAGACTGGGAGACCATAACTGGTTGCGATGCCAAAAATATTCCTTGGTCGTATCATAATGGTGGTAATTGGCCATTTTTACTATGGTTATTCGCTGCTGCTGCACAAAAAACTAATCGAGTTGAACTGGGATATATGGCATTGGAAGTTGCCGCATCTCGCTTGTTTAAGGACAAATGGCCAGAGTATTATGATGGTCGTCACGGGCGTTTGATTGGTAAAGAAGCGCGAAGGTACCAAACTTGGACAATTGCTGGTTTCTTGGTCGCCTACGAAATACTTAATAATCCAAAACATTTAGACTTAATTAGTTTCCCGGAAGATACTGTAGTTATTGCTTGTTCTCAGCCACTTCCTGGTTTCTCTGGGTGAAATGGGGAGTGTGGGAAGTGTGGAGGGAAATTCCAAAAAAAATAAAGAGGTTTTAAAAATCGGATTTGGTGTAATACGATTCAAAATGCACCTTATAATTCATCATTGATTCCAAGGTGCATTTTAAGTAAATTGAAATTGCAGTCTAACTGAGGTTAAACCACTTTGATATCGGTATACGCTTCTAAAATGTCATTAGTTGTCAAAGTATCTCCTTCTGCTTGGGGTGTCCAGAGAACTTCAATCGCTAGAAGTTTGTCACTTGGCATGCTACCAACCTGACGTAAAGCTTGACGTAAGTCATCACTATTATTGATATCAGGTAGTTGAAATTTTCCTAATGTTGCACAAATCAAGGTAACAATAATGTACTCTCCGGGTCCTCGATCTATCAATTCTGTAGGATTATCAACTTCACCAGCTAAAACAGTTTGAGATGTAGATGATTTTAGTTGATTATTAACGTTAGTTAAGGTTTCTTCTGTAAACTTACTACGTTCTGCTAGGGATAGGCGGTTAAACTCAGTCTCAGCAGCAGTTAATTTTGCTTGTTTTGTCGCACCACCTGCATATACCCAATATTCTGGATGGCGTAACAGAGCGAGACTAGTTTCTTGTAATACTTCTGCCCTTCCTTCTGGAGAATTAGTATCAGCAGTCTCGGCAATTGTGTTTAATTCTTTTTGTAAGCCACGTGCTTGGGCGTATAGCCCTACTTGCAAACTAGTTACGGACACAGGACTGTTATTGTTATAACCGACTTCTTCTCCTTCATAACTGCCTGCACGACGAAAACTTTGGGCGATAAAATTGGCGATCGCAATAAAAATCAAGATCCCAAATAAACCGCTAAATCCTCCGCCAATGCCCCAAAATGGTAATAAAAAAGGAAAGCCAAAACCACCACCAGGATAGGGGGAATATCTACCTCCTCCGGGACGTGCATAGGTACGAGGCGTGTAAGTACGGCTAGGGACTCTAAAAGAACCACCACCAATGCGACCGCCACTACGTGCTGCTAGGGCTGCATCAGCATGACTCAAGATAAATGTAAACACTAGACATAAAACTACTAGTGTTTTTAGAAATGGTTTAACGGCTTGTTGCAGTTTTTTGAACATAACACAGTAGCATTAAAACGGCATTAGTAACTTTTTTTTCAAGATAGATGTTGAGCCTGTGGTAATAATTCAATGACATCGATCCTAAAAATTATTCTCTTTTCTAAATTGAAAATAACCACTTTTCTTTAACTATATTTTTAATTTAACGTCAAATATACTACTCAAGCAGTTTCCAGTAGAGTGATATCTCCGGTAGATAACCGTACCTGAATAGACAAACTGCAATAGAAATTACAGATTTTTTTTGATTTCATATCGCGGTAAATAATAAGGTAAATAATAAGGCTAGGACATTTGCAAATCCTGTTTGTCCTACGGATACGCGCTTACACCGCCCACACACGCGATAAACGCTGACACTACAGCGTCTAGAGTGTCCGCAGGGTATATTTTGAATTTTGCATAGCTTTATATCTTTAAATTTCAGACTAATTTTATTTTCTACTTCTAAAAATTTTTTTAGATTGATTTGCGTCAAAGTGTACTTTAATTTTCAGCATCAAGTAACTGCATCCTTTCTTTAAATTTTAAAAATAGCATTTAATAACAGCATGATGAGTGGTTTTAAAACTAGATGATGTCAATGCACTTGTTGTCATTAAACACGAAAAAACATCACAAAAATTAAATATTGGCAAAGAAAAACGAAAAAAAGATAAAATAATGTATGATTTCTGTGAAACTACTTTCCAAAACTGGATTTTATTTGATAATAATTTTGATTGTGGTGTGTGTGAAGCTGATTAGTAAATGTGTGTTCAATTATGGTGCATCTAACAGAAATAATTTTTTTGATACACAAGAACAAATTTAAAGTCATTAGCCAAAGTACGTGTATCTGTGCAGGGGATTTTTTCATTGTAAATGACTATCCGACCGGTTGGTTAGGTCGTAGAAATATATATTAATTTACTTATCAAAAGAAGTTTTGTTGATTTCTTTTCTGTATATTAGTTTGGCATTTTTTTATTGATTCAGCTGCAAGCAGAAAAGTTATCTACAGCTTATATGTCATATCTATCTAGGTTTTATATGATATCTAAGGAGTAGAATTATCTACAATTATCTTCAGCAAAAATAGATTTTTCAAATCAACATATATAGCAGGTTTTTGATTGTCGATATATTCAGTTTGAGGTATTTGTTATTATATTCGACAGCCAAAAGTTAGATAAATTTTAATTATATTGTGAAAGCTACCATAACACAGTAGTAAATGTATATCATGCATAAAATTTCTTTAGATTGAAGTAATTTTTGTAACTAACTAGATGAGTTATTTAAGAGAATTTTTTCTATGGAGTTATAGTTTCCAATCTAATTTGCTAATAAATCACTAACAAATTGATATTTGGTCATAAATCAAGTAAATATAAAAAAAAAGTAGAATAAATGCAAATTTAAAAAATATTGCAATACTTAATCTTATGAAAAAAACGACTAAAATTGCTGTTAGACATTGGAAGTTTGTATTAGCTTGGAATAAAATCATACTTGGTATAGCTGTAGCCAATATCGCCTTTTTACCAAGAGTTTGGATTAGTAAATCATTATTAATTTTACCAACTTCAACAAATAAGGTTGATGCAGATTTGGATGAATCAAATGATTTGAAAACTAAAGAGGTGGGATTTTCTCAACAGGTTAATCCGCTAAATGTTATTTCCTCGATTGCAACTAGCGATAATGTACTGAAAAAAGTATGGGAACAGGATCCACAAAAAACATCATATAAGCAGCTAAGCGAATACAGAGGTTTATTTGATGTTTCTCCAGAAAATGACTCTACTGTAATATCACTGAGTGTTGAAGGTTCCACTCCAAGACTTGCAAAAGAACGAGCACAAAACTTGATTGCTAGTCTCAGGGAACGTTTACAAGAACTACGACAAGATCGAGTAATTTCCCAATCAGAATTTATTCAAGATGAAGTACGACAAGCACATCGTAAATTGATGGATGCGCAAAAAAAATTGAATAAATTCAAAGAAGCAGGGAATTTGATAAGTGATGAACATGATGCGCAACAAACAGTAATTACAATTAACGCTCTAAACAAAACTAGAGTTGAAGCTTTAGCAGAAGCAAAAGCAGCTCAAGCTCAAACTCGTATTCTCTCAGCACGCTTATCTCTTCCTCCTCAAACAGCACTTAAGTCATTACAAACACAAGGTGCTGAAACATCTCTATCGATTCGCGAGAAGTTAAGCAAAGTCAATACTTCTCTACAAGAAGCTCAGAGCTACTTAACTAATAATCATCCCCGAATTGAAAATTTGAAATTTCAACAACAAGAACTACGCAAAGAACTACAAGGGGAGCAGATATCTAATAATTCAGTTAATCCCGTAGGAATAAACCCAAACATTACGGACAGAAATATCGTCCAACAGTTAATTTTGGCAGAAAGTCAAGCAGAAGCAATGTCGAGTAAAGCTCAACAATTGCAAATACAAATTAATTATTTAAGGGAGCAACTGAAGAAATTACCTGCAAAACAAGGAATATTGATGGATCTGCAGAGAAGATATGATATCACCAAAAAGATTTACAACAGTTTAGTAACACAAGCAGAAAAAGTAAGGCTTTCTGCTTTTGACACTTATCCCAGTTTTCAGTTATTGGACGAACCGTTCGTTAACAATGAAGCATCTAATCCCAATATCCAGTTGATTATTTTGGGTGCTGTACTCATATCCATTTTTGGTAGTGTAGCTATCATCCTATTACGAGAAAGGCACAATCCTTTAATTTCTCCTAAAGATATTCAACAAAAAAACTTCCCTGTGCTTGCAAGTATTCCTTATATGAAAGGCTTAGATGCTCACATGGAAGAAGGAATAAATGAGAAAGTCGAGTTTCAACGTCTTGCTTCTGCGATCAGTTTACTTCACTTGGAAAATAAGTCTCTAATGATAGCAAGTGCAAATTCAGGTGAAGGGAAAACCACAGTCACTTTGGGACTTGCGAATGCATTAATCGACCTGGGATTTCGAATTTTGATTGTCGACGCTGATTTTCGTAAATGCGAACTAACTCAATCTCTGGGTTATTATGGGCAAAGTATTGGAGATTTGAAACTGCGACCCATTAATGTTTTCGAAAATGTAGATTTATTAGCACTGAGAGTTCCAGAAGAGCGAATTGCTGAGTTTGTTGCTCGTGGTGGATTTGAGCAACGCCTAAATACAGTCAAAAATTTTGCCCAGTATGACTACATATTAGTGGACAGCCCGCCAGTTGCTTTAACTAGTGAAGCAGCAATACTAGGAAAAATAATACATAATATTTTATTCGTCGTCCGTGCTGGTATCAGCAGTCGTAACTATTTTCATGACAGTGTAGAACAATTGAAGCGCTATCAAGCGGAAGTTATTGGTTTAACAGTTAATGACGTAGATTCCCACAATGAAAAATATATTTATTCTTATAACGTTAATCAGCAAATTCAGTGAAGAAGTCAGAACAGACCCCGCTTACAGGGTTAACGTAAGCGGAGCGTAAGCACAGCAGGAGTCAGGAGCCAGGAATTAAAATTCAAAATAAATTAGACACGTTTCCAAATGAAAAACATAAACCACAAGAGCATGACGCTAACAATAAGCTGTTAGCAAAGCAAAATACGTCAGTATCTACGGGACATTTACTGACTACTGTTAACTGTTAACTGACAAAACTCAACCTCCACCAACAATTGTGACGACTTCTAGGCGATCGCCTGACTGAATTTCGGTCTGCTCCCAAAGCTGACGATGCAAAATTTCACCGTTATACTCAACTGCTACCAAACGGGGATTATAGCCTAATTGTTGAAGAATTTTAGGTAAAGTGCAAAAAGGAGGACAACTACGATTCTCACCGTTAACAATGAGATTGATTTGCTGGGACATATTTCTGTATTAGGTATTTTATATAGGGATTTAAAAATTAAGACGTTAGTAAGCAATTAATTCTCTCGTAGCATTAATCTTATATACTTACAGTTTTTATTCATATTAGTTTTTATTAATATAATTTTAGTTATGGTGTGTTACCTAGAATTTACGCCTAACACACCAAAAAAGTAGTATGAGTTTGAGATAATTAAATCTAGATTAATTAAATCTGGATTAATTAAACTCAAATTCTACAGATTTAAATTGTATAAACTATTCTCCAGATTCAGATCCAACTCGATTGAGTTGAGATAACAAATACTGGGTAACAAGAGTCGGTTGTTCTGCTTGCATCAAACTCCGTACAACTGCTATTCTACTTGCTCCAGCATCAATAACATCATTGATATTATTTGTATCAATTCCGCCGATCGCAAACCAAGGAATAGAACAGTTCTCTGCAGCATGCTTGACATATTCTAAACCCACTGCTGGTTTATCCTGTTTAGTAGGAGTTTGATATACTGGTCCAACACCTATATAATCTACACCCTCGGCGATTGCTTTTTGCATTTCTCCTGAATTAGTCGTAGAACGACCAATTAAGCGTTGAGGACCAAGTAATTGACGTGCGATCGCAACAGGTGTATCTTGTTGTCCGAGGTGTACGCCATCTGCATTTACCGCCAAAGCAATATCTATTCGGTCGTTAACTATAAATAAAGCCCCATAAGTACGACATAGTTCTTTTAATTTTCTTGCTTCTTCTAAACGAACAATATCGTCAGCAGTTTTATGCCGGTATTGTACTAGGGTCAATCCACCTTTCAGAGTTGCTTCTACCGTCTCAAATAAATTTTCACAGTTTGAAGAGGTTACTAAATACAAATGCGATCGCCATAGTAATTGATGGCGCTGATAACCCATCATATTGGTTTCCAAGGTATAAACCTGATAACGCATTTGCTTAAATGCTTGTCCCATTCCTGGTTTGTAGAGCTTCCCGTATTCTTCTAACACCCGGAAAGCTTCTTCTACTCGACAAAAATTAGCTTGTAACAATGAAGTCACACTACTTCTTGTCTCTTCTTGGGGATGACTCAACTGCGTACCAGGATCGCCTGGTGTATCCCGAGCGGCTCTAAGTTCGCTAGTATGCCAATTAGCTAATTCTTGTCGCAATTGCTTGCATTCCTGAGCTAATTGAGGATTATCCAACCCAAAGCGACACCATTCTTCAATAATTCTTAAGCCTTCCCGTCCTCGGTCTAGATTTGCATCTAAAATACGGTAAATAACTTGTTGTGTATGTTGTTTTTGGCTATAAGGCTCGACCATTACAACAACCCCATTAATGCTCCGTTCGTAACAGTCCAACTCTTTCATCTTGGCAATGTCGCAAATATCGTTAATCTTGACTAAATTATTTTTATATTAAATAAGGAGATTAGAGACTGGGGATACCAAAAGTATTTCGCAAATTAAACTGATTTGACTCCTATTAGACCGAAAGTCTTATACAACAGAATCAACCGCAGATGATTTTAAGGCTTTATGGAAAATGATGTGAGTCAATTTTAAGTATATTTTCCTCAGAGTTAATTAGTCCTTATGTCGTTTGAGAAATTAAATCTGATATTGTGCAAGCACCGTAACAACATAGTTAATTAAGGGATTCACTCTATACCGAAAGGAATAAGAGCGAGGATTTAATATAACCACATGATACATTGGTGTCACATAATATACTCAAACCTCCAAACTCAAAGATTCTCAGTATCCCCATCCTCAGCATTCATAGTCATCTGTTAAAATGCACCAACAAAAAAAGCACTATAGGACAATATGTAAGTGACATCATCGACATTTTCGAATTTTGCGGTATAAAAAGGTTTTGCTGGTATAAGGAGTGTCATCAGTTGAATTACACCCAATTTATTTCCCAACTAGTTTGTAAATACTTTCAACAACAACTCCCGAAAAACTATTTATTTTCTCGGGATGAAAGAAAAGCTAAATATTTCAATTTAGAAATGTTCAGCGTTTTTAACTCGTTTGTGTTGTATCTAAGTGCCAGTATAGGAGTGGGAGTTACAATTTGTTTGACTTTAGGTTTTGCAGAAGCAGTTGCTCAGCTACCCCCTACACCGAGTACAACAAAAACTGATGTCAGATCAATTTCTCAGGTTAATGTGCTCTTTGTCAACCCACGTGCTGGAAATGACAGCGGAGATGGCAGTAATACTGCTCCATTACAGACCATTACTAAAGCCCTAGAAATAGCCAAATCAAATACTGTTATTAGACTAGCAAAAGGTGATTATAGTGAAAGTAGTGGGGAGAAGTTTCCCTTATTCCTGAAGTCCGGTGTAACAATTACTGGTGAGGAAAACTCTGGGGGACGCGGGATAGTTATTACGGGAGGAGGAGAATTCCTCAGTCGAGCTTTCGGGAGTAAAAATGTCGCGGTTGTGGGTGCGAACCAAGCGGTTTTATCTGGCGTTACGGTTACCAACAACAATCCCAGAGGTTATGGCTTGTGGATTGAATCCACTAATCCCACTATTACAGGTAATACTTTCACTGGGTCTACCCAGGATGGAGTTGCAATTACGGGTAATAGTGCGGCAAAAGTAAGTCAAAATTACTTTTATCGCAATGGTGCGAATGGTATCACTATTACAGGTAATTCTAAAGCCGAAGTTCAAAATAATGTATTTCAGCATACTGGATTTGGTATTAATATTGCTGCGAATGCCGAACCCATTCTGTTGGGAAATCAAATTAAATTTAACCGTAGCGGGATAATCGTTCAAGCTGATGCTCGCCCAATCCTACGAAATAATATTATTGAGAATAATAAAGAAGATGGCTTAGTTGTTCTTTCCCAAGCGCAGCCAAATTTGGGAGATTCCAATGAAGGTGGTGGAAATCAATTTCGTAATAACACCCGTCACGATATAAATGCTAAAGCTGCAAAACAACAAATTGTAGCTGTTGGTAATATTATTCGACGGGATCGGGTTAACGGCGACGTGGTAGTTAGAACTGGTTCTGTACCGATTGCTCGTTCTTCAAATCTCCCATCTAGGATTCCTCCCCGTCCTCAAGGTCAAAATTCTTTCAAACGAGAAGTTACTTTCAGCGCACCTAGATCGCCAGCACCGAATTTACCACCACAACCACTTATTTTTAATTCGCCTCAGCGACGGGCTAATCCCCTACCAAGGGCGAACGTCGCAAATGATAGATCCGAGCTTCCCCAAATCAACTCTGTTCAAATCGATAAAAATACCATTGAATTTAGAGCCCCTTCTCCTAACCCAAATTCACCAGTCCCTTTACCAAACCAACAATTACCAAGCCAACAAAAGGGAAACCCAAATCAAGGCTTACCCTTGCTTAGAGCAGCTTCCCCGGATATATTATCCGTCCCAAATCCAAAAAATATCCCTTTAGGTAGTAATTATGGAACCCAGCAGCTAATACCACCACCCAACACTAATAACAATAGGAATAGAAATAATATTGAAACTCCTTCTACAGTTGCGATTAGGGAAGTCCCAAAAAGCTCCCGCTACCGAGTATTTGTAGAAGTCCGAAATCCTAGAGACCGAGATTTGGTTAAATATCTTGCTCCCGGTGCATTTATCCGACAGTGGCGCGGTCGCAGCGCTATGCAGGCTGGAGTTTTCAGCGCTCGTGGTAAAGCAAAAGCGCTAGTAAAAATATTCAAAAATAATGGTTTGCGAGCAACAGTTGAATCGATAAAGCAATAAGTTGAATTTATTTTTTACGCTACTCTTTTTATTAACCAGTCTCTTCCCGTACGATCGCTCTGAGTTTTGATGTAAATAGCTCGGAGCGATCACTTTTTTCCGGGGTAAATTGCCCAATGGGAGGACGATTAACGTCGGACTGAGGAAGAAACTTCGTTGCTTTTTGTATGGCTGTATCTTCCACTGGTAAACCTTCCACCATCCCACCTTGAGATCCCCATGAAAATTCATCAGAAGCCGATAAATTATGTTCTCCCGACGGTAAATACCTCTGTTTGCTTGCTGCAACAACAGTTTGCGTAGACGATCTTAACTGGTGATATTTTTCCTGTGGAGATGTATTTGCTCTTGAAGAAGTTTTATATTGATGGGACTCATAAGAAGCACGGAGCTGTTTTTGAGTCGCAGCTTTAATACGGGGAGCTACTGGCTGTGAAGTATGATTTTTGAGGGGAAAAGAAGTTACTTTATGAGATTTTGTCCCTTGGGAATCACTTCGAGCAGCGAGAAAAGCTGATGCATTTGGAGCAGCAGTTAAATCTTCTGGCAATTTACTGCAAATCAAATTCTCAAATTCTACGTTGAAATGATAAGTTGGCTGACCTCGTCGATGCCACAATGTTAATATTTGTTGCACTGAGACAGCTTTGTAACGTCCTTGGTAAAGCGCTTCAATAATTGCCAGACGCAACCAACTCACAGCGTAATCTTTGCGCCAGCGATTTACTAGTTCGCCAGCACTGTAGCCGCCAAGGTCAAAACTATAGTGAGTTAATAAACCTATTGCCAAATTCGGAGAATTTTCCGCAACAGGTGCGAATTCATTGGTATTTATTATTGGCAATAGAGCCACGTTTTGCTCCCGTCGCATAAAGCCTTAAGGTACTTTTGTTTACAAGGCTTAAAAAAAGACCTTTGTTGGATAGATAGTAATTATTGTGACTTATCTGGTTAATTGTCGCGATGAAGAATTATACAGATTAGATATGTAAGGGGAGTCGATGGCGGGTGCTTTTCCCACTGCAACCAAGGCTTGATAAATCATTGCTGCTATTTCTCCTCTCGTTGCCTTCCGGTAAGGCTGGATTTTTTTCGGGTCAGGGTAATTTATCATAATCTGTTTTTGTGTAGCAATATACACTATTCTCCGTGCATAAACAGGTACTTCCTCAATGTCAGTATAATGTTCTAAAACATCTTCACTGGTAGCAGATAAATTGAGTCCATTGACTAAGGAAACAATTACTTGCAACCTTCCGACATTTTCATGAGGACGAAAAGTGCGATCGTTAAATCCGCTAACAAAACCGCTGCTAGCTGCGATTTGAATTTGTCTATAAGCCCAAAAATTCTTAGGAACATCAGAAAACTGAGGTACGCGAACTTTTACGGCTGGTTCAAAAGCCGCTGCGATCAAAGCCGCATATTGGGCGCGATTCATTAATTTGTTTGGACGGTAGGTGCCATTTTGAAAACCACTGGTTAATCCCATGCTAACTAATGCTCGGATAAAATTTTCTGCCCAGTGCCCCCGCAAGTCAGAAAATGACGGCATATTAATATTCGGATTAACGATATAAGGTGAAATAATCGGTTCTTCTTGATTGCTTGCAACCAATGCTTGGTAGGCGATGGCGACAACTTCTGCCCTTGTAATATCCCTTTGGGGTTCCAGTAGCGAAGCTTCGGGGTAATTAACCACTAAACGTTTTTGAGTGGCTAAGGCTACAGCATTGGTTGCATAGCTGGGAATTTGGGCCCGGTCTTGATAGACTTGCAAAATATTAGGATTGCCGCCTTTAAATTTAAGTCCATTAGTTAGGGCTAAAATGGCATGAATCTTACTCAGGTTTTTCTCAGGTCGAAAGGTACCATCAGGAAAGCCAGTGATAAATCCCATACCTGCAGCGCGGGAGATGGCATCTGCAGCCCAAAAACCCGATTGAATGTCGATAAAATTCTTAACATTTCGAATAATAGGTAAGTGAAAAGTTTTAGCAATAATTGTGGCGAATTGGGCGCGGGTAATTGGTGCTTCCGGTCGGAAAGAACCATCGGGGAAACCACTAATTATGCCTTTAGCAACTAAGGCTTCAATGAAGGTATTAGCCCAATGTCCGCCGAGATCGTTCAACTTACTATGAGACGAATTAGCTTGTGCTGTCTGGGTCGTAATAGCTATAAAATCCACAACTCCTTTAATTTGAGTTGGATTTAATTCATTACCAGCAGAAATTAATTTTGTTGAAGTATTGTTATGAACGTCAAAATGACGGTTGTCGCGAAAAATATTACCTGCAGCATCATCAGGATGACCTAAATCGGGGGCAGAGCGATCGTTTACCCTCAATCCACCCAAAGTATTGGCTTTAAGTGAATTATGGCGTAAAACTGGTCTAGCCTGTCGTGAGAGGGCTATACCAATTTGGTTTGCTGAAAGTTGATTCTTTGCAATTAAAGGTGCAGCAAAATCGCTAATAACAATCCCTAATTTATTTTTCTGGGCAACATTGCGCCAAATTTCCCCTTTGCTGTTCCCTGCCATTAATAATCCAGCACCTCCATTCGCAATAAAGGTGCTATCAACAATTAACGGTTTTGCATTTCCGCAGACAAAAATACCTTCTCGACCGCAATTTTTCAAGGTGCAGTTAGTTATCTGAGGGGTACTAGATTCGACCCAAATACCAGTTCCTCTGTTTTGGTCGTTGGTGATAGTAATACCCATAACACTGGCATCATCATGTAATACCATGGCAACTTGCTGTAAACCGAAACTTGGACTCCGATATTGACCGCCCCCAGAAATCACGATCCCTTTTCCTTTGGTAGCTTCCCTACCGAGCAAAATAACTCCCTTTGGAACTTGCAATGGAAAAACTTCTCCACTGTTGGTGCTGTAAAGACCAGATGCTAAGTGAATAATTGTGGGCGATAGGGTAGTATTGATTGTCTTTAGGGCACGGGTAAGACTTTTAAATGGAGCCAACTTTGACCCAGTATTGGCATCATTGCCCTTGGTTGGGTTGACATAAACTGTGGCAACAAGCTTATAGTTCTCCATTGATTACTGATTGGCTCTGAAATGTTTAAATTATGACAATGATAAGTAAATCTACAAATGCCCTATTACACAAACGGGGTTTTTTTTGGATTGGGGATTGGCGACTGGGGGATTAGAAATTTGAATATATGTGTACTGCTGTTATGGCGTTAGCTAGCATCCCGTTACGTGGTTATTGCGTTACTTTAGCCATAAGGGAACAATCAACTATTAGCTATTTATTGGTCATTGGTAATCGGTGAAATGTGATTTGTCAAACATCCTTACCAATTTACCCATTCCCAGTCCCTAGTCCCTAGTCCCCAATCCCTTCCTATGATTTGGTAATTTAGAAGTTCATGAACTGATGTCTGTAGTTTTTTTGATGGGTAGTTTTTTTGATGATTGAAGTCGAACATCTCAGTAAGATATACGGTTCTCACACCGCTATCAGTGATGTCACCTTTAGCGTCGAACAAGGGGAAATTCTTGGTTTCCTCGGACCAAATGGCGCAGGCAAAACGACTACTATGAGAATTCTTGCAGGTTACTTGCCGGCCACTCGCGGAACGGTTCGGATTGCTGGGTTTGACGTCCACGAAAATTCTTTAGCAGTACGCCAGCGAATTGGTTATTTACCAGAAACTCCACCTTTGTATTTAGAAATGACAGTGGAAGGATATTTGTATTTTGTGACGCGGATTAAAGGTGTTGCAGCAGGCGATCGCGCTGCTAGGGTCAAAGCAGCAATGGAACGCTGCAATTTATTTGACAAACGTCACATCATCATTCGTAAACTTTCTAAAGGATACCGCCAAAGAGTTGGTATTGCCCAAGCAATTGTCCACGATCCACCAGTTATTATCCTTGATGAACCTACGGTTGGTTTAGATCCCCGTCAAATTATTGAGGTACGAAATCTAATTAAAAATTTAGCCGGCGAACATACAATAATTCTTTCAACTCATATTTTGCCGGAAGTAAGTATGGTTTGCTCCCGGGTCACAATTATCAATGGGGGTAAGGTTGTAGCTACAAACACACCAGAACATTTGAGGGGGGAACTTGCAGGTGGTTCCGGTTATGAATTGGAAATTGCTGGAGAAGCAGCCCTGGCAAAACAAGTGTTGCAAAATTTACCTGATGTTTCTTTGGTAGAATCAATTCCGGTAATTGGAAGTCACAGTAAGGACAATGCACAACGCGTTAACCTGCGGGTGATTTGCGTTCCCGGTACCGAACCTGGGAGTAATATAGCTGCTGCTTTGTTACGTACTGAATTTGAGTTATATGAAATGCGAAGGGTCAGAGCCACATTGGAAGATGTATTTTTGAAGTTAACAACCGAGGAAAAACTTGAATCCGAGACAAGTTATGGGAAAACAGATTCAGCACAAACAGATTCAGTATTAGCCGAGTCAGGAGATGTTACCTAAATGGGTATAGTAATTAACAACATTATTGCCATCTATCGCCGGGAGTTACAAAGCTACTTTGTATCGCCTTTAGCTTATGCGATCGCCGGTGTTTTTTGGTTTTTGTCTGGGTTTTTCTTTATCACGATTTTGCAAGATATTTTAAATTCTGTTGTTGGTTTGGATTTACGGGGACAACAATTGGGAATTCCTATGCCACCTATAGATGTACCTTATCAGTTCATCCGCGCCTTTTTAGATGGTATTGGTTGGTTATTATTATTTATCCTGCCAATTTTATCTATGGGTTTGTATACGGAAGAACGCAAACGTGGAACTTTAGAGCTTTTAGCTACATCACCAATTACGAATTGGGCTGTTGCGGTAGGTAAGTTGCTTGGCGTACTTACTTTTGTCACAACTATAGTTTTGCCACTATTAATATTTGAAGCAATTGTATTGAGTGCATCGAATCCTCCAATGCAATTTACAATTCCTTTGTTGGGTCATCTCGCTTTAATTTTATTTGCGGGAGCTATTTTGTCATTAGGAATGTTTATTTCTTCTTTGACAGATAG
>NZ_JASJDK010000088.1 GCF_030065675.1 Mastigocoleus sp. MO_188.B34 | reverse complement strand
ATCCAAGAAAATGGTGTTTGGGCACGTTGGGCACCAGAATACAGTCGCTGGGATATTTACAGCGAACAACGGAAGGACATTTTTGCTGACCCCACAACTGGTCAAGCTTGTTATTTTGTCAATCCCGACGGTAGTGTTCATTGGCGTAATGTCGATAAAAATGAAAACAAAAGCTTTCCTGGAATTAAAGCTAAACAAATCAGTGTAGGTGGTGACAATCGTCTTTGGGCGATCCAAGAAAATGGTGTTTGGGCACGTTGGGCACCAGAATACAGTCGCTGGGATATTTACAGCGAACAACGGAAGAACATTTTTGCTGACCCCACAACTGGTCAAGCTTGTTATTTTGTCAACCCCGACGGCAGTGTGCATTGGCGTAATGTCGACAAAAATGAAAATAAAAGCTTTCCTGGGATTAAAGCCTAATAAATCAGCGTAGAGGGTTTCATAAAAGTTACTCCAATCAGCATTCACGTAGTGCGTACAAGCGTAAATCCACTATTTTTTGCTTGCGGCGCAATACCTACAGTTGCGCGGCTTCTGCCGCGCGTCTTCCTTCCTGACGTACTACGCAAACGGCTTGGCTTGACGCGTCTTCCAAGACACTTACTGATTTGAGCAGGTTTTTCCAAGGGGCTTAGTATTTGAAGCACCAAAAATAGTCCATTATCCGATCAGAAAATATTTTTGCAAGAATTCTAATGGAAACAACGATTTGAAGTACAAGGTATAAATGGGATAAATCTTGCTTATAAAGGTACAAAAAGTTATTTAATATAAAAAATCAGGTGTAAAAAAATATAATAAAAAAAATCACTGATTCTATTTTTACTTATTTTTTCTTTGACTGTATCTCACTGGAATATATTTAACTTAAATACATTTAACTTAGTAAGGTGTATTTACTAATAATTTGATACACTTCATCTACACCATGACCTCTTTTAAATTCAAACTCTCTAGGAGTGTCTTCACCAGAAAGCCAAATTTTGATCTCAGCATCTAAATCTAAATGTCCAGCGCCTTCCTTGCTAAAATATTTAATTGATTTATAAGGAATTGATAGATATTCAGTTTTCTTACCAGTTAGTCCTTGTTTATTAATCAGAATTATTCTGTAATTAGTAAAAACAACTAAATCCCGGATTAACTTAAATACCTTGTCGACCAGTTCTCCTTCCACCATTAAAGGTATAAGTTCTTTCTCTAATTTTTCTGGGTTAACTTCCGACGCATTACCCATTATTCCACTTAGAATTCCCATGTTATCTCCAGTTTGCTAACAATTAATAGGATAGTTAATAGATTTAATGATTTATAGTCATGAATTACACATTTTTGTACTGACTATATCTATTTTAAACAATGGTTATTTATGTTCCCAGTTTGCTTTTACCTACAACTAATGTTGAGTTGAATTTATTACTTCGCTACTTGGTTGCTTAGCTACTTTGTCTGGAAAATATTTTGTACCATTTTTTTATCCGTACCTGCTGCTGCTCGATCTAATTCTGCGACTTCACCAGAATCTAACTCCCAACCCAAAGCACCAATATTTTGCTGTACTTGCTTTAAGTTTTTTGCTCCCGGAATAGGAATAGCGCCTTTACAGATACACCAGTTAATTGCGACCTGAGACATGGTTTTGTTTCTCGACTTTGCCACCGCTTGCAAAGAATCTAACAGCGATCGCGCTCCTGGTAATAATTGTCTAAATAATATGCTGCGAATCCCTTTAGGAAAGGAACTCTTATCTGAGTTTCCACCTGAATTTTTACTTGAATATTTTCCCGTTAAAATTCCCAAAGCTAAAGGGCTGTAGGCAATCAACTTTATTCCTAACTCGTCACAAACCTCTTTAATTCCCAGTTCTGTAACGGGATAGGTAGACAACAAAGAATACTGTACTTGTAAGGTTGCGATCGGTACTCCTCTTTCAGTAAATTTTTGGTGTACTTTTTTTAATCTTTTGGGTCCAAAATTAGATAGACCCACACCTTTAACCAAACCTTGCTCGTACAGATCGGCTAACCCATCTAAAAGTGCCCATTCTTGCCATGGGGCATAATTAGCAGTAGACCAATGTAACTGTACCAAATCAATATTTCTACCCAAGCGTCGAGCAGAAGACTTTCCTGCAGATACCATAGAACCACGGGTTAATCTCCAGGGATAAGCAGCTAACTTAGTAGCGATGCAAATATTATCTTTATTGACACCTATATACTCATTTTGAAAACGTCCTAAAAGTTCTTCACTACGTCCATTTAATTTACCAGTACCGTAGGAATCGCCTGTATCAAATAAAGTCACCCCATTAGCTACACACTGGTTAAATACAGCTTGTAGCTCATCATCCATACTTTCATCATATCCCCAGAGCAATCGATTACCCCATGCCCAGGTTCCGCAACCCATTGGGGGAAGATAAAGTTTTTGGTTAGTCTGCACGATCGGTTATCAGTTATCAGTTATCAGTTATCAGTTATCAATTATCAATTATCAGATATTAGGTGCTTGCATAGTTGTTTATTTCCCCAAATAAATTGTCGATAGTTTCTTCACTGATATATGGATTAAGTAAAACTGCTCGCAACCAACAAGAACCACGATAACTTGGAAGGGATAGAAAAATTTTGCCATTTTCTAGTAAATGAGTTTGCAAGCGAGCATTCCAAGTATCCCACTCCGCACTAGGTACCCATGAAGGTACACCCCGAAAACAAACTATATTCATCTGTGGGTTACTCGCTAGTTCTAAAAATGATGTTTTCTCGATTTGCTTAAGAAAATAATTTGTTAGTCGATAACTTTCATCTATTAGTTGAGCGTAACCATTTTTACCAATGTGTTGAAGTGACAGCCAGAGTTTTAATACTTCTGCATGACGAGTACCTTGGACGCTAATCTCTCCAAGATTAATGAATTCATCTGTCTGACGCATATAGGGAGCTTGAATCCGAAAAGCATTTTTTAGAGTTGCAAAGTCTTTAAACAAAATCATGGCACATGTTTTCGCAACATAAAGCCATTTTTGCGGGTTGAATGTAACAGAATCTGCGCATTCAATACCTATCAACTTTTGACGATGCTGTTTTGACAGGAGCAATGCTCCCCCATATGCTGCATCAACATGTAACCAGAGATTGCGATCGCGGGCGACTTGGCTAATTTCTTGGATTGGATCGATATTTCCTGTTGTAGTTGTCCCTGCTGTTGCCACAATACAAAAGGGAGCTAAGCCGATTTGTTTCGCATTTTCTATAGTACGTTTTAACTCGCTTACATCCATTTGTGAATTAATATTTGTCTTAATCGGAATCACCGAAGATGCTCCCAAACCAAGAAGCATGGCTGCTTTCTGAATTGATGTATGTGCGACTTCAGAAGCAAATAAAACAGGTGGGTATTTTTGGGCTGTAAGACCTCGTTCCAGAGCATCAAATTTGACGTTGCGGGCGACAGCTAGTGCTTGCAAATTAGTAAGACTACCTCCACTTAGCATTACTCCACCAGCTTGCTCCCCTAAACCAAATAATGTTGTGAACTCTTTAATTAATAAAGATTCTAAACGTGAGAACAACGGTGACATCTCCAAGCTGAGCATATTATTATTCAGGGCTGCTGTTACCATTTCACCCAAAATTGACACAGTAGTGGGTATAGAATCCATATGTCCAATAAAAGCAGGATTTGCTGGATTCATTGAGGTATTTAAAACTGTTTTTAATTTTTCTAATATTTCACTTTCTGGTGTGTGAGTATTTGGAATGCTGGTTAAAAAAGGAAGTTGTCTTAGTTCGGGTAATGGAGAGTGGGTGTAAGCTTTTTGAAGATGACTAAAAACAAGTTCCAAAATTTCTTCGGTCAGTTTTTTAACTGCAACTTTATTTCCACCGTAAGGATCGATGAACGCTGACTCTGGAAGTTCCGAACGATTCATTTTAGTTGAATGAAATACTACATCCTGACTTTAAGTTAACCTTAAAGCCGAGAGAAACCGAATACCAAAAGAATATTTTCTAGTAACGCACTAAAGAATGATTAACATGTGATGGGCGATGTGTATTATTATGTATGACGCGAAAATACTGGAGATAAAACAACGGTTTACGCACGTCCCCTAGCCCGCTTAATCGAACAATTGCAACGCTTACCGGGAGTAGGTCCAAAAACCGCCCAACGCCTAGCATTGCATATTATCAAGCGCCCAGAAACAGAAGTTGAAGCCTTAGCGCAAGCTTTAATGGCTGCGAAAAAACAAATAGGTTTATGTAAAGAATGTTTTCACCTATCAGCAGAACCAATTTGTGAAATTTGCCGTAATCCCAACCGCGATAATCGTATAATTTGCGTGGTAGGAGATTCCCGTGACGTGATTGCTTTAGAAAAAACCCGCGAATTCAAAGGAAAATATCATGTTTTAGGTGGAGTAATCTCGCCAATCGATGGTATCGGACCAGAACAATTAAATATTCAACCACTAGTTAGACGAGTAAGTCAGCTACAACCAAAAGAAGTAATTTTAGCAATTAGCCCCAGTATAGAAGGGGAAACAACTACGCTGTATATTGGACAGTTATTAAAACCATTTACCAAAGTTACACGCATTGCTTTTGGTTTACCCGTAGGTGGTGACTTAGAATACGCCGATGAAATAACTTTAGCTAGAGCCTTGGAAGGTAGGCGGGAATTAGAGTAAAGGGAGTGTGGGAAGTGTGGGAAGTGTGGGTTAAGGTTAAGGTTGCACCATGATTATTTTGTGCGTGTAGAGACGTTGCATGCAACGTCTCTACTGATTTAGTCTTATCTGTTAGCACGCATCTACGGTGTTAGCGGTAGCGTGACGTTAGTCATAAACGTAGTGCGGATAACCGTGTTGCGCTATAAATGGTTTTTTAAGAGATTAAATATGTTTTCTTCGCTGATATTGATGTAATATTCCCAATAAAGCAATTCCTAGCCAAAAGACCTGAATAGCAATTACTGGCCAGTTCCTAACCCAGAGTAATTGAGGAATTAAAATTATCGCCACCAAAAAATTCCATTGATGAAATTCAATAATTCCCAACCTTCCATTCAGAAATAACAAGTAACTTGATGAATACCCAACTGTTGAACACCAAGCTAGAATGTGCACACCTACGTAGTGATTACCTGCAAATATAAAGCTTAAAGCACAACCCAGTAACAGCATCATAAATCTTTGAAAGATTGGTTTTACCCATTGAGAAAGTATTAGTGGGTAGTTGACTATTTGACTAATAGTAATTAAACCCCAGAAAAGGTTAATGAAAACTGAAGGCCATGATGCCTTAGCCACAGAAACAATCATAACTAAAGCAGCGGCTATAACATTTAGATTTAGATATATACGTTCTGTTGATATAAAACCGGTTGTGAGTAAAATATATGCTGAAATATAAGTAGCTGTTCCAAGCCAACCTAGCATTTCTACAATCATAAGATTCATAAAATTTACTTAACGGTGATATGGAGTTAGCAATACTTGTCTAATTAACCCTTCAGAAATATGGCATTGCTTAATTACAAGATGATTTTGTCTCCTAAATCCCTAAATTTGGCAGAATGAACTTACCCTTGTAGGAGGTGTTGCAAAGATATTGATAGGACTTTAAATTAGGACTTTAAATACCGAATTCTTATCTACTGAAGCTCAATTCATTACCATGAGCCTCAACAAAAATCCCTGGAACTAATATGGAACAAAATACTATCATTACTTCTAGTGATTTCGTTTTCATTTTCTCGTACTCCTAAAGTAATAAAGGTCTTCAAGTGATTTCTGACCTGTTAACTTTAGTTTCCTTTTATAATTCAATTTCCATTACTATCCACTGGCTGGTTCAACCCATCCATCCAGATACTTCTGAGATATCATCCACTTGGACACAAATTCCTAATCACTGAAAATCTCAGAGGATGTTTCAAAAGTCATATTATTTACCTAATATATCTGGGATCCCCCTAAATCCCCCTTGGAAAGGGGGACTTTGAGGATTTTGTCCCCTATGGCGTTAGCCATAATTTGGCGGGTTAGGGGGGCTAAATCATCCCGTAATTAAGCAACGCCGAAAATTCCTTTCCCTAAAATCATCTAAACTCAAAGAGTCCGCCAACTGCACAGATGAAATGGCTCGATGGTTCAATACTGCTGGTCCCTGCAGACCAGACAAGCACTACATGCTCCCACCCACAAGTCGTTTACCAGACTTGGAAACCCTCATCCAACAAGAAAGTTATTTTGTTGTTCATGCACCGCGACAAACCGGTAAAACCACAGCAATGCTGGCGTTAGCGCAACAGCTAACCAGAAGTGGACGCTACACATCTGTAATGGTATCAGTAGAAGTGGGAAGTGCATTTAATAACGACCCCAGTGCAGCAGAATTAGCAATTTTGGGCTCTTGGCGAAATTTGATTTCAGTCCGCTTACCCAAAGATTTACAACCTCCTACTTGGGTTTACGAAGAAGCAGGACAAAGAATTCAAGCTAGTTTACAGACTTGGTCAAAAGCTTCACCAAGACCTTTGGTAATATTTATTGATGAAATCGATTCTCTACAAGACCAAACCTTAATTTCAGTATTGCGACAATTACGGGATGGTTTTCCCAATCGTCCGGAAAATTTTCCTTCATCTGTGGGATTAGTTGGTTTACGGGATGTGCGGGATTACAAAGTTGCATCCGGTGGTAGCAACAGATTAAATACAGCCAGTCCTTTTAATATTAAAGTCAGTTCCATTACCCTGAGAAATTTTAACACTGCAGAAGTTGCACAATTATACCAACAACATACAGAGGAAACAGGACAAGTTTTTACCCCAGAAGCGACAGCAACAGCTTTTGATTTAACCCAAGGACAACCTTGGTTAGTCAATGCATTAGCTAAGGAAGTTGTGGAGAAAATGGTTCGGGATAGAAACATTCCTATTACCCGCGAACATATTTTCAAAGCCAAAGAAATATTAATTGCTCGTCAAGATACTCACCTCGATTCCCTTGCGGAACGTTTACGGGAACCAAGAATAAAAGCGATTATAGAACCGATGTTAGCAGGTTTGGAATTGGGAGATATACCCAACGATGATATTCAATTTGTAATTGACTTGGGTTTATGTAAAATGCATCCCCAGGGTGGATTAACTATTGCAAATCCAATTTATCGTGAGGTTTTACCCAGGGTTTTAACAGTTACACCAATGGCTTCCCTACCAACCATCGCACCGACTTGGTTAAACCCGGAAGGTGAGCTAAATTTAGATTCTTTGTTAGAAGCGTTTATCAAGTTTTGGCGACAGCATGGAGAACCATTATTAAGAAGTACTAGCTACCATGAAATAGCACCCCACATCGTATTAATGGCTTTCTTGCATCGCGTGGTTAATGGTGGTGGAACCTTGGAAAGGGAATATGCAATTGGTAGTGACAGAATGGATTTATGTTTGAGATATAAAACTGTTACTTTGGGAATCGAATTAAAAGTATGGCGAGATAAGAAGCGCGACCCTCAAAATGAAGGAATTGAGCAGTTAGAATCCTATTTAGCCCGTTTGGGATTGAATGAAGGTTGGTTATTTATATTTGATAGACGTAAAAACGCTTTACCGATTGAAGAACGTTTATCAACTCAGATTGTTAATACTGAGAATCAACGGGCTATTACTGTGATTCGGGCATAGTCAGAGCCATTTTTCCCGAGAAATGTTATTTTATCTATTTGGTGGTCTTCTATAATATGCTTTTACGTAGGTTCCATTTTTTCGATAATAAGACTTAACATACACATAATCACTTTGATTGGAAATTTTTTCATATTCCTCTACCGAAATTTCCTTTTCAGTTGCTATTCGATTATTAGTTTTTTGTATCTGCTGTTTTTTTCTACCTTCAGCTTGCACAATTTGTGCCCTAAAAATAGCTATTTCATCATTTTGCTTTTGGTAGTTATGGTGTAGTGTTTGATATCTTTGTTCTAATTCAGATTTTTCCGTATTTAATCGAGAATTTTCATGTTGTAATTCTTCAATTTCAGATCCTTTGCTTTGAATACGAGTAGACAACTCTTGAATCCTCATATTTAGCTCGGATTTTTCCTGCTTCAACAGGGATAGTTGGTTCTGTATATTATTGATGGTATTTTCTTTTTCTTGGTTAAAATCGGTTGTATTTCGAACATTTGTTCTTAAATCAGATATTATATTTTGTAGATTGTTTATTTTAGATTGTTTATCTTGAACTGTTTTTGTCAGATTTTGAAGATTTTCTTGTAAAACAACTATATCTGCATCACGATTAGATATTTCTCTATGCAAATTAGAAATATTTTTTGAAATATTATTAATTTCGTTTACACGGCTATCCAAATCATTTTTATTATTTTGTCTCTCTGTAAGCAAATTGTTAAATTCTTCAGACAAACGACTTAGACGATAATTTAAATCGTTAATTATCAACTGATAATTGCTATCAGTTATAGAAGTGTTATTAACAAAAACTAACTTTGTTGATATTATCCTCATTACCTCATCAACCCTATAAGCAAGACGAAGACGATAAGGACTAATTTTGTTGCTATTCTGTGCTATTTCTGTGGCTAATTTATCAATAACTTCCGAAAGAATAAGTTGTGAGGCTGGTCTATTTCTAGCAAAAATAACCAAATTAGTTGCAATTTTCTGAAGTTCTTCATAGTCTTTCTCTGCTTGGCTAGCCAAAAAACTGCGAATATAATTTTGTAATCCTGCTAAAAAACGATATTTTCTGGGTTTTCGAGGCTCTAATTCTTGTAGAATTTCACTTCTTTTATATTCCAATGCCTCAATTGTTCTTGCAATGTTTTCATGATTTGCAGAAGATTCCGCTCCAAGACGCTCTAATATACCCTCATATAACCATGCTTGAGACTCTAAATTATTTAGCTTTTGAACTTGTTGTTTATTATCTGGCTGAGAAATTATATCTGTTCTTTGTAACTGTTGTTGCAGACTATTAATTTTGGCTGAGATAGTACCTCTGAAACAAGCAAGCATTAGTTCTAAAGCTTGACCAAAGGGGAAAGAATAGTCAGCTAACCAACCAAAGAAAAACCAGAAAAATAACGCACATACCAAAAAAGCAACTACTTTGATGTAGTTGAGAAGTTTTCTAAAAAAATTCTCGTTTGATTCTAAATCAGAGTTTTTAAGACCAAGAAAAATTTGGTTAACGAAAAAACTGTTGCTGTTGACCTATATTTTGCTGCCCGATTACTGTACCCGAATTATTATTGTTAACGTTGAGGTTCACTCCTGATTGGGTATTTTGCGAAACCGTAGTATTTTGTAGCTGCTGATAATTATTAACAAGTCTTTCGAGGTCTTCTTGAAACTTATTGTCCCATTCAGCTTGGCTTAATATTGCAGCTTCTAGAAGCTTTCGCTCGGACTCTCTGATTTGAAGTTTGCCTTGGAATCTGTTTGTCAAGAAGTCTAAAACATCTGTTCCAGCTTTCTCTAATGCCCCTCCAGCAGCTTTATCGACTGCCCAAAGTGCAATATTTACCGCTTGTAAAGCCAGCACAGATAATTCCATTTTGGTAGTGTTCCTGTTTATTGCAATTTTTATCGACTTAGAGCACATACGCACTCTAAGTAGCGATTGACAAGATACTTTTCTATAACGAGAAGTGCACTAACATAATATTATACATGCCTAGGCAGTAATACTCAATGAAAGGAAAATAGAGACATTACCTTGGATGGAAATTTTGAGATAGCCTGCGGAAGCCTTCTAAAACCAAATTCAACCAATCTTCTCGAATAAAGTGTTTATGATGTAAGCAATTTTCAAGCACTCTAATTCTTGCTTCATGAGCTTTTGAAGTGCTTGTCACCTCATCAACTTATTACTTTTCTTAATACCCACCACCCATTTACAAAATAATCTTAATGTGATATTCAGAAATAGCAGTTTTAAATAATCCCAATAATAAACGTGAACATATCTTCCCGTCGAAATAAACCGCGTGTCTCATGGCAGGCGGTTTTCTCGCTGATAATATTTATTTTTATGTACCTCCCCATTGGGGTATTAGCTTTCTACAGTTTTAACCAGTCTGCTTACAGTGCTAAGTGGGAAGGCTTTACCTTGAAATGGTACCGTTACTTATTTCAGGATGAAAGTATTTTATTGGCGCTGAAAAATAGTTTAATTGTTGCTTGTTCTGCGGTTGGTATTGCAGCCATTTTTGGTACTTTAATGGCTGTGGGTTTAGCGCGTTATCGTTTTCCTGGTAGATCCCTTTATCGGGGTATTTCTTATCTACCTTTGATTATTCCCGATATTGCGATCGCTGTAGCGACTTTAGTTTTTCTCGCAGCTTTTGCAATTACTCCTAGTTTATGGACAATAATCGCTGCTCATTTGGTTTTTTGTCTCGCTTACGTTGCTCTTGTCGTTTCTTCCAGACTCAATAATATCGATCCCCATTTGGAAGAAGCTGCATTAGATTTGGGTGCAACTCCAGTGCAAGCATTCATGAAAGTGTTATTACCCCAATTAATGCCAGGTATTATTGCAGGTTGTTTGCTGGCTTTTGTGTTAAGTTTGGACGATTTTATTATCGCCAGTTTTACTGCTGGGGGTGGTTCCAGTACTTTACCAATGGAAATCTTTAGTCGAATCAGAATGGGTGTAAAGCCGGATATTAATGCATTAAGCGTAATATTAATTGTAGTTTCTGCGATCGCTGCACTTATTGCTGAATTAATTCGTAGTGCAGGGGGAGTGAGGAGTAATGAGTAAGGAGTAATGAGTAATAAATCTTTGGTCTCTAATCCCCAATCCCCAGTCCCTAGTCGCCAGTCGCCAACCCCTAATCCCCAATCCCCAATAAAGGCGTAAACTCTAATTGTCCAGAGCTATTACGAACAACTTTCACTAAATGAATATTTCGCTCTTTGGGATCTTCCCCTATTGGTTGTGTGGAACGATCGCCATTTGCATCAAAGGTTATTTTACCGGTGGCTCCAATGCTAAAAAAACCTTGCTCTGCGGTCACCCGGGCGATGTCTTCACTATTCGCTGAAATTGGTAGTTTCTCTAATGCTGTAATTAAAGTATTGGTTGCATCATACGCGGTTGCTGTACGCCAACTAACTTTTCCTTTCCACATTTTTTCAGCAGTTACAGAAAAACCATTGTCAGGATTAAGACTATGATGCCAAGGTATAGCGACAATTAGACCTAATGCATTTTGCCTAACAAGTATTAAAGTGTTGGAATGATAAAGACCATCTCCACCAACGAGCAAAATTTTCTTTTCTGCTGCTGTGATAACTTGAAGAGCTTTGCTAGAAGCCAAACCATCACTATTAGGAAATAATACTATGGTCTCGGCTTGTTTTTTCTTTGCTTGAGCAACTGCATAGCGTGCATTAAATCGACGATCGGATAAATTAAATTCTTTAACTATTTTTCCTGCTTGATTCTCGAATTCACTATTGAATACATTTCGTAAGGATTTACTATAGTTACTATTTTTATTGTAAAAAACAACTGCTTTGCGCTTATTTAATTGATTGGCTAAGTAATCAGCTAAAGTTTTCGCCGTTATGCTATCCCTACTAATAACTCGACGAAAAAAACAATTTTTCAGTTCTATATTTTCGCATTTTTTTGATAAGTCTTCCGAAGTTGATGTAGGAGATATCAGTAACATTTTATGCCGTTGATAAATATCAATTGTTTCTATAGTTGTATCGCTGGTAAAATGACCAATAACGGCTAATATATCCCGTTTACCTACTAAGTATTTAGCAATTTTTTGTGCTTTAATAGGGTTATTATTATCGCTCGCAATTAAAACCTTAAGACCAATTCCTTGCTTTTTATTCTTTTGATTAAACTCATCTTGAGCCTGAGCAACTCCTCGCAAAATTTCTAGACTGGAATTAATGCTGTCTTGGTTATTAATAATGGGAGCTACCACAGCAATAGTATAAGCTTCAAGATTTTCAGCTTTAATTCGTGCATTGTTAAGATAAATTAAGGTCTCTGGATCGCGCTCTTCATTCCATGCAATTTCCAGCAAGCGAACTCCATTAATATAATCACCCTTTGCGATCGCTGCGACGCCTTCTCGTTTTTTCGTATCCCAACGATTGGTAAATAGAATTTCTTCTCCACAACTTAGTTCATCACCAATGGGAAAGTTTCTATAAGCAATCTTTGAACAACCATTGACTCCATTTAAATACCAATTACTAGTAAATAGTCCAATTCCTAACAATAAAAATATAGCAATTACTTTATAAGGGATAAAATGTAAAATTAATTTTTTATTCAGATGTCTTAAAATAACTTTAGTATCTTTAGGTCGACGACGCCAATCAATTTCGAGCGTTGCATCTAATAGATTTTGGAAATTATGCCAACGAAGTTTATCAATTACATTCTTTTCAGTCTGAGATGGTAATAAAACTTTGTCTCGCCAAGTTAATTTACCATTTTTATCGATTGGGATATCTAAAGGATGAAGTCTAGTTAATAAATGTACAAAAGTCCGTCCTAAAGCAAAAATATCTGATTGTGCAACGGTTTCTCCATAATGTATTTGTTCTTGGGGAGCATACCCAGGAGAACCAATTTGCGTACCACTTCGAATGTCATCATGTTGTAAATAAGTTTGTGCTAAATCCCTTACCGCACCAAAATCAATTAGCACTAACTGACCGTCAGGTCTTAGCATAATATTTGCTGGCTTAATATCCCGGTGGAAGTATCCCCGCTCGTGAACCAGGTCTAAAATTTCTACTAGCTGCTTGAATGACTTGTAAATTTCCTCGAATGGAAGTGGCTTTTCTCCTTGACGATCTAACCATTCTTGTAAATTTAAACCATCAACTTTTTCCATCACCAAGCAATACAGTGGTTCTGGATAATTAGGAAACTTTAATTCAAAATATCCATTTTCATGTACTTTTGGTATTCCTGGATGATTTAGAAATTGCAGTACGCTTGCTTCTCTTTTAAATAGATCGACAACCTTGTGTCTTACTTTTTCAGTAAATGGAGATAAGTTTAAAACCTTCAATACATAATAGGAATTTTCATATTCGACCTCAAAGGTTCGACTAAATCCTCCTTTTCCTAAACGTTTAGTTATACGATAGCGCTGATTCAAAAGCAGACTAGACCCGCAATTACGACAAAATTTTCTGTCAGCGTTCATCGGGTCATTAGGATGGGAACAGTTAGGATTTAGGCAACAACTCATAAGACATATATTAGCCTAACACTATCATAAGATTTTCGATTGTTAGTAGAACCACTGATTAGATACATACACCCTAATTTATTGTTGAAATTTACACTTTTAAGTGCGTGAGCGACAAATCATACAGTTCGCGCAATGGATTTTCCAGGAAAATAATTTTTATTTAGTGCTCAAATAATATTGCTTTGATTTTTCTTAACATTTGGGATAGTATTTACTCAAAGTTACATAAAAATAAAAACTATTGAAAATATGCTACCTATCCAAATTATTCTCAATAATATTTTTAATTATGGTTGATTAAAATTATATGTAATACCCTAAGTAAATACCAAATAATAGGACTTGCAATTATTACAAAGCAAGGATTCCATTTATTCAGTACATATAGAGAAATTAAACTGTTTATATCAATGTGAGGCTGTATTCGATGTTTAATTTAGCACCTCGCATTATTTTTAACATTGCAAATATAAGTAAATAATTCTGAAATAATTTATTTTGTTCCCAATGTCTGCAATCCAAGTTACCGTTAAATTATTTGCTGCTTACCAAGAAGCATACGGAGTACCAGAAATGGTGTTAAAGATTCCCAAAGGTACCCCAGTTGAGCACGTGCGCGATTGCTTAATATCCGGACACCCCGAACTGAGTAAATGGCGTGAAGTAACAAGGTTTGGTGTTAATTTTAATTTTGTTGAGCCTGATACATTATTACAGGATGGAGATGAGGTTGTCTTAATTCCTCCAGTAAGTGGCGGATAATTATTGTATTTAAATTCACTTTTATACAGGACTTACGCAACGGTCTTTGTAGCCTGTCCGTAGGACATAGATTTGTCATTGCGACCGAAATGCAGTATTTCTCATATTAAAATGGTAAAATATCAGAAAGAAATTTATGAATCAAAATCAATACGAACAACAATACAAGAAAACAGTTATTGATTTTTTTGACAGTAGAATAAAATATGACAATGAACATACTATTAATCGTACTCTTCCAATTCTAAAATCAGTTAAGTTTGGAAAAGGACAAAGAATATTAGATATAGCTACTGGTACCGGTCTGATTGCAATTAATGCGGCTGAAAGAGTAGGAAATGAAGGAAAAGTTGTTGGAGTTGATTTTTCTTCTATAATGCTTCAGCAAGCAAAACAAAAAATTGATGACTTGAAATTAGAAAATATCGAACTTATTCAAGGTGATGCAGAATATATAGACTTTGAGAATGAAAGCTTTGATATAATTACATGTTCTACAGCACTCGTTTATTTTCGAGATATTCCTAAAGCGCTACAAAATTGGTATAAATGGCTCAAAAAAGGTGGTGTAATTGCATTCTCTTGTGGTTCAGAAAAATCTTATGCTGCTCCTATCATCATTAAAGCTGCTGCAAAACATGGAATTTCACTGCTAAATATTAATGAACCAACGGGTACTCCTGAAAAATGTCATCACTTAATGCAATTAGCTGGTTTTCAAGATATTGAAATCAAATCCAAACAATTTGGTTTTTATCAAAGTTTAGATGAAGCGAAACAATGGAACGGAAGTTGGTCTCACCCCCATGAAAATCCTTTGTTAGAGGTATCACCAGAAAAAATGGAAGAATTGAAAGCTGATTTTCAACAACTAATTGAAGTAAATCTAACAGAGCGAGGTGTTTGGTATGAAGCTCTTATGTTTTTTGTTAAAGGTCACAAGTGAATGTTTTGTAGATTTTAGCATTCATCATTTTATCAACTTATATCTTTTATTTTATTTATATAAGTTTTTGATTTATGTAAGTGATATCGCTTATATCCCGATTTATTTTTCTTAAATAAACTTTTTATTTGGTAATTTTGCTGAGGTAGATATTCACATAAAAATTGTACTCTTGAGCGATTATAAGGTTCAAGAGATCAAGCTCATGATGTTATTCCCAATACCATAAATATTGATAAGCCAAAATTGCTTAAATTTGGAAATATTAATTTTATTAGCAAATTTGATGTGTTAAATATAATTTTGTTAATTTTAGCGGAAAGCTATCATGACAACATGTTGTTAATTTTATTGTGAAGCAAACGTATCATGCAAATTGCTGTAGATAATAAACGTACCAGTCGATTTATAGATAAGTGGGCTTATGTTGCTTTAGGAGCAACAGGTTTTGTATTATTAGCATTTATAGCTTCTGATTTTTTTAAAAAAACTTTAATTTCTAAAAATATTTCTGTTGGTTTAGGACAATCTAGTCCACCGGAAAAAATTACATTGGAGCCACAATTACTAGGAGCGCTACGAGTAGATGTGAAAGCATCCATACCAACTAACACATCTCTAACCTATCAAATTCAGCTTTTAGACCAGCAAGGTAAAATAGTAGCCTCTGCAATTAAAAATGCTTGGAGTGAAAGCGGTACTTGGTATGAGGATGGAGAATCTGGAACTTGGGCTGAATCAGATTTGTTGGCTGGTTTAGATGTACGTGCAAAAAAGGCTGAAGAACTAAATTTAGTTGTTAGTGTCTTGGAATATGAAAGAGCATCAGGATCAAGATTAGTCCCAAGGATTCAATTGAATAATCAAAAAGTAGGATCAGCACCACCCAAATCGAATTTTAATATCCTGGTTGAAAATGGAGTGGTTGATACCCGTCCATTATTCCCTGCTTTATTTGGAACCATACCATTAGCAATAATGGCGATGTTTGCTGTACCTCGCATCGGGAAAAAAGTAATATCGAAAAAAATTAATGATAGCGATCCTAGCGATCGCGCAACCCTTGGTGGTGCAGATAAATTGGTTCGAGTAAAAGTAGATATTGCATCTGATGAAACTTCTCCATCACTATTACAGGTAAAACTTGTTATTAATAACAGTTATGGTGAACAAGTTTACATGACCTCAAAAACCATTAATTTAAATATTAAGAGAGAAAATGGCAAAGTTGAAAAAGGAAATGGATCTTTAACTTTATTTTTCATCTTTGAAAAACGGGATTCCTACGGTTTTAATGTAGAAGTTTTACCAGATAAATCAATAGATAGAACAACTTTAACTGTAAGAGAAGGTGCGCGAACTTTATCATCGCAAGAGGTTATTTATATTAAATCTGATTCAGCGAATACTTCAGATAATATTCCAGCAGCTTAAATACTTAAGGTTCTAAAAAATCAAAAAATAAAAGTTTGTATAGAAAGGTTATTTGCCAAATACAATTAGACTGGTTGTGTTGGAAGTTAATATTTGAGAATAAATATTTTAGTAAGAGTATTTATATTATGTTGACAAAGATTTTTGCAGGTTTAGCAATTTTGATTGCTGTATCATCAATTTTTAATAGTTACACTCAAAAATCAGCTTTAGTTTTGCGTGAAGAGAATCAAAGCAACTTTTCACCAAGAAATGGTACCAGATTATCTGGTTCTTATAATCGTTCTGGAGTTTGGATATTTTATAACCGTTCTAGCTATGACGATTTTCGCGGTGGTGGACCTGCTGCTGGGAAGTAAAGAATCAAAATAGATAGATGTTAAATAAAACTAAAATAATAGTAAATAAAATATCTAGAAACACTAATTTCAATGGGTAAGAATTAAATGGAAATCATCTAAAAAATAATCAAAATATGTATGGAACAAGAAATAAAAACAGATGATTTTTATCATCTGGAGACAAAAAATATAAATAATAATATTAAATTAAATCGAACCCAAAGACAGCTTTTACTTGCAGCAGCAGCAGTTTCATCAGGAAGCGGACTTGCTGTGGAGTTACTGCTTGGAACCTTGGCTAGTTACTTAGTGGGTAACCAAGCTTTAGCTTATGGTATTGCTGTCGGTGGTTTTTTAGCTGCGATGGGGATTGGCTCTTACTTGAGTCGTTTTATTGCTCCTAAGGCTGAAGGTATTATTTTACAAAGGAACTTACTCCTAGCATTTACTTGGGTTGAATTACTGATAGCCCCATTGACAGCTTTTTTACCTTTGGGCTTATTTGCCTTATTTGTCCTGGGTGGTTCTATCTGGCTAGGATTATTTCTGGTGACTATACTATTGGGAATACTTGCTGGTTTGGAAGTACCATTATTAACCAGAATCCTAGAAGAAGCAGAAGGAGTCAGAGAAGCACTCGCGGGAGTTTTAGCATTGGATTACTTGGGAGGTTTATTGGGTTCTTTAACCTTTCCCGTGCTACTTTTGCCCTTTTTTGGGATGTTTCCCACTGCTTTTATTTTAGGTGCTTTACCAGCATTAATGGTTTTTGCCATTGGACGCAACTTCACCCAATTGCGTCGTTGGGGATATTTAGGGTTAGGGTTGGGGGTATTACTTTTAAGTCTGGCACCATTCGCCATACCTTTAAGCAATAATCTAGAGAATAATCTGTATTCAGCACCAATAATTAAACGCGTTCAAACAGCTTATCAACGGATTGTTTTAACCCATAAAGGTAAAGATTTACGACTATTCATCAATGGCGATTTACAACTTTCAAGTGTAGATGAATACCGCTATCATGAAGCATTAGTACATCCGGCGATGAGTGCTACACCCAATAGAAAACGGGTATTAGTAATGGGTGCTGGTGATGGTATGGCAGTGCGGGAAGTCTTAAAATGGCAAGATGTCGAGCGGGTAGTACTAATTGAGCTAGATCCAGAAATGATAAAACTAGCCAACACCTACCCAAGATTGACAAAAATTAATCAAAGTGCACTCTTAGACCCGCGCGTAGAGGTTATTTACGCAGATGCATTTTTGAAAGCACCAAATTTAAATGAAACTTTTGACGTCATCATTGCAGACTTCCCCGATCCCGATGAAAAAATTCTTGCCAAACTTTATTCAGAAGGATTTTACCGACGTTTATCAGGAATACTCGCAAAGAATGGAATTTTGGTCACCCAGGCTTCCAGCCCTTTTTTCGCTCCCAAAGTTCTCAGTTGCATCGCGACTACCATTTCTCAAGTAGGATTAGAAATACACCCCTATACAGTTAATGTTCCTAGTTTTGGTCCGTGGGGTTTTGTCTTAGCATCAAAGAATATATTTGAACCAGAGAAACTGCAATTACCTATTCCCACACGTTTTCTTACGGAACCAATTCTGCATCATTTATTTGAATTACCAAAAGATATTCAGCTTCTTAAAGTAGAAATAAACCGTCTTTCCCATCCTGTGATTGTGGGGTATCAATCAGATAACCGATGGTTGTCCTATTGATCGGGGAATGGGGAATATAAAAACTATTAGCAAACCGGGGTAGTGAATGAGTGTCTACAGCGCATTAACTAATAACTGATAACTGACAAGAGGAATAAAATGTTAGCTTTACTTTGGCTAGGTGTGATCGTAATTGTAGCTGTTGCTGCAACATTATTTGTATTACAACAACAGGGAGTAATATTAGCAGGTAAAAAGTCTAAAGAATTACCTTCTTTGGAACGCAATATTTTTAATTTGCAAATTGGCGATATTGTCCAGTATATGGGTAGAGATTGGGTTGTAGAAGGAAAACTAAATTACAATGTTGGTGGTTATATTTGGTTTGAATACCTACTGCAGGATCATAACGATATCCGATGGCTTTCCGTTGATGAAGATGATCGAGTAGAAGTAGCATTTTTAGAACCAACGGATCGGCTAGAAGTCAGCAAAAATCCACCAAAACAGTTAAATTTTGCTGATGAAACCTATCATCGCGTAGATTCTGGAATGGCAAAAATGACTCGTGTTGGTACTACCCTAAGAAAAACTGCAGAACGTTGCGAATACTTTGACTATAGAGGTAGCGATGACAATGTTTTGTCAATTGAGATTTGGGACGGAGAAGTAGAAGTTACAGTAGGGTACCAAATTAATCCGCGATCGCTAACTTTATTACCAGGAGATGGAAGACGAGTTTACGGAGTTTGATTTTTTAATCCTAAAAAATATCAAAATTTCATACCAAAATTTTTTATCTGTAGGATTCTAACGAAATGTAGCCCTACAAATTAAATACTTTTTTTAGAATTCTTTTATTTTTGTAATTTTTTTGTAAGTTCTAAAATATCATGTTTTTTCAAAAGTAATTTGGAGACATAGCATACTCATGCTACATCTCCAAATCAAACTAAATTCCTTGAATCTTAAGCCAGTTAACCAAATCTGTTTCGCTGGTGAAATCTAGCAGAGCTTCACCCAAGTCCTCCAACTGACTTAAAGATAAACCTTGTAGTTTTGGTTCTAATTGCGGATTGACAGAACCTATGCGACGATTTAGCAAACGCATCACTAACCTTAGCTCAGATTTTTTTCCTTCTTCTCTTCCTTCTTCTCTTCCTTCTTGGAGAATTTCTTGATAAATAGTTGACTCTCTCATATCTTTTCTCCTAAAAAGCTGACGAATTAGTTCGGGCTCAAAAACCAACCCCGCGAGAAGTTGGGCGCATACTGAAATACTTTGTTTGGTACTGTCTTCTTTAATTTTATTTAAAAAAATTTAAACATAAACAAAAATACCATATTTCCCCAAAATCAATATTTCCCAATCCAATATTTATACAAACAAATGTAGAGACGCACCCACCGCACGTCCCTACAAAACAAGTGCCATATTAAATAAAGCTACATTGTTAAAGACTGGGGATTTGTTTCGATTAACTTGGCTAAATCTTGTAAAAATGCAGCTGCGTGAGTACCATAAATCACTCGGTGATCGCAGGTAATATTAACTTGCATTTGTTGCTTAACACCAAACATTCCTTCAGGAGTCGCAGTAACTTGAGGACGAGAAGCGCCAATTGCTAAAATCGAACCTTGTCCGGGAGGTAAAATCGCGTCAAATGTATCTACACCAAACATTCCCAAATTAGATACAGTAAAAGTACCGGTACTATATTCTTCGGGTTGGAGTTGTTTTGCTCTTGCTTTTTGTACCAAAGATTTCCAATTACGGGATAGGGAATAAATATCCAGTTGGTCAGCATTCTGCAATACAGGTGTAATTAATCCACCATCATCCATTGCCACTGCTACGGAAATATTGATATCACCATGATATGCAATTCCTTGTTCAGAGTAGCTTGCATTGAGTAGGGGATGTTTTTGCAGTGTTACCGCTACAGCTTTTGCCAATAGGGCTGTCATGGTTACCCCTTTGGGTTTTATTTGCTTATACAGCCGATCTAATGCATCAGTGGTAATTGTATAACCTACCCGGAAAACTGGTACAGCAAGACTTGCAACCATGCTGCGTACAACAGCTTGTTGGAGAGTTGTAAGTGGTACTGTTTGTCCTGGAATTGTACTTGCTGTTGTAACTGGTGTAGCTGCAGGTTGAGGAACTGATGCTACACTGGCAGTAACTGGTATTGTTGGCAAAGATGCTGGAACTGATGGTTGCTGAGATACTCCAACGGCTGCTTCTACATCTTGAGCAACAATTCGACCGTAGGGTCCACTACCAGAAAGATTACTTAAATCAACTTTGAATTCTTTTGCTAATTTTCGGGCACGAGGTGAAGCAATAATTCTACCTTGACGATGATTAGAGCCATTTTGTGAGATAGAAGTACTTTCTGGAGTAGCTGCGGCTGCAACGGGTGTTGGGGTAACATTGGTAGTTGGTGCGGAACTAGCAATTTTTGATTTTGCTTGAGCAATAGCAGTTTCAATTTCCGCTTCTGTGTCTGCTAACAGTGCGATCGCAGCCCCAACAGTGGCAGTGTCACCAGCTTGGACTATAATGTGGGCAAGATATCCTTCATAAAAGGATTCCACATCCATGTCAGCTTTATCTGATTCAACAACCACTACTGTTTCACCTTTTTCTACTTTGTCTCCCGGTGACTTTACCCAGGAAACAATTTTCCCTTCAGTCATGGTGGAACTCAGAGCGGGCATGAATACTTCGTTAATGCTCATAGGGTAATTTCAACAATCAATTATTTTATAAATTTTACGGAGTTTTACGTTTATTACCAGATCGCATTGTATCCTGAGTCTTGGTGCAAAAGATTATTTCATCGTGCAATAATTTACTGATTTGTATTTTCTATCACTTCAAACCTGGATATCAGACTATTAAACTCAATTTTTGGGGCTAATAGTTTACTTGCGAATAACTTGCTCAATTATGGAATTGAGCATCTAATAGCAACATTGCAGATTTGCTATCCAATGGCTGAGAGAAGAAATAGCCCTGACCGTACTCACAACCAAGTGCTTGCAGTTTTTCTTGTTGTGCAATTGTCTCTACTCCCTCAGCGACTACCTCCATACCCAAAGTATGACCCAACATAATAATTGTCTGGACAATGGCAATGTCTTCCTCAGTTTCTGCCATATTATTTATAAATGATTTATCTACTTTTAATGTGTTGGCGGGAAAGCGATGCAAATAACTTAAAGAGGAATATCCCGTACCAAAATCATCAATGCTCAGTCTAATACCTAAGCTTCTCAGTTTTAATAAAATATCAATTGTTGTTTCTACATCTTTCATTGCTACACTTTCTGTAATTTCTAGTTTGATGTTTTCTCCTTCTAAGCCTGTGAAGTTAAGGGTTTTCTCAATAAATTCAATTAAATCTGGTTGCTTTAACTGTTGACCAGAAAGATTAATACTCATTGTTAGGGGTGGATCCACAGGGAATAGAGTTTTCCAAACAGATAACTGACAACATGCTTCCTGTAAAATCCACTTACCTAAAGGAACAATCAATCCAGTATCTTCTGCAATGGGGATAAAATCACTTGTAGGAATAAATCCATGGGATGGATGTTGCCAACGTACGAGTGCTTCGAAACCAATAATTGCATTGTTTCTCATAGAAACTATTGGTTGATACTCAAGATAAAATTCCTGTTTTTGCTCTTGGAACTCCAAAGCGCGACGAAGATCTACCTCTAACTGAAAACGCTTAACAACTTCGATATGCATACCTTTGCTAAAAACTTCGTGACGAGATTTACCCAAATCTTTAGCTCGATACATTGCTGTATGGGCATCTCTAAGTACATCTTCTGGTTTGTAAATACATTCTGTCTTGCTTAAGGCTATACCTACGCTGATGGTTGTAAATATTTCTTGTCCACTTGTTCCAAAAGTAAAGGTCATTTCTTTCTGTAACCAATCGACCCAAGTTATTACTTCCTTAGTATCGGCAATATTTTCTAGTAATATTGCAAATTCATCTCCTCCCACTCGAGCAATCATTCTTTGATTGTCGCCACAGTTTTTTAATCTTTGGGTAAAATTGACTAATAATTCGTCCCCAATGTGATGACCAAAATTTTCATTGACTATCTTGAAGCAGTCAATATCTAAAAACAATACAGCAAAACGTAGATTTTTACTCGGTCTTATTCTATCAATTTCTGTTTTTAAGTATTTAATAAATAAAATTTGATTGGGTAAACCCGTTAGAATGTCATAAAAATTACTATATAGTTGTCTATAAATAATAATACTTGTAGAGGTAACTATCAGTGCTAATCCAGGAGATAATAAAGGTATCCAACCTGCTTGAGTAAACAGACTAAAGTAAGTCGTAAATAGGGCTAACAAAGCAAATACTGCAAAAAATAGTATATTTAGAGGATTTCGATATCGCCACGCGATTAAGCCTCCAATCAAAGCCCAAAGCCATATCCAAGTACCTTCTACCCATTCTGACCAAAACCAAAATAGTGGTTTTCTATCCAAGGTCGCGCCAAGAATTTGGCTCACAAGTTGAGCATGTAACATAACTCCTGACATTGCACGACTGTCTGACTCACCTGCACTATAGGGAGTAAAAAATAAATCTTTTAAACTAGGGGCAGTTGTACCAATCAATACTATTTTATCCTTGACCAATGAGGGGTCGAAATTACCATTTAAGATATCGGTAAAGGAAATAGTTTCTGCTACTTGGTCAGAAGAGTGGTAAGAAATCAATATCTGATAGCCAAGATTATCAATATTTCGATATTCGCCCGCATTTGCTGAGATAGGCGTAAATGAAGTTTCTCCTAATTCCAAAGCATTTGGCGTAATTTTGAGTGAAATATCTCGAGTAGCTAAATATTTTTGACTTAAGCGTAAAGAAAAAGAATAATATTTTTTTGTACCTTCATAGGCATACATTAGATTTCGACGTACGATGCCGTCTGGATCGATCAAGATATCATTAAACCCAACTCGTTCTTCTGGTATCCCAGAAATGGGAGATACTCCTTCTGAATCCGAACTACCAAGCTTTTTTATAGTAATAATATTAGGCTTTTGAAGTTCTTTGAGTAGACTTTCATAGCCCGGAGGATGAGGTATGTCACGATACATATCCAAGCCGATAACTTTTGCTTTAGCTTGTTGTAATTTTTGCAATACTAAAGAAAGACTTTTATCGGATAAAGGCCACTTTTTTTGTTTTTTTAAATCGGATTCTGTAATTTTTACAATTAATATTCGTGTGTCTGGAGGAGGTTCTCTTTGAAGACGTACCATTTGATCGAAGACAACTAATTCTAATAACTGGAACCCACCTAAATTTCTAATACTCAATATACATCCTGTTGCGATCACACTGGCAGCAATTACAGATTGCTTTATACTTAAAGTCAGTAATTGTCTTTTTAAAAAAGTAATAAAAAATATTAGAGGAAAATTTTTTTTTAATAATTTATCAATCATACAAAGTATTAATAGACACGAATAAACTTATTTTCTGCTGATTTATATTTATTTATTGACTCCATCATAATAATTGCAAAAATTTTCTAGGTTAATTTTCTAGATTAAATGGCTTAGAAGTTTTAAAATAAACAATAAAGGTAATAATTGCAACTTAATAATATTTTAAAAAACAAAAGTTATACCGGATTGTAAATAAGTGAGATGCATTTGGGAAACAAAACGTCACATGTAAAGTAAATTCCATTCCTGAATTCTGTTATAAATAAATTTCAAAAATATCCGCTCCAATAAAGAGCGGAGAGAATGGTACACAACCGGAGAAAAATAAAGTTGAAATTTTAAAGTAATTAGTTGTTCACCTATTTCATTGATATTGGTGAGGCTGCTTGTCTTTCTATATTAATAAGAGGTTCTTGGGCTATTGCATCTAGTCCCAGAGAACTCAACAACTCTGACCAGTCATTAGAAAGCCTCATATCATTTGGTTGTTCGTACCGGAGTTCTGCCAATTTAAATAGTGCATCTTGCCAAAGCCCTGAAGAGGTATAGATATTAATTTGTTCTCTAGGTTTTGCTTGCTCTAGTTTTTTGGTCTGTGCGAAATCTAATTTTACCCGTTTGACCCATCCGTTTACACCAACATCATGTTCCCTTTTTTCAGAATTACAGATTATGACCAATTGCCAGCGATAATCTTTACCAAAAGCAAGGGGTGGTATGGATTCTTTTTCGGGTAAACTAACATTCATTACCCCTGCAGAACCATTCGATGTGAACATTGTCTGATAAATTTCATTATTATCCTCATCTTGTAAGACAAACTCTATTTGTTTTGGAGTTGCAGTTGGGGGAAGATAGAAAAAGAATTTTGGATATGCAGATTTTGTCAAAACTAAATTATTTTCTGGAACTAATGCAACAAGTGGTTTGCGAAGATAACATTCTCCACGAGTCCCTCCTCCAATTCTTGAACCTGGTAAACCTTCTTTACCACCTTTGGTACGATCTGCTAATGCAACATGACTGTATGAGACAATCAACAAAGATGATAGACCGATAGTAACAATTGCCTTATTTATTAAAGTCCTGAACATTTTTGTAAAACCTAATTAAACTTAATTGTTGACGTACTAATCCTGTTTGTTCCAAGTGTTTTATGCTATTCCATTGAAATAGATTTTAAAATTCGTCACTAGCCTATGAGGATTTAGTCAATAATTTCGCTGATTGAAAGGAAATAGTAAAACCGATGTTAGAAGGTATATTATTTGAAGAAACGAAAATTTATCCGACAGGTGGAAATATTAATTTTGTGTCAATTATATAATAATATAACTTCTGGAAAAGAGTATCATAAAAATATTTTCATCAGCTTTATTTACATGTTAAAAATATTTTTTTATAAAAATCATAAATACACTTATAAAATAGCTGTTTTATATATTTTTTTGTGAAATTATTATCAGTCATTAGTATTATCATAGATAAAATATTACTCAAATCATTGGGCCCTAAAAAGTATGTTTTAATTGCGTAATATCACTCACTATATTGATTATTTTTTGATGCTAGTACAAGTACTACATAATCAAATATACAGACTTTAACTTATAACTTAATACCTGCTTTTTAGTACAACCGCCATTAATACCTCATTTTTCTACAACCAATTACCAACTAATATATAAGGTGACCAATAAATAGGGTGTTCGTATTTTCTATTTTTTAATAGTGCTAATTGGGAGTTACGCAAAGCCTCTGCTTTTGTTTGTTTGACATTACTTAATTCCTGATAAAAATGACTCATTAGATTAGCTGTCGCTTCATCATTGACAGACCACAATGTAGCTACAGTACTTCTGGCTCCAGCTTTTACAGCCATTCCTGCTAATCCTAAAGCAGCACGTTTATCTCCTGTTGCGGTTTCACAAGCACTGAGAACCAGAAGTTCTACTGCTTTTTGCTCTGTTTGTTCGGGTCCTTGGAGCAAATTTTCTAAGTCATCAATTCTTATTCGATCGTTCCAGCTTAAAATAAAAGTTTCCAAAACTTTTGAACTAAATTTACCGTGACTAGCAATATGAACAATTGGAAAGAAATTAGATTGAATTTTATCTTGTATATACTCACTAGTAAAATCTTGATTTAAAAGCATTGTTCCCGGTACTTGAGAGTTAATTTGTTTTAATTCTTCTTCCACATATTCAAGAGGTGAAAAGCCATCTCTTGCTTCAGTTAAACCAGCACTAAGTACCTTAATATTTTCTCGCTTTAATTCTTGAGGAGGCAGTATTCTTAAACCTGGTGTTAAAGCAATATTATATTTTTCTAGTAAGTATTGATTACCATCATGTAGGGTTGACATTGGAATATTACGTAAGTATCCATCTAGCACAAAGACTAATGTTTTAACTTTACTTTCGGCTAAATCAACTTCTGCAGGACGAATTAGCCAATCATATAGTTGTTTAGATAAAGGTTTAAAACTATATCTAGTACGAATAACTAAATTTTTACGTAGTTTTTTAACAGTACCTTCAAGTTCATTCTCAGAAATTGCAGTACTGTAGTGGCGTAAAGGTTGTTTTGGCAAACTGAGAATAATTTCTAAACGATCTGCCAAAATAATAGGATATATAACTGCTGCCTGAGTATCAAATTTATCTACTTGAGTTGGTTTAGCATCCAAACAAGCTTCACGGAAAAAATCATCTAACTCGGCTAACTGTAATGATTCAATAATTTCACGGGCTTGAAGCAGAGACTTTTGACTAACCTCCGAGTTTTGTGGTGTCAAAAGTAAACTAACTAATTCTCGATAAACCGGCTCCACACTTTCCTGAAACGAGAACTGAACATCAGGGGCGATCGCGACTAAATCATTACGTAAATAACCAAGATTATTAACTGCTTGGGTATAGTTCGCGATCGCACCTGTCAAATCTCCTTTTGTTTTCAAAATTCTTCCTAATTGCCACTCCAAGCGATAAGTGATTTCCGGAGTATTTATGCTTTGAGATAACATTAAAGCTTTTTGGGTTAAATCTTGGGCTGTTGACCATTGCTGGGTCTGTTCGTAAAGCCCTCCAAGTTTCCCAAGTGCATAAGCTTGGGCTGGTTTATCTTCTAAGGCTTGTGCCTGTTTGTAACTATTGGCAACTATTTGAGCAATGCTTTCGATTGTTGGTGAATTTGGGATGTTTGCCTGTTGTAATCTAGTTAAACTTTTAGCCAAATTTAATTGAGCATAGACAGTACTACGATTTGCAGGTAAATTAGTAATTTGGGATTGAATTTGATTTGCTAATAATTGTGCTTTTGCTAATTCTTGCGTATCAATTAAAGTTTTAATTATATTCAGTTGTGCTTTAATCTTAATATTTGGTGAAGTTGCTTTATCTACAGCCTGTCTATAAAAACTTAATGCAGACTTTGCCTGTTGTTGTGAATTAGCAACATTACCCAAATCAATTAATGTTGCACTGATATCCGTAGGAGATAATAATTTTTTCGCGATCGCTAAACTTTCTTCTAAAGCTTGTTGTGCATCTGCAAATTTACCGACTAAATTGAGGCTAGTACCAAGGCTACGTAAACCAGTAGCTTTCAGTTGAGAATCTGGTTGCTTTTGAAGGATTTCGTTAACCTCAGTTAGATTAGATAAAGCTCGATGATATAAACCATTACTCCTTAAAGCCTGAGACTGGTTAATAGCACTACGAATTACACCAGTATTATTTTCAGCCTGAGTATAAAATTCTTTTGCTTCTTCCCAAGTTTTTAAAGCTGCTTCAGGTTGTCCCATTGATAACTCTAAACGACCTCGAGTATTCAAAGCTTGTGCTATGACATTTAATTTTTTTGTTGATTCTTCCTTCTGTAGGTTTTGGGTTGGACTATTATTTTGTTGTGTTTGTGTTAATTTTAAGCTTTCAGAAATAGTTTGCTTTGCTTCTGAGTACTTACCCAGTTGCTGATAAGCTAATGAAAGGTTATTCAGGACTCGAGCTTGGTTAAGAAAATCGCCCTGGGACTGATAAATTAGAAGTACTTGTTGCCAAATTTTAACTGCTGCAGAAAATTGACCTGTATTGTAATATTCTTTTCCCCGTTGCTCCTGCTGTTTTAGTTCGGATAAACCTTGAATAGATGACTTTTCAATAGGTAAATTTTCAACAGATAATTTGTGGATAGATGATTTATGGATAATCGATAAAGATGATTTTTCTCGCGCTGCAACGGGAAATACAGGATTTGTGGCAATTAAGAGGGTGGAAAGTAATCCTAATATAAGACCAAAAATAAATAGTAGTAAGCGACGATATACCCGGAAATATAATTTATTGAACATAAATTTATTGAACATAAAAATAATTAATTATCAAAATTACTTACACAAGACTATCTATACAAAACCACCATTCCAAAATTAATTGTGCTAATAAAGAATTTAAGTGTTTGGAATTTAAGTGTTTGAATGAGGATTTAGAATTAAGTGAAAAAACTTAGAAGCTGTATATCAAAGAGGTTTATCGTTAATTGCTATTACAACTCATTGACGGAAACCAAGAGTTGTTTTGATTATCTCGAGGAACCTGTGCGGTCAATAAAATTTCGCCTTGGGAGTTAACCACTATTGATTGAGCTTCTACAAGGGAATCGGTAGAATCAGAAACTTTGATTGGATTTTTTGTAGATGAAAAGGCTTGTTGAGGAGTATCTTGTGGCTTAAGAATTGGAGTTGTTTCTAAATCTTCTAATATCGTGTTACTACTAAGGATTGCTTCCGGGTTAGATGGTAATCCACCTTTACCAATAACCACAAATCTATTTCTGGTTTTTCCTTTTGCAATCTGACCTCGATCAACTCCGCAACCACGAGCAATCTGATTAGAAGTATCCGTCATTTGTTCTGGTAGCTCAGTTATTCCCTGAGAAGGATCTATCTCAGGTGTAGTTATTTCTACAATACCGTTGGCACCAAAATTTGAACTGACAGTAATATCACTTAAGGGAGTTAAATTTTCACGGAACTCAATACCAAAAATATTCCGAGCTGAAATTTGAATGTTTCCTCCCTGTCCTTCAAAAGCATTAGCAGTAATATCACTATTTTCTGAGGGTACTGCAATCAAGAAATTTGTCGCGATATCAATATTACCTCCATCTCCACCTTTGCTATTAGCACCAGCAGTTGCGGAAATTAAACTGTTGTTACGCATCTGAATCATATCGGCGATTTTCAGGGAAATATCACCACCGTCGTCAGAAGCTGTTTCTGCAATAATTGCTCCCCGGTTATCGAGCAATAAAGAATCAGTATTTACCTCAATGTTACCCGCTTTTCCCGTTCCTGTTGCTTCTACAAACAAACCACTGCGTACTTCTGTATTTGATGAAATACCGGTACCAGTGAGTTTTACTGTATCTGAAGCATTAACATTAATAGTTCCTCCCATACCTGCACCAAAACTAGAAGCCGAGATTCTCGCCCCATCTAGAATAGATAAATCCCCAGTATTAACATCTAAATTACCTGCGTCTGCATCACCTTGTGTGGAAGTAAATAAACCACTAGCAACTTCATTTACACCACTAAGTTCGATTTTAGTTGTTGCTGTTACTTCTAATTTTCCACTGGGTGCGACACCTGTAGTTGCTGCTTGAATTTGGGCTCCATCTCCTACGAGTAACTCATCAACATTAATAGTTACATTACCTCCCCAACCTACATCGTCAGTAGAAGCCGATATTCGCGCTTGTTTACCTTGGAGGGTTAATTGTCCAGTTTCTAATAAAATATCACCGCCTTTACCTGTTGCTTGTGATGTGTCTCTAGCTTCAACTTGAGCAAATAAACCACTAAATGCTGTATCTGAGCCTAAATCTTGTATTTCTATAGAATCGGAAGCAGTAATAGAAACACGACCAGCATTACCGCTACTAAAGGTACTAGCTGATATTTGTGCTCCTTCATAAATCTGTAATCTTTCAGTCGTAAAGGAAATATTACCCCCTTGACCAGTAGCTCCTGCTTCGACATTGTTAAATATACCGCTTGATTCACCGGTCTGCGAACTAGCAGTTAGTTGAGAATCTTTAGCTTGAATCGTGACTTGACCTCCATCTCCTCCAGCAAAAGTAGAAGCAGATATTCTGGCTCCATCGCGAATATTTAATGTTCCTGTTTCGATGCTTACTCCTGCAGATTTTTTAGAACTGTGATTGTCGCTAAACAAACCACTAGGAATTGAAGCATCATTACTCTCACCAATAAGCTCAATAGAATTGGAAGCTGTCACTGTTAATTTACCGCTAGCTCCTTCTTCAAAGGCGTTAGTTGCTATTTGAGCGCCATCTCTAACACTTAAATCTTGAGTGGTAATTAACACATCACCAGCATTCCCAGAAATCTTAGTTTCTGTTCCCAAGATACTGTTTACAACATCTAGATTATCAGTACTAATTGTTAATTTACCACCTTGACCCGAACCACGTGTTTCTGCAGAAACAACGGACTCAGCTTGAATTGAGATATTTTCAGCTTCTAGAGCGACATCCGCACCCTGAAGATTACCTAATGTAATTGCTTGAATTCCAGAACTATTAATATTGACCTCATCACCATGGAGATGAATTCCCCCACCATTTTCGATTCCATTGGGGAAAGTTACGGCAAAAAGAGCCGATCGCTCTAAGTTTATTTTCTGACCTTGGAGTTGAATATTACCACCACCAGGACCACTGACATCGCCGAAAGACCTATTTAGTTCTATATCTCCAAAATTCTCCACATTTGCATAATCTAAAGTAAAACCCTGTGAATCTTGATTCAGACCAACAAAACTGTTTTCTCCTACAGCACCAAGTTCTATGCGACCTCCTGAAACAGTTATATTACCTAGTTCTCCTTTGATTTCACCACCGACAAAAGCTAAGGTCTGAAAAGGTTTTAAAACTAATCCACCTGGCGCACCTACTGAGTTAAGAACTGTATCACTGTCATTAAACTGGGATTGATTAGTAATAGATTTAGCTTGATTACCAAATTGTAAACCTAGAGGCACGCTAATAGTTAGCAAGGGTTTGGTCGGGTTTATGGTACTGAACTCATCTCCATTAGAAAGTTTTAAACTTGAAGCAGTACTAGTAATGAAGGAGCCACCAATATTGAGTGAAGCGTTGGGACCAAAAATAATCCCGTTAGGATTTATTAGAAAAAAATTAGCACTACCATTAGTTTGGATTAAACCATTGATGTTAGATTCCAAGTCACCAGTGACGCGATTAATTATATTTGTCAGATTTGCATCATTCTGAAAAATGGCAGAACCATTCTCGGGAACAGAAAAATTTTGAAAGCTGTGGAATAGGTTATTACCTACTTTTGTTCCCCCCGTAACTAAAAAATCGATTCCTGGTGTTGTTCCTGGTGTAACCACTGTTTGTCCATCAGGAAGATTGGTGTCTGCTGATATTTGAGCGACAGATGGAGATGTTCCACTTAAAGCACAAAAAGCTATCCCAGCGATCGTTGCAACAG
>NZ_JASJDK010000087.1 GCF_030065675.1 Mastigocoleus sp. MO_188.B34 | reverse complement strand
AAATCGAGATGATGATTATCTTAGCTCTCATCCTTGCCCTGAAGATATATTACTTTTGATTGAAATTGCTGATTCCTCTTTAAAGTATGACCAAGAAGTGAAGTTACCGCTTTATGCTGAAGCAGGTATTCTCGATTATTGGATATTTAATTTAAATGATAATTGCTTAGAGCATTACAGAGAACCATTACAAAATTCTCAAGGCAAATTTGGTTATCGTAAAAAGATAATTTTTTTACCAAATGAAACTGTTAATTTACCTTGCTTTCCAGACCTAATTTTGGATTTATCTAAGGTTTTTCCCCAAAAATAACAAACTTTTATATAAATTAGAATCAAATCAATCACCAACCTTCAAAAAATCAAATCTTCCATCGCCTGTTGCAAATCTAAAGTCAACTGAGCAACAGCTTCCCTCGCACCTCTGCGCGACGACTTATAAGCAGCAAATCTTTCAGAAACAGATATCGGTTTTCCTATAGTAATTTTTGCTTTTTGTTTACCCAATTGGGGACGCTTGAAGGAATTACCACCCTCGATCCGAGTAACCATATCCCATAAAAGTAAAGTTGTCTCAGCAAATCTTTCGGCGCTGGGTTTTTCCCGCACATATTTACCCGTAACCGCCACAAAGCTTTCTACTAACCTCATGTGCCACATGCGCAGATTCGCTTCTTCTGCGATTTTGTCAGCTAAACCCCTTTCGACTGCTGACAAAGCCTTTATATCCTTAAATTCTTCCCGAAAAATATAGTTCCAACCAGCTTGCTCCACCCGACGACAGCGGTCAGTAAAGTTACCTTTAGGGCGTAAATCAAAATATTTTTCTGCAACTTGTAATGCAGTATCTAATAAAGCTTGCAAGCGTGCAGCGATCGCTTCGTTATCATCACTTGTGTCTGTTTCTGGAATTTTCGCAGTCGGTATATTTTGACCATAAAACCGTTGATAAAATTCTTCCATTAAAGACAGTAAATGTTTTGCCAAAGAAATTAAGCGAGGATAGAGAGATTCCTGTGGTAAACGAATATCATAACCGCTTTGGCTTGGAGTTAAACCGGTACTAATTTCTAACTCGGTTAAAATTTGTTCTATTTTCTCCCAGGGAGAATCAACATAACTGTATTGGATACCTATTGGTAGAATTAAAACTTGTTCGTTGCGCTGGGCTTTGTGCAAATCTTCCGCACACCAAAAGCTTAATTGAGCAATACCGGGTTCCAATGGATTGAGAATTTCGGAAAGTCCATTTGTTGCACCTTCCGGAGCAGCAGCTATGGGAAAATTTCCATTTGCAAATAAATTTCTTGCCGATCGCAAACCCGTCCAATCAGCTTTACCCCGTTGTATTGGGGTTCCACCCAAACGAGATAAAACCCAACCAATATGGGAACCAGCCCATAAAGGAATTCCCCGGTCATAGATAAAATGAGCGTGAATTGGATGTTGGAGAACTATTCCTCGTTCTCGTGCAGTTTGAGGTACAAGCTTCGAAAGCAAGTAACCAAGACAAAGTGGATCTTCCACTTGGGGATGACGAAACGCCACCATCAGGCGAATTTTTTTTTCCTGAAATTGGCGAATCAAATCGATTAAAATCTCAACATTGTCAGCTTCAACTTTGGCGATGCCTTCGGCCATGCCCAACGGGCTTATTGCTATTAAAGTATCGAGCCAAATTGGTAGTGCAAACTGAGTAAACCTGAGAAATAGAGGGTTAAGTGCTGGGGGTATAAACTCTAGGGGTGGCTGTGCTCGTTCAATCCGATGGGGCAAAATAGTTTTCTCCTAAAGTTATAAAAAGTGGAACTGTAAAAAGTGGAACTGCAAATAGTCAAATTCTAAGCAGCAAATTCTAAGCAGCGAACTTGTAAATAGTGCAACTGCAAACGGACGATTTTGACTTTTAGATAAGCTAAACATTATCTAAAAATTATCTAATTTTAATTAAAGGAACGAGAAAATGAAACTGTCACAAATGTTATTCGTTACCCTCAGGGACGACCCGGCAGATGCCGAAATACCCAGTCACAAACTACTTTTGCGTGCTGGCTATATTCGCCGCATTGGTAGCGGTGTATACGCGTATCTTCCCCTAATGTGGCGAGTTCTGCAAAAAATCTCCCAAATTGTGCGTGAAGAAATGAATGCTACCGGCGCACAAGAATGTCTGTTACCCCAACTCCAACCGGCAGAACTGTGGAAGGAATCCGGACGTTGGGATACATATACTAAGGCTGAGGGAATTATGTTTTCCCTTACCGACCGACGGGAGCAAAACTTAGCCCTCGGTCCCACCCATGAAGAAGTAATTACAACGGTAGCGCGGGATATGATTCGTTCCTACCGTCAATTACCTGTACATTTGTATCAAATACAAACAAAATTCCGCGATGAAATTCGTCCCCGCTTTGGTTTAATGCGCGGTCGGGAATTCATTATGAAAGATGGTTATTCTTTCCATGCTGATGAAGAAAGTCTGAAAGAAACCTATCAAGATATGTATCAAGCCTACAGCAATATGTTGCGACGCTGTGGTTTGACCTTTCGAGCAGTAGAAGCTGATTCCGGTGCGATTGGTGGTTCTGGTTCCACAGAATTTATGGTTTTGGCAGAAGCAGGGGAAGATGAAGTCCTTTACACTGAAGATGGTAAATATGCCGCGAATGTGGAAAAAGCTGTTTCTTTACCTCCCGATGCTGAAACTTCTCCCTTTAGTAGCTACGAAAAAAGAGAAACACCAGGGACAGAAACAATTGACAAGCTGTGTAAATTCCTCAAATGTTCCCCAACCAACGTAGTTAAAAATGTTCTTTACCAAACAGTTTATGACAACGGTACCACTGTGCTGGTAATCGTCAGTATTCGGGGCGACCAAGAAGTTAACGATGTTAAATTACAAAATGAATTAACAAGATTAGCTCCCAACTACGGTGCAAACAGCATTATTGCTTTAGATGTACCTAGTAGCGAAGCTCAATCAAAGTGGACAGCGAAACCCTTACCTTTAGGTTATATTGCACCCGATATTAGTGATGATTATATTAAATCTGGTTCTAATGAAAAGATAGTAGGAAAGTTTTTACACTTTGTAGATAAAACAACTATAGACTTAAAGAATTTTGTCACCGGTGCAAATGAAGCAAATAATCACGTAGTTGGTGCTAATTGGGGCGACCAATTCCAATTACCAGAAATTATTGTTGATGTACGCACAGCAAAAATTGGCGATCGCGCAATTCATGACCCCACAGAAACACTCCAGTCAGCTCGGGGAATCGAAGCCGGTCATATTTTCCAATTAGGAACAAAATACTCCCAAGCAATGGGTGCAACCTACACCAGCGAGCAAGGTAAAGATAAACCCTTATTTATGGGATGTTATGGCGTTGGGGTTTCCCGTTTAGCCCAAGCAGCAGTAGAGCAATCCTATGATGATAATGGAATTATTTGGCCGGTAGAAATTGCTCCCTACCAAGTCATCGTGACAATTCCTAATATCAAAAACGCCCAACAGGTAGAAGTCGGCGAAAAACTTTACGCGCAACTCAACCAAGCTGGAATTGACACCTTGCTTGACGATCGCAATGAACGCGGAGGAGTAAAATTTAAAGATGCCGACTTAATTGGTATTCCCTATCGCATTGTTACAGGTAGAGCTATCGAGAACGGGAAAGTAGAGCTAGTTGAACGTAAAACCCGTAAAACGCACGAAATTCCCATTAATGAAGTTGTATCTAAATTAGGGGAGCAGATTAAATCAGTTAACAGGGAACAGGGAACAGTGAACAGTAGACAGTAATTAAATAACAGTTAACAGTCAAATGTGGTCTGTAAGGTCTTGGCGCTAGCCATAAACTGATAACTGATAACTGTTAACTGATAACTGAACAATGGAATTACTGACGATTTTTCTATCCGGCTTGTTAGGTTTTATTACTCCTGCGGGGTTATTAGTAGATCGAACAGCAGAAAAAGCTATTCTTTCCCAACTGCAAACAGCACAGGAACTGCAAGTCAGAGTTGATAACATTCCCACACACCAATTACTACAAGGTCGGGTAGAAAAAGTCAGAATTGCAGGACGTTCTTTGCTCTTAAAAAAACAAAACATCCATATTTCACAGTTAGATTTAGAAACCGATCCAATTGAATTAGATATTCATGCTCGGGGAAAAAAAAGACTTCCGTTAAAAAAACCTTTACAGATGGGGGTACGTTTAGTTTTAACTCAACAAGATGTCAATAAATTATTAGAATCACCGGATTTTTTAAATCATTTGAAGAAGTTTAATCTTATTTCAGTATCTTCATCTAATAATTCTTCATCCGATGTATATAACTTAGCTAATCCTCAAATCAAAATTTTAGAAAACCGCTTGCGTTTCCAGCTAAAATTAAAACAGGAAGGGAACGGTAAGCCTCTAAATATCCGGGTGGAATCAGGACTAAATGTAATCGCAGGTAAACAGATTCAATTGGTAAATCCGACTGTAGAATTAAACCAAGAAAAAGCACCGGAAAAATTAATAAATCAAATTGTAAATAGTTTAAATGAACAATTAGATTTAGGTAATTTGGAAAGTGAAGGAATACAATTGCGGATTCTAAAATTGAATATAAAACCGGCAGCAATTGAAATTGCAGCATTTATAAAGATAGAGCCCTCTTCTAAATTTTTAGAAGAACTTAGCTCATAAGTCTTGTCTTCTCATCTACCCAATTTCTCCTCACAACATAAAGACTTTATCAACCCTGATGGATAATTTGGAAATGAAAGAACAACAAAAGTCTAAAGGTATCTCTTCGGCTGTAATTGCAGCTGTCTCCGCTGCTGTCGTGACCGTAGGTGGTGGTGTCGCTTGGTTGACTTCGAATACAAATCAAATCACCGATCCACCTGCTTCTGTGACTGAAATTCGAAATGTCGACATATATTGGCTTAGGAACGCCGGTACAAATTTAAAACTTGAATCTCAACGAATTCAGATTAAATCTAATAGTCGTCAACCCGATCGGGTATTACAAACAGCTTTTAAACAGTTACTCGCAGGTCCAAGAGAGGGCACTGAATCGACCACCATACCCCAGGGAACACAATTGTTGGGTATTAAGGTGGAATCTGATGCAGTACGCATTAATTTATCTGAAGAATTTACTAGTGGTGGTGGTAGTACCTCTATGACTGGTCGCTTAGGACAGGTAATATACACTGCCACAAGTTTAGATCCCAAGGCAAAGGTGTACATCGAGGTGAATGGTAAGCCACTCGAAGTTTTAGGTGGTGAAGGTTTAGTTTTAAACCAACCACTAACTCGCGAGAGCTTTAATCAAAATTTTGAACTTTGATTCAGGTTTATTTACGTGAAATTTATTCGCTCAAGATAGAACTATTATTTGTCAACAGTCCATGGTTATATTTGAGGCTTTGAATGTGTAAGTGCAATCGATTCATATTTCGATTACTACTTAGTGTTTAATACACGAAAGTTACGGGCTTGTTGTTCTAACCTTGTTGCAAGGCGATCGCAAACCCGATTACACAAATCAAAAATCATTTGGTCTTCAACACTGTAATAGGCACAAGTACCTTCACTACGTCGACTCAGAATACCCGCTTGCCACATAACTTTCAGGTGTTTTGATACATTCGCCTGAGAAGTTTGTGTTGCATCTACTAGCTCTTGGACGTTTTTTTCTTCGTCCCGTAGTAGATGCAACAATCGTAGACGCATTGGTTCGCTGAGTAGGCTGAAGTATTCAGCCACTTGTTGCACGACTTCAGAGGGCACAGGCAATACTTGTTTCATCAGAATTGACCCGCAAGAACTAACAAATTTTACAATGACATGTCCGTTATATAGATTAATACCTAATCTGGATTAATTCGCATCAAAGGTTGACCATATTCGACAGGTTCTCCATTTTGGACGAGTATTTCCATGACTTGTCCCGATATTTCTGCTTCAATTTCATTCATTAATTTCATGGCTTCGATAATACACACCGTTTGATTGCTACGGACTCGATCGCCGATTTCTACAAATGCAGCTTCCCCTGGAGCCGGAGCGCGATAGAAAGTTCCGACCATTGGAGAAGTAACCTCAACTAATCTTTGATCGATGACACTAGAATTAGTATTGGCTTGCGTACTACTAGTAGCATAATTATCTTGACTGCGATCGTTAAGTGAATCTGTAGTTACTGTTGATTGTAAGCTAGATGTGTTAGATGAGACTGATGTTAATCCTGAGTTTACCTCACTACCAGAGGAAGTTTGTTCTACAGATAACACCCGCTCGTTAAAACTAACAGCCTTACGAACAGCAATTTCAAAATCGTTACTTTTTAGGGTTACTTCTGCAATATCGGTTTGTGCAATAGTTACCAACAACTGGCGGATTTCATTAAAGTCCAATGGCACAGGTTTTAATACCTCAATAATTGTTTAGTTTTAGATAGGTTTATATTTCAAGAAAAATATTTCCAAAACAGGGAAATAAACTTGGTTAGATATGAGCATTCCAAGGGCGCGAAATTACAGTGGGGAATTATAGCGGCTTGCAAGTCAATGAAATACAGTGCGGCTAATCAGACAGGTCAAATCAAAGACTTTGCCGACGCCACAAACTCTGGTTGACAGGTAACAAAACCAGGTATGTTTTTCTTGCTAGAGGCTTGTACGCCTTTTACTAACCCCTGAGAGTTTTGATCACTTGGAAGTTTTACTCCTGGAAGTTTTTAACTGTATGGCTTGTATAGCTACTCATTGAGCGCAGTGGGGCGCATCTCACTCGCACAATTCTGCTATTGTTTGCTTGCAATAAAGGAATTTCAACCTCTTTTTATCGGTGGCAAAACCGCTGTATAACAGTTTTGCGTACGGATAAATCGCACCCTTTCCTGATGTCACAAATCCTGACTTCCAGGAGAATTGAGAGCACATATCTTAATTAAGATTTATGTTATTGCCTGCCTAAGTATTTATCATCACGAGTATCAATACGAATATGTTCTCCTTGAGAGATAAATAAGGGAACCATCACTGTTGCTCCAGTTTCTAGAGTTGCTGGTTTGGTTCCACCGGTTGCAGTATCGCCCTTAATTCCTGGGTCAGTTTGCGTGACTTCTAGAACTACCGCATTTGGTAATTCTACCTCTAATACTTGTGAGTCCCAGCTGACGACGTTCACTTCCATACCTTCTTTCAGGTACTTGACTCCTGTGCCAATTTGAGAATCAGTCAAGCGATTTTCTTCATAGGTTTCCATATCCATGAAAACGTAATCATCACCATCCTTGTAAGTATGTTGCATGGTGCTTTTTTCTAAAGTTGCTTGGGGTACAGTTTCCCCAGCACGGAATGTTCTTTCAACAACACTCCCAGTTTGCACATTTTTTAGTTTTGTGCGAACAAAGGCAGAACCTTTTCCTGGCTTGACGTGGAGGAATTCTACCACCCGCCATACAGACCCATCTAAAACAATCGATACACCGGGTCTAAAATCATTACTCGAAATCATGAAGCTTTCAAATTTGGAAGACAATCGGCATTTATTGTACCCCTCAAGGGGAAAATTTAGTTATTACTCATGACTGATTAGTGATTACTACTCATTGAAGGTAAAAGTTTAGTCGTTATTGGCGATAAATTCCAGTATCCAGCTAGACATTTTATAAAATTGGTTACCTGAAGTACTCAGCTGTATATCGTCCAAAAGTTATGTAATCAGGAATAGATCGGGTCAATTTTGCCAAAAAATTTTTTTTACTCAATCATTCACAATCTATATGATTTGTAATTGATTAATAAATGTAAATATATATATTTGTGACAATCTTAGGTTAAAGGATAATAGGTAATCTTTACCCCATTACCCATTACCCATTACCCATTACCCATTACCAATTTCCAATTTCCAATTCCCAAAAATCTATCTTTAGCAAGATAAGTTTTAACTTGTGGTTCGTGTCAGTATTTAGTGATAATTACTTACATGTATCAGGTCAGCCAGTGTTGAGTACATATAATGAATTTTCCAGATTCAGTTATCTGGCTAAAAGAACGCACGGCTTTAGGAATTCTTAAAGAAGATTCTCTGAGTGCGATCGCTCAAGCAATGGAATCACAGGCTTACCAAGCCAATGAAGTTGTTGTGAGTGAAGGTGAAGTACCTCAAGGGCTGTATATTCTCTTGGAAGGTAGGTTAGAAACTAATTGCAGCGAGTCAAATAATCCTGGAAAGCTGCGCGGTTTACTTCCTGGGAGTGCAATTAATCTTCAAGAATTACTTTTAAATGAAGTTACTTCATGCGCAGTTAAAACCTTAAGTGAATGTCAATTTTGGGTTGTCCCTGCTGCCAAATTTCGGCAAATAATTAACCAATTTCCGGAAACCTCTCAAGCTATTTCCCGTTTACTAGCAACTGAATTAGCCCAGTTAGCTTCAGCTTTAAGCTACGAACAAGAGCGCACAATCGCTTTGCGTCCTTACTTAGTTACCAAAGCCCAGCGAGGAATTATAGGTTCGAGTCGCTACGCAAAACGACTGCAAGAGGAAATTAAAAAAGTTGCAAATGAACGTTCTTCTGTATTGATTTTTGGGGAACCTGGCTTAGAAAAAGATAATATTGCTGCTTTAATTCACTTTAGTTCTAAGTATCGCCGTACTCCTATAATTCAAGTTAACTGTGCGATTCTCCAAGCCAGTGGTGCGGATTTATTTGGTCGAGTCGGGGGTAAACCGGGACTAATAGAATGGCTTGGTGAAGGAACTTTGGTTCTTAACAATATTCAAGAATTACCATCTCAACTTTTCCCAGTTGTAAACAATTGGCTGCGAACGGGTGAATATAAACTTATTAGCCGTTCGGAGACAGATGTAGTTGAACCCCGCACTAGTAAGGCTCGCATTCTGATTATTGGGGAAAAAAGACAAGCGGATTTGCAAAAATGTGTCGATCTAACCATCAATGTTCCCCCATTAAGAGTCCGGAAAACGGACATCGAAGCACAGGTAGAGTATTACATCAGCCTTTATTCCCGCGATAAAAGTATTCCTCGCCCGAAAGTCACCCCGGAAGCCTTACGACGTTTGCAATCCTATGATTTCCCTGGGAACTTAAAAGAATTACAAGATTTAGTTGAAAGGGCTATAGTTCAAGGTGGAGAAACACCGGAATTAACGGAAGAAACTTTCTGGTCAGTCGATACTAAGAAAAAACGATTTCGGGTCAATTTATTAAACGCCTACCCCAAGCTGAGAAGATTTTTGCGTGGTGCTTGGTGGACGGACAGAATTAATTATGGTTTTGTAGTCCCTATATTTGCCATTGTGGTCTTAGTACTGTTTCTAGGTCCACAAACCAGAGATCGAAATTTTGCTCTCAATCTGTTTTGGGCTTGGTGGTGGACTATTTCCCTGATAATATTTCCCTTTGTTGGTCGGATTTGGTGTTCGGTTTGTCCGTTTATGATTTATGGGGAGATTACCCAAAAAATATCTTTATGGTTATTCCCGAGAAAGTTAAAATCTTGGCCTAGACAAAAAGCAGAAAAATGGGGTGGATGGTTTTTATTTGGATTGTTCACACTAATTTTTTTGTGGGAAGAAATTTGGGATTTAACTAATACAGCCTATCTTTCAGCTTGTTTGCTGCTATTAATTACCGCCGGAGCAATGATTTTCTCCACAATTTTTGAACGGCGGTTTTGGTGTCGGTATTTGTGTCCCATTGGGGGAATGAATGGCTTATTCGCCAAACTCTCAATGACAGAACTGCGAGCACAGCAGGGAACTTGCTCGGCTGAATGTACTACCTATCAGTGCTATAAAGGTGGACCGGAAAAAGGAGAAGGGATGGAAACTGATGGATGTCCCGTATACTCCCATCCAGCCCAGCTAGAAGATAATCGAAACTGCGTGCTGTGTATGACCTGTCTTAAAGCCTGTCCTCACCGCTCTGTAGAGTTTAATTTACGTCCCCCTGGTATTGAACTTTGGACAACCCATGTCCCCCATAGCTACGAAGTTGCATTGCTATTTTTGTTATTTGGTGGGGTTTATCTTCATCACTTACCAGAATTACAGTTTTATTTGGGTTTAGAAATCAATTTAAATAACTTTTGGGCGCATCTAGGTTTATCACTATTAGCTTTAGTTATTCCCATAGCTATTTCTTTACTAGCAAATAGTTTCATCAAACTTTACTGCACTCAAAATCGTACCAAAGCTCGACCATTTATTAAACTTGCCTATGGTTATCTTCCATTAGTTTTAGGAGGAAACCTAGCCCATTATTTACATTTAGGTTTAACAGAAGGTGGAAGAATATTACCGGTTACTTTGGCAACTTTTGGTTTAGATGGGACACAATTACCGGTAATCATTGCTCATCCGGCTGTAATTTCCTTTTTACAGGGCTCTACTCTAATTATTTCTACATTACTAACATTTTTACTAACCCAAAAAATTGCTCGTCAACCTTTGAAAAAAATAATTTGGCAACATTTCGCGAGTTTAACTTTGGCAATTAGTATGTGGAAAATTATTCTGCTTTAACCGTTTATTTTAACCATTTATTACTTGTAGGGTGTGTTAGGCGCGCAAGAGAATCTCTTTTTTAGGTCACCTTCATCACCGCGCCGTAACGCACCGGTATATAATACAAATTTGGAAAAATAGTGAGACAAATAAATTTTGTAGAGACGCGACAGAGGCGACCGCCGACGCCGCAGGCTCTGTCGCGTCTCTACGGGATAATCTGTTGCAATGATTTATTGAATTGGTATAAAATTTGTATACAAAGCGATCGCACTTTAAATTTAAAACAATCGCTACAATACTTAATTCTGTATATCTTGAATATTTTCAGACTTATTTGATATTTGAGTTCTAACTAATTGAGCAAGATATTCTAATTCTTCTGCTGTTAATACATTTGATAATGGTAAACATAAAATATGTTCCATTAAACTTTGGCTTTCAATTGGTAATAGATGATTTGGTGTATTTGGCTTTGCATCAATAGCAAATAAACTGCGATTTCCCCTTGCACTATCAAAGCCAGCTTGGCGTAGTTTTGTGGCGATAGTATCGGGAGAATCAATAAATATTGGCATTACCCAAAACGAATTATTCTCGGCTCGATCGCCAGGAATACTAATATTACTTGGTAACATTTGTAAGAAATCTTTAGCTCGCTGGGTACGTTCTTGAAAATCCCCACAGTTAGTGAGCCTATAGCTTAAGAACCATAGCAAACGACGTGGCGGACGATAGCGAAGTTTGGCGGGTAATTCTCCCCTGGGAAAACCAAGAGTTACTTTTTTGATAGTTGATTCCACATCTAAATTTAATAATTTCATTAAATTAATGAGTTGAGAATACAACCAAGGTGTTGAAAAAAGTTTCAGTAAATAGAATTTAAATACCCTCTTCAAATACCAAAAATCACTTTTTTGTGGATATTCTTGCTCAATAATTGCCATTTTTTGGGCTAATTTTTTATCCTTAATTAATGTTACAGCACCACCCAAAGCGGTACAAGATTTTATGGGACCAAAACTAAATAAACTAATATCAGCTTCGGGAGAACCATAATATTTTTTCCCTGCAAAAGATTGGGCACAGTCTTCTACCAGTAAAATTTGATGTTTCTGACAAAAATCAACGTAGGGCTCTAGGGGAATAATAATCCCAAATAAATGGGCAATTAGTAATAACTTACTGCGAGGAGAAACAAGTTGTTCTAAAGCTTCTAACCTCGGATCAATGGTATCTATAGAAACATCAATCGGGACAGGAATTAACCCATGACTGCGGATTATTTTTGCCATTTCACGAATATTAATTCCACTAATTAATACTTCTGATTCAGGAGGTAAATCTAATATCTGTAATAATAAATCCAAACTAGTTCTGACAGATAAGGTCACTAAAACTTCTTTATCTGTATGCCAAAAAGATTCGATACTACTTAAATATTTTTGTTGTTTAGTAAAAGGATTGAACTTACTAAAACAAGCGTGAAAATCACTAAAACTAATATCTAATTGGATTGTAGGATGGGCGCGAAATCTTGGACGAGATAATTGATGATTTGATATCTTTTCAAGTAAATTCATCTGTTTCGACCTGTCTTTCTAATCAGCCTGTCTTTCTAATCTGTCAGAACAAACATCAAGAATTCATTCAATAGAGATGATGTGTAAAACTACCAAATATCAACCAATCAAAATTTTCAGGTTATATAATTTAATGTCTTATGATTTGAAATTATTTAGTAGTTTTACAAATATTTTTTGCAAATTGTTACTTAATATTAAATACTGGATTGAGAATGCTCCATTACTCAAACCACTAATAACGAAGTGAGTTAACCGAACAATCCCATCCCTTGTATTCGCGAATGAATTCCTGATTTTTAATTACTAGTTTTTGACTACTAATTTTTGACTGATGTTTTGCTTAATTTGTTTCTAAAGGTGCATCAAGAACTTTCTTAATTCTATCCCTAGTTTCTAGTAGATGAATTTTAGTATACTCATCCTTAGAATCAGCATCTTTTAATTCTTCACGCAGTTGCCGTAACTTATACCATGCAACTTTACGAGCATCTTCAGGGACATAGCGCTTTCGTAGAACCATTTCAGACAAAAGATTCACATATTGTCCTTGTAAACCCCTACGCAAACTGGAAATTTTGATTCCCTTACCCCTGTCTGAATTTCTATCCGTATCTTTGTCTTTATCTTTATCTTTCTCCTCAGGTTTGAGTACTTCTGTCCAAATTCCCGTTTGTAAAGTGTCAAATAATTCTGGAATTGTCAGTGCTTGACCGGCTTGTGTCTTGAGTTCAATATCCTTCAAACGAGAAATGCGATCGCTAGAGAGTAAATCCCGTAACAACATGGTCTGTAAATACAACACCAAATCGTGAATTGGATAGTCCAAACGACCAGTACGGGGATAACTACCCCAATGACGCCAGCGAGATGGTGCTAATTTATTTAAGAGTTCTGGAGAAAATCGAAAGGCTTCATCAGCAAAGACGTACTTTTGTAGAGTTTTTAATGCCTTTCTTTGTTTTTCCACGGGAACCGGTTCAAATGGTAGTTTTCCCCGACTATTATTGGGACTAACTCGATGAAACGACTGACCGCCAATGTATTTTGAAATGTAATAAACTTGTTGGAAATAATGGCTTAATACTTTACCAAAATCTTCCTTAACTTCACTAAAACTTTCGTTTTTGGAAGCCGAATCTTTGTTGAGTAAGTCCCACATCAGTCGGGAATTTTCCAGTTGCCACTGAGAGTAAACTAACACATCACCGCTGTTATCCCATGCATCTGCAGTGGGATCTAAATTACGCACATCTTCATCCGTCGCGTAGCTTAATTCTGGTTTCTCCGAGTCCCGAGCAATTTTTTCTAAAAATGGTTTTTCTGCTATTGGGGATGTGGCTTTAGTTGGCATATAACCATACTTGATTGCCCATTCATCATAAACTCCCACCCCATTTGGAAAATAATCTCCCTGCTTGGTTCCTGGGGGGGCAATATTTGGTGGTAAATAATCCATTACAGAGGTGCTTATTCCCCGACGACGGGTAACACCTTTATCATTCATTTCATCTGGTTCCAATAAAGTTGAACCCCGAAAATTATGTCTTAAACCCAACGTATGACCGACTTCATGGGCAATTATTAATCGTAAATATTGATGAACGTATCGTTTTAAATTGGCGCTATTGGGGGGTTCTTGATACAAAAGTTGCATTGCTAAAGAACCGAAAGCATATTGGTTGGCAGCTTCTACGCCATAACATAAATCATAACGTTGTGCTAACTCAGATAAATTACCAACTAATCCTTGGATATGGGGCGGCGATTTTTCGTTTTGCTCGTTTTCATTCTCACCTAATAAACTGTTACCGATACACAGCATGCGATTTTGCATGAATGCTGATAGGGAAGTTCTGGGAGGAGCTTTTGTTGGTTTAACTATTTGACGATACTCATGTTTTAGCGCCCGTACAAAACTAGCATCCACCAAAATATCAGCATCTAAAATTTCTCCAGTTAGGGGATTAACTCGGGATGGTCCCATAGCAAAGTATCCATCTACAGTGTTAATCCAACGAATTGTATTGTAGCGAATATCTGATGGATCCCATGTAGCGTCATCCGGCATTTGACGCACCTGAATTGCATCTTTGAACCCTGCATTTTCAAAAGCTTTATTCCACATCAACACGCCTTCTTTGATTGCATCCCGGTATTCAAAGGGAACAGCATTATCAATCCAAAATACAATTGGTTTTTTCGGGGGTGAAATCGCCGCAGAAGGATCCTGTTTTTCTAAATTCCAACGATTGATGTACCGGACAAAGGGGTCGCCAGTTTCAAAATTAGATAAATCTTGGTAAGCAGTAATAAAATAACCTACCCGTTCGTCAGCTAAACGAGGTTGATAATTATTATCTGGTAGGTGAGACAAACTGTAATGTACCCGCAGAGTAAAACCTCTTGAATCAGGTAATGAGCCAAACTTTTTATCTTTTTTAGTAGATCTACTTGCTTTAGAAAAATTTAATACGGACTCAATTTCTACATTTTTAGGAAAAGCCTTAGCATTACCAAAATAAGATTTATCTTTACTGCTGGAAACACCCAAACTACTAGATAACCCAGCCAAGTCGGATAACAATAAATCTCCTAAGTCAATTAAAATCGTTTTTCTCTGGGGATGAATGCTTTTGATTTTGACCGTGTAAAGTACCGAATCGCTAAAGGAGCGGGCTAGCGATCGCCTTTGGGGATCTCCTTCTTGCGCCCGAAAATTAACGTTACGGACAATAAAATTTAATTTTTTATTTATTCTTTGAAAATAAAATAAAAAATCTTGTAGTGGCATTCCACTATATATACCAGCTTCTCCAATACCGGATTCTAAAGTTGCTGTCGCTAAAAAGTTCTTATTAAGTTGTGATGGATGAATTTCTAAATAAATTTTATTTTTTTCTTTGTCTTTATAAATGTTAAATAACCCTTTGACTAATTCTGTATTTTTTGTTATCTGACTAAAGGGTTTTAAAGTTGTTTTTTTGGTTTTTTTCTTAACAGCAGTACTCTTTCCCGTTGTAGCTGTTACTTTCTGGAGTTGATTATTTACTTGTAGAAAAGGTTGTCGATCAATTTTGTTGATATCCTTGACTTCCCATATAAAGGGTTGCTTTTGTGCCTTATCTTCCCCATCAATTACCCATACTTGGGAAGTGTTTAATTTCTCTTGCTGTGGAATGGGATCTTTTTTGACAGATGTTGATGTTGCTGAAAATGTTAACCCGGATTCTTTTTCATTAGTAACTTGATTTGTCGTAACTTCTTCTACAAGTGACGATTTTTGTTTTTCTGCTGTACCTGATTCCCTTAACTTAGCACTTGCCAATGCTTTATTTACAGGGAAGTTAAAACAGGCGGCTACCACCCCCAAACACAAGCTTTGCAAACAAATAATATTAAAAATTAATCTCTTCATCTGTTATATCCTTGACCACTACCATCAAATACTGGTACTTTCTGCAAATTTTCAACACAGGCACATCCACTTCACCCTATTTGACCAGAAAACAGCGACTACAGTGAAAAGTCAAGCAGCTACCCTCTTGTTAGAATTCCTATTGCATTTTTTCTAGTTATTTTGCACTGTTTTACTGTAGTATTTTTCCTAACTACTATGTCTGTAGCAAACAGTACATATTATTTTTGCAATAGTTCCGAAAAGATGCTGGGAAGATAACATAACAATTTCATCTGGACAATCGATTTTTTTGACAACCTAAAAATACTTTAAACAAACTTTTTTTATTTGTCTGTTAGAACAATTCCATACAAAGGAGTCGTAAATGAATCAATATCCCGAAAATTATTGGTACTAAATAATACTAGCTGATTTTAATGTGAAGAACCAAAGCCTCAAGAAAACTTTATTTGAGCTACACATTCCCAGTAATTAAACGTAGTGTTTTGCGTAACTATGTCACATTTAACTCGATTTTTACGACTACTTAAAAGTTATGTGAGGGACAGGTGGAAAATACAGATAGGGAACAAAGAGTTGGGGGTAACAGAAAAAAATTGTTCGCGAGGGAAAAATGTTCAAAAATGCACAAATAATTTTGAATATACTCAAACAAGTCTAGAAAAAAATCTATTCGAGGAAAGACTAAAAAAAGGCTTACAATCATGGGCAAAAAAGCGAATCAATGGTGCTTTTGTAATTAATGCAAAACAACTGCATTGGGAGATTTACGATTTACTAGGAAACAATGTCCTCAAACCAGAAATTTTAGAAAAGTTGATGTGCGAGTTAATAGGTAATAATGATATATTACCCGTGCAGTTGTATTCCCGGTTAACAGATTTTTACGAGCGTTGGTGTCAGGGAGAATTTATTGATGCTTTACCGGAGGATAATTTACCCCAGCAAAAAATGCTTCGATTGCGTTCTGAAATTAGCAGAAATAAGACGCGGGGTTACGGGAGTGGGCGAGTGCAAAGCCGAGCGCTAACAAAAAATCTCAACATTGGACTGCGCCAAATTGATATTAACGCTGGTCTAAATGTGATGATTTTACTTTTTGAATTACATCGAATTGCTCAACAGCAAGATGAGTGGAAAGAGGCAATAAATTTCTCGCCATCTGGTTGTCGAGACACAGATAATTTTTTTACTTCTAAACTCTTAAGAGTAATTAACTATAGTGATACGGTAGCTATCGGTAATTTCAGTACTGTGGTCGGTGAATTTCTTAAAGGAGGAAATTTCAGCGATGCTTATTTAGGTGATGCCAACCTTACAGGTGTTAATTTGAGCAATGCTAATCTTAGTAATAGTTTTCTCGGCGATGCCAACTTAACAGCCGCTAATTTAACTGGTGCTAACCTTAGTGGTGCTAATCTCGGTGATGTAAACTTTAGTGGTGCAGACCTTAGTGGTGCTAACCTTAGAGATGCAGATCTAAGTGGAGCTACTCTAAGTGGTGCAAACTTAAATGGAGCCGATCTAAGTGGAGCAGACCTTAGTTATGCTGACCTTAGCAGCGCCAAACTCAAGAATGGGATCCTCGAGCGCGCTAACTTGACTAATTCCCTACTCATAGATGCCGATCTTACATCTGCCAACCTGAGTCATGGTGTATTTTTCGGTGCGAATCTCAGCGATACGAAACTCGAGCAAGTCAACCTCAGTTATAGCGACCTTTGTCGTGCAGATCTTAGTGGTGCGAATCTGCAGGGCTCCAATCTTTTAGGTAGTAATCTTAGCGATAGCATTCTTTTTGGTGCCAATCTTCACAACGCGGTACTACTAGCTGCAGATCTGAGTCATGGGAAGTTTAATGGTGCATTCCTTAGTGGTGCGAACCTCAAAGGTGCTATTCTTTTAGGTGCAGATCTGAGTGGTGTAGATATGAGCCAAGTAATACTTAACGAAGCCGATCTCAGTGGAGTGTTACTTTATGAAGCCAATTTATCAGGCGCAGATATGCGTAACGCTAATCTTTTTGGTAGCGATCTTAGTTACACAAATCTCAATAACGCCAACCTCAGCGGCAGTAACCTCAGTAGTGTAATATTTAACGGTGCAAATCTCAGTCATAGCAATTTGAGTTATGCAATCCTGGAAGATATTGACCTCAGGGAAGCAAACTTAGAAGCAATGACTTGGAATGAAAACCAACAGTGGCAAAGCGTGCGAGGATTAGAAAAAGCAGTGAATATACCAAATAGTCTCCGGTTACAGTTGAAACTTTAAAGCTGTCCCACACCCAAGAACAGCTTAGAAAATTTGTAGATCGATTAATCAATAATCTGGACAAACAGTAATATTTGAGTGGACTTGTCCAAATGTAAGTTTTAGTTTCGTTTCCAAACCTTCAAACCCAAAAATCACTACCTTCGTAAGTAATTCCCGGGAGATACCACTCTTTTATGTCAACGTACCGGAAACGGGTATCAATTCCATCGATCGCAGATCTGGCTTTGGTTGATAGGGTATGGGATGCAGCCGCCAAATTTTCAGCTATTCGACTGGGATTCGCAGATTTGGGAATCACACTCGTTCCTCGGTCAATCGCCCAAGCTATTAATAACTGCGCAGGTGTCAAACCCTCTTCGGCTGCTGTGACTTTCACTACTTGATTCTCCAGTATGGGAGGCTCTCCCTTCTGCTTTAGAAATTCAGGGCGATCGCCAGAACCAAGTGGTGAGTAAGCAGTAAGATGTATGCCTTTGTCACTGCAGTAAGTAAATAGTTTTTCCTGTGGGTTATACGGATGCAGTTCTACCTGATTAACTGCTGGAACAACGCCACTCTCTGCAATCAATTTTTCTAACTTAGAGATACTGAAGTTTGAAACCCCCACACTTTTTACAAGTCCCTTATCACGGAGCTTCAGCATTGCTTTAAATGTCTTTGATAAAGGCAAATCGGATAATGGCCAAAAATCTTCAGTACCTTCCGGCATCAATTTACCAGATCGAAAAGCAACAGGCCAATGCATTAAGTACAAGTCAACATACTCAAGACCAAGTTTAGTAAGTGTTTCCTGACAGCCTTTCTCAACGTCTTCAGGTGCATGGAAGGAGTTCCAAAGTTTGGAGGTCACAAAAACTTCTTCGCGTTTAATTATGCCTTCCTTAATTGATTCACAAATTCCGCGACCTACTTCATCCTCATTTTGGTAGATCCAAGCCCCATCAATGTGATTGTAACCAACACGAAGGGCTTCCTTAACTGCTCGGTATGCATCACCTTCGCTAGACTTCCAGGTACCAAGACCGAAAGCAGGTATTGCGTTTCCGTCGTTAAGTGTAAATGTCTTCATAGATACTCCTTGAAATCCCTGAACTGCTATTCACATCAATAAGTTCTCGATAATTAAGTTCTCGATAATTAAGTTCTCGATAAAACAGCCACCGATGAAAACAAAAAAGCTGTGGTGAAATACCCAATCCCTAATCTCTAGTCGCTAGCAATAAGGTATAATTACTCAAGTCAAGTATTCGTAAAAAATCGTAATAATATTTTTCGAATTCAGCCTTAGAAAAACAAATTAAATTACGGGGCGATGGATTATTTAACTGTTTTGGGGTTGTCTGCTGCGACTTTGACTACAATATCTTTTTTGCCACAAATGGTAAAGACCTGGCAAACCAAATCAGCTAAAGATGTGTCTTACATCATGCTGATTACTTTCATTTTAGGTGTTTCCTTATGGTTGCTATATGGAATTTTTCGCCAAGATATTGCAATTATTTTAGCCAATGCCATCACCTTAGTTTTTAACCTCACGATTTTATGGCTTAAAATAAAATACGGAAAAACTCGCCCTCGAAAATATTTGTGACAGCTTCTATATTTGCTGCTGAACGTCTTTTATTTAGTCCTGCTATTCCCGATAATGATGCAATCCCCACTATCTTTGCTTTTCCCAACGAATACACTGTGGGGATAACTAGTCTTGGGTATCAGATTGTATGGGCGACTTTAGCAATGCGTTCGGATTTACAGGTAAGCCGCTTATTTACCGATATTCACGAACATTTGCCCTTAAAGCCGGAAATATTGGGTTTTTCCATGTCTTGGGAACTGGACTACGTTAATATTTTAAATTTATTAGAAGATTTACAGGTTCCCATCAGGGCTAAGGAGCGCAACGATAATCATCCTATAGTTTTTGGTGGCGGACCAGTACTTACAGCAAATCCCGAACCCTTCGCCGATTTTTTTGATGTAGTTTTACTGGGAGATGGGGAAAATTTACTGGGTAATTTTATTGATGCTTATAAAGAGGTAAGAAATGCACCTCGACAAACTCAATTAAAAGCATTAGCACAAGTACCAGGGATTTACGTTCCTAGTTTATATGAAGTGGTATATCGCGCTCCCGATGATGCGATCGAGTCGATCCAGCCAATTTCATCGGAAGTTCCAGCCGTTGTTCAAAAACAAACTTATCGGGGAAATACACTTTCAGCATCAACGGTAGTTACAGAAAAAGCAGCCTGGGAAAATATCTTCATGGTGGAAGTGGTGAGAAGTTGTCCGGAAATGTGTCGCTTCTGTCTTGCAAGTTATTTGACTCTACCTTTTAGAACTGCGAGTATCAATGATTCTTTAATTCCGGCGATTGAGAAAGGTTTGACAGTTACTAATAGAATTGGATTGTTAGGTGCTTCCGTAACCCAACACCCAGAGTTTGAAAGTTTGCTCGATCGCTTAAGTCAACCTAAATATGATGACGTTCGTTTGAGTATTGCTTCTGTTAGGACAAATACTGTAAGCGTCGAATTAGCGCAAACTTTAGCCAAAAGAGATACTCGTTCCCTGACAATTGCTGTAGAAAGTGGATCTGAAAAAGTACGCCGCATCGTTAATAAGAAACTCCAACAAGATGAGATTATTCAAGCAGCGATTAATGCTAAAGCTGGCGGACTTAAAAGTTTAAAATTATATGGAATGGTGGGAATCCCTGGAGAGGAACCCGGAGATTTAGATGCGACCGTAAGCATGATGCACAACCTCAAAAAAGCAGCACCTGGTTTGCGTCTGACTTGGGGTTGCAGTACTTTTGTTCCCAAAGCCCATACTCCATTTCAGTGGATGGGAGTTAACCCACAAGCCCAAAAACGCTTGCAGTTTTTACAGAAGAAACTTAAGCCCCAAGGAATTGATTTTCGTCCAGAAAGCTATAACTGGTCAATCATTCAAGCTTTGCTTTCTAGAGGAGATAGAAGACTATCTCATTTATTGGAATTAACCCGCGATTTTGGTGATTCTTTAGGTAGCTATAAGCGTGCATTTAAAGAATTAAAAGGAAAAATTCCCAAACTAGATTTTTACGTTCACGCTAATTGGTCAACGGAACAAGTATTACCTTGGGATCATTTGCAAGGACCATTACCTAAATCCACATTAATTAAACACCTGTCAGAAGCAACTACTCATTTTGAGCAGTCATCGGAAAAAGTTTTGGTTGGTAAAGGGTAATTGTCACGCGATCGCATAGCAAAGGCTGTGCATATAATTTTATACGTAAGTAGTGAAAACTCTGGCTGTATACCTATGCTATGGATCCGTTAACGCCGGATATGGGCTTATCACGCTTTTGCAACACCTCCAATAAGACAGATCTAAAATGTAGATATCAGCAGAATCAATCGGCTAAGAAATGTGGATTAAATAAAGTACAAAAGTAGAGTGCTGTTAGCATCGGGTAAAGCACCATTCCAAATTTCAGAATTACAGGTTATTAAATTCTCATTCCTAAATAATTGGGGTATGTGATGAACAATTCAATTAAATTTTGGGACAAAATCGCAGAAAGCTATTCTAAACAACCCATTGCTGACGAAACAACTTATCAGAAAAAACTACAAGTTACACGGGAATACTTTAAGCCAGACATGGAAGTGCTGGAGTTTGGCTGTGGAACGGGATCGACTGCGATCGCTCACTCACCTTACGTTAAACATATTCGAGCAATAGATTTTTCGTCAGAAATGATTGAAATTGCCCGAAGTAAAGCTGAAGCAAACAAAATCGAAAATGTCACCTTTGAAAAATTGACTATCGATGAATTAAGTGTTGGTGATAGCACCTTGGATATGGTATTGGGACTCAATGTTTTGCACTTGCTTAAAAACAAGGAAGAAGTAATCGCCAAAGTTTACAAGATGCTCAAACCAGGTGGAGTTTTCGTCACCAGTACGGTGTGTTTAGGAGATACGATGAAGTGGTTTAAGATTGTCGCACCAATTGGAATATTTTTGGGTTTGATACCAATGGTTGTGGTTTTTACCACGAAAGAATTATTAGACAGTTTGACCGATGCTGGTTTTAAAATTGACTACCATTGGCAACCGAAGGAAGGCGTAAGCAAAGGGATATTTAAACTTAAAGGGGTGTTTATTGTGGCGAAGAAGGATCTGTAGATAGCAAAGCTATAGTTATTGTGATGAGTTGTCACCCATAATTCTGCTATAAATGTCTGCAAGAAATAACTTCTGTTTTGACTTTTGAGTTACTATACCCGAGAAGGCTGACGTCAATGACTTGCGCGTAGCGAGGTATCTTTTCAGATTGTAGTTATTGACGACTCGTCCTAAAATAAGTAATAGATATTTTGTATTGAGATTTCGATTGTAATAACTAATAATATTTTTTGATAATTGTTATCTTTTTATTAATTAATGCAAACAACTGCTGAGTATTATTGTGCTTATTGCGGCGAAACAAACTTAACTTTTGTCGATTTAACTGGTGGTTATCAACAATCTTATGTAGAGGATTGTCAGGTATGTTGTCGCCCCAATGTTTTGTTTCTACGGATTGATGAAGAAACCTTAAATATAGAAATCGACACTGAATATGAAGAGTAATTAAGAGTTGAAATAATGGAAGTTGCTTGATGTTGCAATTTAAATATTCCTCGGTGATCGATGCACCGGTGGAAGTGGTTTGGAAATTTCATGAGAGGGCAGACGTTTTACAGCTATTAACCCCACCTTGGCAACCTATACAGGTAATTCGCCGAGAGGGGGGATTAGCAATAGGTGCAATTACAGAATTTCGTCTGTATCTGGGACCCTTATCTTTAACCTGGTTAGCGCGTCATAGTGAATGTGAACCATATAAATCATTTACTGACCAACAAATTTCTGGACCTTTTGAACATTGGACTCATCAGCATAAATTTGAATCAGAAGATGGGAAAACAAGATTGACTGATGAGATTTGTTTTGTAATGCCGGGTGGCGAACCTGTAGAATTTGTCAGTGGTTGGTTGGTACAAATGCAGCTTGATGCGATGTTTCGTTACCGCCATGAAGTAACAAAAAAAGAATGTGAATCAAAGTAAGGGATATTACTTAACCAAAATCTTATTTTCAAATTATTTTCTGTAAAGAATAGATGATTAACTCAGATATTTGTTGTCTGGGGTTATTTTCATATTTATACTTATCAAATAAGATATTTCCCTCGATAAAAATACTGACGTGAAAATACCAACTTATAAATACCAACTTATAAATACCAAGTTAGAAATACCCAATTAAAAATACTGGGTTGAAAATACCGATAAATATAGGAATCATATTTGATTTTTGTTGGCGGCTCCAAAGGTAGGGTAGCTATAAGCTTGTACTTTACTCTCGAACAAAAAGACATGCTTTTACACGCCTAACACACCCTTATACATTAATGTGACATGGCATTGCGTTACGGCGCAGAAGTAACGGCGACCAAAAAAGAAATTATTTTGCGCGCCTAACACACCCTACAAATAACTAATTTCCTATGCCCAGAGGGCACCATGAGCTAACAATAATCAACCTGTTTCCTATGGTTAACTATCTTGACAAGAGATGGTGACATTTTTACATGTCAAAACTGGAAAAAATGATTTTATTAAAACAGAATTTAAGTTACATAAAAGCATTTAATATTGCGCTTTTAAGCTCATTTTATATGCTGTCATTAGCAGCTTCAAGTGTGTTAGCAAAAGAAGCTCAAAAATCACAAGAAAAACCGATTTTTAATCAAAATATTTGTCCTAAAGCTAATCTACTACCGATACGCAGTTTTGAAACGCAAAAATACCGGGTATATATTTGCAGGGGAGATCGCCGACACCGTCTTGGATATTATGTTCGGATTCCCAAAAGTGGAGGTAAATTCACTATTCCCGTAACAGCAAAAAAAGGTGAAACTTACATTGCACAACGTGAAGAAGCTAAATATTCTGTCAATCCCTATGAAATGTTAGCAATTAAGGGGAATCGTGTGGTTCTCCAAGAAGAAGTTAAGTATGCTGTTAGTGCAGACGGTAAACCTTTAAAAAAAGGATGTCCCCAAGGTCAAAAGACTTTTGTTAAAGCTGAAACTAAGAGTTTTATTAGTTATATTTGTGGTGACAGTATTCCAAGTAGTTACATTGCTATTCTCAGAAGTGGTGTTGTAATTAACCTTCCTTTAAAAAGTTATAAACACTCAGAAAAATCACATATTAGTAATAGTAAGTATCTAGCAAATCAAGGAAATATTAGTTATATCCTCACTCGAAAAGCCCTAAGGATTTCTCAGTCTGGACGAATCAGAATCAAAGAGAAAATACTTAGGTGGAGAAGTAAGGAGTAAGGAGTAAGAAGTAATGAGTAAGGAGTAAGGAGTAAGAAAGTAAGAAGTAATGAGTAATGAGTAAGGAGTAAGAAGTAAATAGTGACAGAATCAATCCAAATATTTATCAATCCATCCCAATATTTCTTTATTTACTCGTTCGGGACATTCATCATGGGGACAATGTCCAACACCTTCCAAGTAAATAACTTGTAGTTTATCGTTACATTTAGCAAAATCTTGTGCCGATTTTACAGGAAAGAATCTATCTTGTTTGCCCCAAATTAACAGCATGGGAATAGATAAGGTAGGTAAAAGTTCCTTGATGTTAGGACTATAATTAGGACTCACTGAAGACCTGACCAGGGCTAAAAGAGCTCCAGGAGAACCTCTATCTTGAGGGGGTCTAATAAAAATTTCTACAAGTTCATCAGCGATCGCCTTAGGATTAACGTAAGCTTGCTTAAGTCCGTAACGTATAAACCCAGGTTTACGTATGAAGTAGAACAAGGGTTTCATTAATAAAGGTAAAACAATAAAAGCAACAATATTTTTTACAAATCCCACTACTGGGTAGAGGAATGCAGGTGTTTGTTCTTTTTCCAACAAGGGGTCAGCGACATTCATCATCACCAATCCTTGCACCATTTCTGGATGAGTCGCAGCAGCAGCAAGGGAAACTAAGGAACCAATAGAGTGACCCACCAAAATTACCGGTTGACCAATAAATGTTTTCCAAAAGTCGTAGACTTGACTTACCCACAAGTCCACACTGTAATTAGCTGTAGCTTTTTCTGAAGCACCAAAACACAATATATCGAGGGCGTAAACTGTATGAGACGTACTAAATACCTCTAAATTATGTCGCCAGTGACCAATCGCAGCACCAAAGCCATGCAAAAAAATTATGGGAGGTTTTTGACTTGTTTCGGCTGCGCGGATATATGTGTAGCGAATCCTCCAACCCCGCCATATCCAATCTCTCTGGTTACCTAATCTTTGTTGTAAGTTAGCTATGGCGTTCAAACTTACCTCCTATTGTTAGATAATGAAAATATAAGCCAATATAAACTTCATATTGAGGCAATTGACTTGTAAAACACCCACAAGGCGATAATTGCGTTAAACTAATTGTGTCTCCTAACTTTTATTTTTTAGGTTTTATTTTTTAGACTGTCACGAACCTGTATGCTATCTTAATAACTATTATATTTTAGGTCTTACTTATATTTTGGGTACTAATATTTTAGGTACTAATTCCGATTTTCACCTTAGAGTAATCTATTCAGAAAATCATATTTAAAAAATTATAAATATTTTCAGGGAGTCAATACCATGTAGTGCTATTTTAGCAAACAGTATAAATGCGTAATTTTTACTGTAGCAAATAGAAAAGTAGATGTTACGATAATTAAAGTTTGCAACACTTATGTAATTTACATTAACTATTGGATAGAAATTCTCTGAGTGTGAGTAGAATGACAGATAAGGTCAGAAAATTACTTTTTAGATTAGTTATCCTAGAAGTAGATGTTTCAATATTAGACCTCAGTTATTTCAAAATGATTTATCTGAGATACGTTACTCAAGCCCAAGCCAAACCCTTAACATAACAGCTCCCACAATTCATATATGCCTGTGATAGAGAAAAGAAGAAGTCGAGATCTGCCACAAATTAACGAACGAATTCGCTTTCCGAAAATTCGGTTGATTGATACTGATGGTGCTCAGTTGGGGATTATGCCTCCTCAAGAAGCATTAAGACTAGCAGAAGAAAAAGAGCTAGACTTGGTATTGCTTTCTGATAAAGCTGACCCACCAGTTTGTCGGATAATGGACTATGGGAAATTCAAGTTTGAGCAAGAGAAAAAGGCGAGAGAGGCTCGTAAAAAGCAGCATACAGCTGATGTTAAAGAAGTAAAGATGCGCTACAAAATAGAACCACACGATTACCAAGTGCGTGTGAGACAAGCAGAGCGTTTTCTTAAAGATGGCGATAAAGTAAAAGCTACTGTAATGTTTCGCGGTCGAGAAATTCAACATAGCGATATGGCAGAAGTTTTACTCAAGCGCATGGCAAATGATTTAGAGGGTCTTGCCGAAATTCAGCAAGCGCCCAAAAAAGAAGGTCGAAATATGATGATGCTTCTGTCTCCTAAGAAATAATCTGTAAAGAAGTTAGAGCGAGATTTTAAGTTGCAAACTCTTAATAATGCAAGAAGCAGAGCTAAAAGTTGCTGTTAGGTTTTCTGTAACTTAATAATTTGTAATCAAAGAATCTTAATAAGACTTATTAAGATTTCTTGTCCTCTACCTTCTTATTAGTCCATTTCATTAGTTCTGATATATTTACGTACCAGAGTGCAACGTATGCTTAGTCTCTGGTACGTTTCTAAGTGTTTGTAAGGTCAAATTTTGAAGGTCAAATAGAAAACTTATCTCTTAATAAACGATAGTCCCGGGTGCTGAGTGGGAAAACTAATACTCAGTTGCTCGGGACTTCTTATTGTTTATATTTCAGTAACTTATTGGGAGGTTATGGAACTGAAAAATCATTCGCTTGCTCCAAAGACAGGTATTTTACGACGAGTATTACAGTTAATTAATCTCCGACCGGAAGAAAGCGATCGCACTTGGTTGATGTTTGCTTTTTACACCACAACTTGTATTGGGTTGCGCTGGTCGGAAGATACTACTGTTGCGCTATTTTTAGATAAATATAATGCTGATTCCTTACCGTGGATTTATATTGCTAGTGCAGTAACTGGAGCGGTATTAGTTTTCTGCTATTCCTGGTTGCAAAAGATATTTTCCTTGCGTTGGGTAGTAATAGGGACTGTACCCTGTATGTTTGCAGTTTTATTTTTACTGCGTCAGGGTTTAGAAGTTTCATATGCTGCAGTTATTACTATATTTTTATTACGGTTATGGGTTGATGCGTCTTATGTTCTTAATGACCTCAATACTTCGATCGCCGCAAATCAGCTATTTAATATTCAGGAAATAAAGCGTGCTTACCCACTTGTTAGTAGTGGAATTCTAGTTGCTGATATTCTTGGTGGTTTTAGTTTACCTTTACTACTAATGTTTGTTGGCTTGGATGGAGTCATCTTTCCCTTTGCAAGTATCTTAATAGTTCTGGGTGCGATGATTCTTTTTTATCTAACTCATAACTATCGCTATGCTTTCCCTAGTGTTCCAAATAGATTAGTTTCTAAGGTTCAAAGTTCTTCTGGGCGTCGTCTTTCCACTCCCTTAAGGCATTATGCATTATTATTATTTGCTTTTTTCGGACTTCTACAAGTTATTGGTATATTCATTGACTTTCAGTATCTTGCCCAATTAAAGTCAAATTATAACGAAAAGGATATTGCTAGCTTTCTGGGATTATTTGGTGGTGTAGCTGGGATCTGTGAGTTATTAGTACAACTATTTCTTTCCAGTCGCATTCTTCAGCGTTTTGGAGTATTTGTAACTATTGCTTTATTACCAATAACAGTAGCAATTTTTGCATTGTCTCTGGTAATTTTACTATCTTTAACATCGGCGACACCCCAACTACCTATTTTTTGGGGGATGGTATTTTTGAAATTCCTTGATGAACTTCTACGCTATACTTTTGTTCTCAGCAGTAGTCCATTATTATTTCAACCAATTCCAGATAAAGTACGTACAAAAATCCAAGCCTTAGCTAGTGGTGTTGCTGAAGCATTTGGTGCAGGTGCAGCAGGGGCATTGATTTTAATCACTTTGTGGTTAGTGACACAGGTTATACCCCAAGGTAAAACAGTTATCTTGATAGAAACTATTATCATTGCATTTATTTGTTTAGCTGTAATTTGGATATTGCGATCGCATTATGTGAGTTTGTTGGTCTTTAGTGCGGGGAAAAAGCAATTAAAGGGTACGGATGTCGATTTACGTTCTTTTAAACAAGCAGTTATCAAAGCTTTAAAAGAAAATACTGCTTCCGGAGATCGAAGTTCTTGCATTGAACTCCTATCAGAACTCGACCCCCAAGGAGCAGAAGCAGTTTTAGCTCCACTATTAATAGATTTACCTCCAGACTTGCAGCAATTGAGCTTGGAAAAGATGTTGCAAAGAGGTGCAAACCCCACATACTTAACCCAAGTGGGACAACTGCTACATGAAGAAAACAGCAATAATATTACTCCCGAAGTTTCTGCACTAGCTATTCGTTATGTTTATTTAGCTGAATCCCACCCCGACTTAAGAAAACTTGAGGAATACTTGCATGGGAAACGACATTCAATTGTCCGTGCAACTGCTGCTGCATTACTGTTACGTCAAGGAACACCAATCCAACAGTTAGCAGCAACCAGAACTCTGCGCTGGATGTTAACTCACAAACAGGAACGGGAACGGATAAATGCTGTTAAAGCTTTACGAGAAGCTGTTTATTTACAAGTTTTACGAATTTATATTCCATCTTTATTGCAGGATAAATCATTGCGAGTCCGCTGTGCGGTATTGGAAATGATTGCTGCAAATCGTTTAGAAGAATACTACGGAGCATTAATTAGTGGACTTCACTACAAGTCAACTCGAAATACAGCAATGACTGCTTTAGTGCAGTTAGAAAACGAAGTATTAGAACCACTATTTCAACTTGCGACTAATATATCAAAACCCCAAACAGTAAGAATGTTTGCTTGGCGAACAATCGGTCAAATTTCGACTTTGGAAGCAAGTGATACTATTTGGCAATATTTAGGAAAATCTAAAGGTACGACTAGAGATAGTATTCTTCAAACCCTATTAAAAATCCGTCAACAATCGGGAAATACTATTTTAGTAGATCAGTTTCAGGAAATTAAAATTAAAACATTAATTCATGAGGAGTTACGATTTTTAGGTGAAATATATGCAACATATATAGATTTAAAAATCCAAGGAAAAGTTTATGCTAATTATGTAGACTTTAAGAGTCAGCCTTTATTTGATAATAATCAATTGAGCGATAAAATAATCGCCAGAGGGGAATTACTACAGAGAGCAATATTAAATTTAGAAATTGATGTCAAAGAACGAATCTTAAGATTATTAAAATTACTTTACCCCATGGACAAAATTCAGGCTGCTACTATTAATATTCGTTCCCAATCATTAGCTAATTTAGCACGGGGTTTAGAAATTTTAGACCATACAGTTACTCTTCGTTCTAAACCTATATTATTAAATATTTTAGATAGATATCCTCCAGAAGAAAAGCTGCAAAACCTGGTAGAAAACGGCATAATCGAATATCAACAGATGGTAATCCGCGAGCGCATTCACAAATTACTGTTAATGGAAGAATTTCTTTCTGATTGGTGTTTAGCTTGCTGTTTTCATTTTGCTGAAGTGGCGCGCATCAGCTTAGAAATATCTCATATTTTGAGGGGATTAAAGCATTCTACAGGTTTTGTTAGAGAAGCTTCAATTGCTTATTTAAGTATTGTTTCTCCTCGGGTTTTAGTTAGTATATTACCTCAAGTAAGAAACGACCCCCATCCATTAGTTGTGGGCCAGATTGATAAGTTTATTTCTAGAAATGAAGTAAATGAAAAGTAAAAAGTAAAAAGTAAAAAGTAATGAGTAATGTTAGCGTAAGCGGGGCGCGACAGCGTACAGTAATGAGTTTTATTTTTGTAATACTACGTAATAAATTTAAGGAATTAGTAAACTCTGTTGGTAGCAGACGCCCCTAAAGTTATGATTTGTAAGCTTTTAGTCGTTATAGGGGCGGTCTGTTTTGTTCGCATTTTAACGCAGCAAGCTGTTAGCGTTAGCGTGACTTTAGTAATATGCGTAGCGCGTTATCAGCATGTCCGCAGAACATATTTTGAATTTTGACTTTTTACTTTTGACTTGCGCATAGCGCTATATTCCCATGCTAACCAGTGTTGACCGTTTATTATTTGTCCGTCAAGTTCCGATTTTTAAAGAGTTAAGAGATGATTTTCTGGTGCGCTTAGCATCGGTGATGGATGAGTTATCTTTCCCATCTAATTACACTATTTTCCGACAAGGAGAAGAAGGAAGGTCTCTTTATATTGTGATTTCTGGTAAAGTTAAAGCCCATTTGGGAAATCGTAAGTTAGCAGAATTTGTACAGGGAGAATCTTTTGGTGAAATGGCGGTTTTTGATTCTCAACCCCGTTCTGCTTCCGCAACAACTTTAGAAGTGACAGAATGTTTAGAGTTAACCCAAGAACAACTTTATGATGCGATCGAAGAAACTCCGGAAATTGCTGTGAATATTATTGGTATTCTTTCTCGACGCATTCGGGAGTTAAATCAGAGTTTAAATGTTATTGGGGTAAAGAATTAGCTGTGAGTCTAGGAATTTTTTAATTTTTCAAAATTTACTTTTAATGACTAAAAATCTATAAATTAAGTGATTACAGTGATGCTAGCGCTATTTTAATGAGATGTATATTACTTTACTGTTTATTTATTTGATGATAAAAGAAATATTATAACTTGTGCATTTACCGGCAAATATTAGGTGATGAAAGAAGAACGGATTCAGGAAGAAGAGGAACTTTTCTTCTTACCCTATTATTTTGAAAATAATTTAATCAAAGTTGTATGCAATCAGAATAATTATGCTTGGATGTCGCTAGAAGATTATTTTGAGATACTCTACAAAAAGGAATGGCAAAATAAGTTATTTGAAAAACTAGATGATATTAGAGAAGTAGGAGAAGTAAAAGAGATAAGAGAAGAAGAACATATTATCTATTATGCAGATGCAGCAGCTATCAGGGAAGCATCTCTTTTGTGTGATGATGCTGACAATGACTTGAATGATAGTACATACAAACGATTATTTACTTGGACACAAAGAGTATTTTGTTACTATGCTCAGCAAATAAGAAATCCAAAATTAGGATGTATTCTTCAAGGTTTAAAAGAAATAGAAGAAGTTTTTGAAGTATCCGCTCAGTAAATCGGGGTAAGAAGAAAAAAGAAGAAGGAACAAATGTAGGGGATGTATCGTAGAATATGACCCATGACGCAAAAACCACCAGAGAAATTAGTGTCC
>NZ_JASJDK010000086.1 GCF_030065675.1 Mastigocoleus sp. MO_188.B34 | reverse complement strand
TGCCAATTCATTTACCAGTGCAATGTTGACTGCTCGGAAAGTATTTTCAAATACCTTAACTAACTCAGCAGCCTGAGCACTATTAACTGGTACGACCTTTTCAATAGTCTGTTCGTAAAATAACTTAGCAATAGCAAGAGAATTGGGGTCAGATGCTCCAACAACTTTACTGGTATTTTTGGTGGTATATCGCTTATTTCCAGGGTCTACTCTTTCCGGTGAGTGAGCAAGAAAAAAATCTTCACCTTGTTTTAAACCACTTTGTTCTAGAACTGGACGTATTACCTCATCAGTTGTCCCTGGGTAAGTTGTTGATTCTAGGCTTACTAGTTGACCTTTTCTTAAACTTTGAGTAATTCTTTTAGTAACATTCTCAATATAAGTTAAATTGGGAGTCAAATTTTTGGTCAGTGGAGTTGGTACGCAAATTACCAATATATCTATTTCTGGAATAACTTCAAATCCGGTAACAGCTTTGAGTTTACCATCTGCTACTACCTGTTTTAGCTCATGATTTTTAACATCACTAATGTAACTATTCGCGCTGTTAACGCGTTCTGTTCTTAAAGGATTTTGTTCTATGCCAATAACATTAAAGCCTACCTTTGCTTTTTCTACTGCAAAGGGTAAACCTACATAACCTAAACCAATAACTCCAATAGTCGCTGTATGATTAATAATCTTTTCTTCTAATTCTTGAAAACTATTAATATTCTTGGTTAGGGATTCGATATTTTCATATGTATACTTCACCTGTTTAATCCATTCCACACTATGTTTACAGTCATTATTTTCTATCTATTAAAGTTTTGTAGGCTTTAAAAGTCATACCTAAGATAATCTTTATCAAGATAATTTTTATAAAACCTATTTATGTAGGTAGTTTGAGACTATCGTTGTTTTTGGCAACTTTTTGCTTATAGTATTGATAGGCGTAGTGGCTACCGTAACTGTCTCCGGAGTTGATATCATTAACCACCATCCCTAAAATATGCTGTCCAGATTGTTCCAATATTCTTTTTGTATTTTTAACAGCACTAGAATCAGATGTCCCAGGACGAACAACAAATAGTATTCCATCAGCCAACTTTCCTAAAAGCTGAGCATCAGGAGCTATTATAGAAGGTGGGCTATCAATAATGATAAAATCATAATCACTTCTAGCTTGCTCAATTAAGGAAGTTATCCGCTGGGAATCTAGTAAAGCAATTGGATTGGGTGGAATTGTTCCAGAAGTCAGAATATCAAGGTTATATAATTTTTGTCTAACGGTTTTTTCCCGTTCTGTCTGACCTACAAGGATATTACTTAATCCTGTGAGATTATGCAAACTCCAAATTTCATGCTGACGGGGACAACGCATATCTGCATCTATTATTAATACGCGTTTTCCTAGTTGAGCTGTAGCTATTCCTAAGTTGCTACTTACAAAAGATTTACCTTCTCCAGGGACTGAACTTGTTACTACAATTACTCCTAAACTTTTATCGGAGGTAGTAAAGTTTAAACTTGCCTGAAGCATCTCAAAGGCATAGCTGCTTGCGCAATAAGGAATTTTGAGTAAAGGTAAGTCTACTTTCTCTTTTTTGTCTAGGGTAGGAACAGTACCTAATAAAGGATAATCTAAAAGTAGCTTGGCTTCTTCCACACTCCTTATAGATTTATCCATTGCTTCTACTAAAAGAGCTATTCCCATACCAAGTATGGTACTTAAAAAACCACCAAGTAAAAGATTCAGAATAATCCGGGGAGAAACTGGTTTTAAAGGAGTTACAGCCTCTGCAAGTATTCTTGCGTTACCAACATTTTGATTCTCTAAGAGTTCTACCTCTTGTAGTCGCTTGAGTAATTGCTCGTATGTTGACCTCGCAATTTGTAATTGTCGCTCTATTTGTAATTGTATTTGTTCGAGTCGCGGTAAAGAACTCAATCTTTGGTGGAATATTGCATATTCTTTTCTGAGTTGTGCTACACGATTTGCTAATCCTAAACGCTCAACCTCTGAGTTTACTAATTTGCTTGTTAAAGTTTGCTTGACTTGTCCTATTTGCAAATCACGTTCTTTGACAGATTGCGATCCTTGTAAATTTCGGAAAACTTGAGTTGCTAACTGCTCTCTTAAAGCAAGAATTTTATTGTATAAATCGATAATATCTGGATGGTTGTCTGTATAACGAGTTCTTGCTGTTGCTAACTGTTTTTGCAAACTCTGATATTCTTCTAAAACTCCTTGAACACCTGTAGAAGTACTCAAACCACTTAAGGCTATTGCTTGTTGAGAGTTAAGTTCTAACTTATTTTGTAAAGCTTTAGAACGAGTATCTATATCCACTAATTGAGCTTGAGTTTTAGTTATTTCATCTGATATTTCCTTTAAACTTTCCACCCCTGCTTTGGATTCTTCATGAAGATTAATAATATTATTACTTTCCTTAAATTTACGTAAGCTAATCTCTGCTTCCAATACTTTCGCTTTCACTTCTGGTAGCTGTTGTAGTAGAAACTCCCTTGCTGCGGTTGCTTCTGCTCTATTACTGCGAATATTATGTTCTAGATAATTTTTCATAATAGAATTAACAACAGCAGCAGCTTCTTGAGGATTAGTACTTTGATAAGAAAGTCTTAAAACATCTGTACCTCGAACACTTTTAACTCTTAACTTTTGGAGAAATTTGTCTACTAATAGGGTTTGATTATCTCGATCTCGTAATTTTAATTCAGCAATAGTTTTTTTAAGAATATTCTGAGAACGAATAACCTCTGCTTCTGTTTCCAAAGGATTACTAGTATTTGTCAAACCACTTAGTTCTCCAAGCTGTTTATCTAGACCAGTTAAAGAAGATGCTCCATTTTGCTTATTAAAGTTGAGTTTTCCTTGAGCTTCATATATTGGTTGTTGTAAAAACGTGATTATTCCGGTAATTCCAAAGACAGAAAAACTTACAATGCTTAGTAAAAACCAACGCCTTTTAAGAATTTGCCAATATTTATGTAAATCAATATAATCTTGGTCTTCTTCTTTGACTAGCATTTGAAATATCTTTTAGGTTAAGCATTTGATTAATTGACTTAAATTGCTTCTCTACTTATGATTTTCTAGAAAAAATCCATAGCAGAATCCAAGAGTCAGGAGTAAAAACTTATTTGGTTTACACGTTATCGCGTAGCGTAAAGCACCCTAGAAATCGCGTGGTTTTCAAACCTGTATGGGCTTCTAGTTGGAATTCATTTTCTTGAAATCAAAGCACTATGAGCATAGCATTTCCGTTAGTGCATACCACTACTATCAATCTTAATCATGTCATCAAAAATAATGTGGTCGACTAGTAGTCTGTCCCATTAATTTTAGGGCTGTAGAGACGTGAAATTTTAACCTAACGGTTACGCAATACCTATAGCTAGAGGCTTCGCCGTCGCCGTAGGCTCTAGCTGCGCTACCTGCGGAGCCACTACCTACGGTTCGGCGCAAGCCGCGTGCAATCCGGTACGCTATCGCTAAGCGCTAACACGTCTCTACAAGGTTTTGTGGACAAACAAACCCGTCATATTTAATGAGACGGACACTACTACTCCACCACATTAATTATGATGGCTGACAAACTCTGAAGAAGCAATATGTTTTCCTCCAGTAACCTTTTACTAGCGCATCGCTACAACTCTTACACTATGCACTTTATCAAATCGATACCTCGCAGTATTTATACTAGTATTTATCATTGATTTATAGTGAATTATCCATCAGTAATAATACTGAAAACGCTAGATATTACTGAAAAATATTTAAGAGACCCAGTTAAACTGCGTCTCTTACTGTATAGATAATGAAGAAAATTACAAATATAAACAGGACTTACGCAAGTGTCACAATTGGTGGTTGGTGCGTGACGCTATAAGTCTGATTCTTACGTTCAGATATTTTCACAGCGTCACACACCCTACAGGAAAAATATGCCAGTTGCGTAAGTCCGAATAAATTCTACCGTATCAATTCACTTTACTTACAGAAACCCTTAATTCCTTGAGAATTTGATTAATTTTTAAGAAATCAGGATTTTTAGATAGATTTTGAAGAGTTGTAAGGTCACTATTTAAAACTATATTATTATAAGCTTTTATAGTAGAATTCAACTGATTAATATCTACATATATCCCTGAGTTTTGATTTGTCAAAAGGTTATTATCTAACAGGTCTTCAGATGTATTTGTAATATTATTCGTAGTCACATTAGGAGTTGATGATTTAAATAATCCTGCTACACTTGTGACAAACTTATTAACTAAATCTCCTGATACACCTGAATTCTGCAGAGAAGAGGTAAATTGTTCGGTTGTAAAATCTACCGTAGATCTTGCAATCATCATCTCAAGAATACTACTTACAGAATTCGGATTATCATCAAAAGCAGATAGATTATTATCAAAAATAACTTTAGCAACTTTATTTAATTGTTGTTGTGCTGATGGTGAAATAATTATGTTTCCATCAGTATCAACAAATAAATTAGTATCTGGTGCTGAAACAGGAACAGTATTACTACTTTCTGGAGTAAAAGTATTTCCAGAGAATGTCGATGAATCAATACTACTCCCATTAATTACCGTTTCACCTGCATTAGTTCTTGTGGCTATAATCCCAGCACAACAACTCATTAATATAGTGAAAATACTAAGATGTAATATATTTCTGAAATTATTCATTATAGATATTTAACTGAGATTAGTTTGATAAAAGTGTATTAACACGGATAGCATTAATTAGAATTGAAAAGCATAACCAGCACTGAAACTGAAGCCAGAAGCATTTTCAACATTATCGGTAATGTCAGTGAGAACTGTACTGAAAACTACTGGAGTATTTTTTAATGGAACAAGAGAACCTCCAAGGTTAAGTCTATTTCCAGTCCAACTACTAGTAAGAGCAAATTGTGGTGTCACACGTAAGCCTAAACTACCAAAGATATTTATAGAGTTTTCTCCGGAATTAATTGCACCCACAGAACGAAAATTTCCACTACCAACTCCTAATGAGACTGTCAAAGGTAAGTTATTTTTGGCGTTATCAGGCTCAAGTTCAAATGATTTAGTCACAACTCCATAAAATGTGTCTTTTGCGTTTGTGGAATCTCCCCATGAAATCGGATCTACCCAACCAACAGCTACTGCTGTACCATCATTAAAATATTTATGAAGCTTAAAACCTACTGTTCCACTATCAGCAAAGTCAAAATTATTTCCTCCTCCCACACTGGTGACATTAAAATTGACTTCTACTCCTACTGACTTAACAGCGTCTCCTAACCCAAACCCTAGAGATAATGAGCCATCAGTACCTCCATCCTCAAAAGGGAAAAAGACACCTCCTCCAATATAAGCCTGACGCCAGTTTGCACCGTAAGCAGTAGGAGTACCACTGCTAGAACCAGGAGCGACTCGTAAATTGCGTTTGATAATTATGGGGTCAATTAAAAGCTCTTTTTGTAATCTGTTAGCTTCTCCTAAAGTATCACCAACTACACCAGAAGAATCTATCTGGGAAATAAGTTTATTTTTTTGAGTTGGAATCTCTATTTCTTTATTTTTATCTTTGGGTTTTATTAATACTAATGGTGATTTTAATTCTCGATTAACTTTGGTTTTTGAAGGTAAAGAGGAAAGATTATTTCTGATAATACCGTTGTATTGATTTTCTCTTTTTTGCAATAATTTTAGTTCTGTCAGATTATTTCTCTTTTCCTCTTTGCATTCATAGTGACAAAAGATAGTTTTTTCCTGTCCAGGATTACCATAAGCTGAATAATTATTACCATAATAATCAAACGTAAATATTCCAGAACTAATAATTATTAAGCTAATTAGCTTACGGCTAAGGGTCTTATAGTTTAGGTTTATCATTGTAAGCGCTACGCTAAAATTAAATCCATGAGCTAGAACTTGATGAGATCAAAATATTGATTATGAAATCACAAACACCTCAATAATTTGAAATTAATTGTTGAGAATTAGCTGGAATAAAATGAAAATAAAATACAATATATTCTCATCTTTTAATCAAATATATAATTGTTTAATTTCTATACTTTTTTACATTCTTTTAAGTTGTTTTACTTCTGCATGTTATGGTCTGAAGCTTTGCTACAATCATTTAAGCATACTTAATTTCAAAACAAAGGTATATACAGGACTTACGCAAGTGTTACAATTGGTGGTTGGTGCGTGAGGCTACAAGTCTGATTCTTATGTTCAGATATTTTCATCGCGTCACACACCCTAGAGGAAAAATATGCCAGTTGCGTAAGTCCCAATATATATGTTTTGTAGAATTTTCAATATATTTTTCTCTTAATAACATAGTCGAATATAATTAATCGGTAAGTTATTTATAAACATATACTAAAGAAATTACTTGGGTGTATATACGTATAATTTAGGGATAATGCTGACTCAATAATTAGGAATTAAGAATTACGTTTGCATAGCGCGTGCAAATTATAAGTTACGAATCATAAGTTACGAATTGCGTAAAACCCTTGATTATATTTATTTAGGAGGCTGGACAAAATAACTTCCCAATAAATAAATTTGGTTCTTCAGGACTGTTAATTAGCCTTAAGTAGGTTAGTAAGAAAAATCATAACTTGTTTGTAATAGCGCTTTAGCGCTAAAGCGCTACTACGAGCAAAATACGAGTATTTTATATTTCTTTACAGAGTTTACTTTTTTCTTACCTACTTACTTAGTCATTGAAAATCTAGGAGAGAAAATTTAGGAGATTATCGCTGCAAGCGCTTTATGATTTCGGTTGCGCAAAAAATGGTGGTGGTTGAGTACATTGATATTGGTTCCCCCGATGTTTGCACAACCGTTTAGAGAGTTTATGTGTCGAGTTTATAGAAATTACCAAAGCTCGAAATTACTAAAAAATATTGGCAATTAGGTGTCAAACTTTAACAGAAGTAATTGGATAGATTACTTTTTTTAGTATAAAAATGCTAATTCAGTATTTTTCCTGATGTCATCCAAAAATTAAAATGTGATAAATAGTAAAAACACATAATTTATATAAAGTTTTCTCGAATGTCAATACTTATCTAATAATCCTGTATTAGACATAAAATTTTTAGTACATTGAGCTAATATTTGTACAGGATTTTGAGATAAATAATCATTCAGCTTGTTTATAGCTAAATATCTATAAAATATATCATTAATTATTGATATTTAGTTAATATAAAAAATGAATCATAGAATAATTTAAGTGTCTTTATGAAAGGTGCAGAACTATCATCAATTTTGACAATAAAATTGTGCAATATAATTTCATGATTAATTATTAGGTTGATTGTTGTATTTATTGTATATTTCTCTACGAATAAAATCTCAATACTGAAGAGATTAAAGAACCTAATTGAACATACTTAAAAACTTTAGATATATGAGTATCACCTATATTGCAAATACTCCACTGCGAGAATCTTATTTTTTTCATATCCACCGCTTCCTTTATTTGATTATTTTTTTAGGTGATATACTGGGATTTTTTATTTACTTAGGAGTATTTTTTTATTTACATATTGAGCAAAATTTTCAGAGTTTCACTCCATTTTTATGTTACTTATTGCCTTGGATATTTATAACTTTTTATCTTGCAGATATATATAATTTTAGAAATAATTTTAATAATTTAATTAGTCTAAAAAAAATAGCTGTTACTTATTTAGTGATCATTTCAAGTGCCTATTTTTTAATGATTATCAGTAATATTGATGACGTAAATTCTTTGCTTGAGCGGAAAATAACCCTATTAAACTTAAGCTTACTTACTGCTTGGACACTTATCTCCCGATGGATTGTGGTGAAATGGGTACGATTACAAGCTCAAAATAGTCGTTGGTTAATATTAGGTATAGATGACAATGCAATTGAATTTTCTCAAAAATTTACCCATTTAAATCCTTATGGAAAGTTAGCTTTCATTACTGATTCTGAAAAAAATGATTCTAAAAAGAATGGTTCTAATTTAGTAAAGTCACAATCTGAATATTTAGGTGATTTAAAAGATTTACCTTTAGTTGAACAACAAAATTGGTCTGGAATTATAGTTGCAAATGATGCAAACCTATCTCAATTAAGTTTAGAACAACTCCTAAAAATGCGTTTACAGGGGAATCGCATTCATCGACTACTAGATTTTTATGAAAACTTATTTGGTAAAGTACCTTCCTCTTTACTAGATAACAATGAACTGTTATTTAGACAAGGCTTTGAAATACTTGCTGGTGGGGTAAATTTAACTGTTAAAAGAATTGTAGATATTATCCTGAGTATTGTTTTGTTCGTGACTTTATCCCCATTGATGTTTTTAGTTGCGATCGCAATCAAATTAGACAGTCCGGGTGGTATTTTTTATTCCCAAATAAGAACGGGATTACACGGTCAAACTTTTAAAGTTTATAAGTTTCGCTCCATGTATCAAGATGCAGAAAAACAAGGTGCGAAATGGGCTGAAGAACGAGATTCTCGGATTACGAATGTAGGACATTGGATTAGACTATTCAGAATTGACGAACTACCACAAATTTGGAATGTCATTCGAGGAGAAATGAGTTTAATCGGTCCTCGTCCAGAAAGACCAGAATTCGACCTTAAACTCAAACAGGTAATTCCTTACTATGAGCTTCGTTATTCTGTGAAGCCAGGAATTACAGGTTGGGCTCAAGTTATGTATCCTTATGGTGCTTCCATTAAAGATGCTGCGGAAAAGTTATCTTATGACCTTTATTACATCAAAAATTACTCTTGGTGGTTAGAGATAAAAATTTTTGTCAAAACTATTCGGGTTGTTCTATTGGGTAAAGGTAGATGAAACAAAAAATTTTGGTTACAGGTGGTGCTGGATATATAGGTTCTCATGTCGTCCGTCAATTGGGTGAAGCTGGTTATGATGTAGTTGTGTATGATAATTGTTCTACAGGTTCCCCCCAATCCGTACTTTATGGCAAATTAATTATTGGCGATTTATCTGATATAGATTACCTCGAGCAAGCATTCAGAGAGAATGAATTTGGTGCTGTTTTGCACTTTGCAGCGAGTTTAACTGTACCTGATTCTGTCAAATATCCACTAGATTATTATGCAAATAATACCCGCAACACCTTAAATCTTCTCAATTGTTGCGATCGAGCAGGTGTTGATAAAATTATTTTTTCTAGTACAGCAGCAGTCTATGGAGAACCAAAAACACTTCCTGTGACTGAATCATCAGCTACTGAACCTATCAATCCCTACGGACGTTCAAAATTATGTAGTGAGTGGTTAATTAAAGACTATGCTCGAGCTTCATCGTTGCGCTATGTAATTCTACGATACTTTAACGTTGCTGGCGCAGAACCAGGAGGAAGGATCGGACAAATATCTCTGAATACAACCCATTTGATTGGTGTCGCTTGTGATGCAGCATTAAAACTAAAACCTGAAGTCAAAATCTTTGGTACTAATTTTCCTACCTTCGATGGTACTGGGATTAGAGATTATATTCACGTCGAAGATTTAGCTAGCGCTCATGTAGATGCTCTACGCTATTTAGAGAAAGGTCACGAAAGTCAAACCCTTAATTGTGGCTATGGGAAAGGTTATAGCGTACGTCAAGTAATTAATAAAGTAAAAGAAATTTCTGGAGTTGATTTTCCGGTAGTTGAAGCAGATTACCGTTGTGGAGATCCTGCTTGTGTCACCAGTTGTGCAGACAAAATTCGTCAAGTCATTGGCTGGGAACCCCAATATAATGATTTGGGTGAAATTATTCACACCACACTATCTTGGAAAAAAAAGTTGATCGGTTTGCAAAGAAATCAGATTCAATACCAAGCTCAAACTCAATATCAAAATTCAATCCAATTTCAACTTCATCAAAACCAAAATCAAAATCAAAATCAAAATATAATAACCCTATTACCTACCCTTTCTAACACAGTAAAAGTGCTTCCGCATTACTGTTCTTGAAAGTTTTTCAAACAAGATTAAACTTCTATACTATATTGATAAGGGTAAATGAAATTCTTCACTCATTTAGATAAATTTATTTTCTATATATCGGAATATCAACCTGGAAGATGGTTCAGTACGTTTTTCTAGTTAAAACTTTTTTCTACGCTTAGAAATCCCCACAACTGCAGGATATCAGTGTCTTTAGACCTGAGAGTGTTAAACTAAAGATAAAAAAGTACATTCCCAAACAAGACGCGGTTGAGCATAACAACGCAAAGCTTTCTTCGCTTTTTCTAGCTCTTGCACGATATTTGCTTGACGTAGATTATTCCAATAAGTTTGCTGTAGGTAGTCAGCTAACCATAACTGGGCTTCGGTATCTAATTCTTTATCTACTTTTTTGGCTAACTCTAGGGCATTACGATAGGTTTTGGGAGGTTGACTAACAATTTGCAGTAACTCGGAAGGGATTGTTTGTAATTGTTGGTAGGAGTTTATCGCTTCACCAGGACTACCAGCAGCAACATTTAATATGGTTGGATGTTGTAAAATTTCTTGATTTCCGGTTTTTTTGAGTACTTCGGACATCCCATCTATATTTAAGCGGACGAAGGGAATCTTTTGACAGCGCGATACTAAAGTTGAAAGAATTGAATCTGGTGAAGGTGCAATTAAAATTAAGGTTGCTTTTCCCGGTTCCTCCAAGGTTTTAAGTAAAGCATTCGCTGCAGCTTCCGCCATAGTTTCAGCTTGTTCTAGTACTACTATATTCCTTGAGGCTTCCAGGGGTGGACGTCCGAGAAACTCGGTAATTGCTCGAATTTGTTCGAGACGAATTGCAGGTGGTGCTTTGCGTTTGAGTCCTTTTTCTGCTGCTTGTGTTGGTGTCAGTAGCTGTCCTTGGTGTTGGTAGGTTGGTTCTACCCACAAAACATCTGGGTGATTACCTTTTTGTAATTTGGTTTGAATAATTTTGATTGCATCAGGTCTAGAAGCTTGTTCTGTCAGGGTATGGGTAAATATCAATTCAATAAAGCCCCTTGCAGCTAAACTTCTTCCTACCCCATCTGCACCCGCAAACAAATAAGCCGGGGCGATTCGGTTTTGCATTACGGCTTGTGTGAGTAATTCAATTGCTTGTGGTTGTCCGATTAAGGAGCTAAATGGGGTGGATGATGTCATCTCACTTCTATTGATGATAAAGGCAGATCATGGAAGACTTTATATAAAGTTGCTGCGCGATCGCATTGTACTTTATTATTTAGATGCTCGACAGAAGGAATTACTTCCAGTATGATATTGGCATTAGCTTGATGTTTGGCAAACCGAAGCGGGGGTCAAAACCCGGGGGGTTCTGCCAAAATCGCCGGAACCTTGATAATTAAATAGTTACAGCGTTTTGGTTGTTGGAGTAAATGATAATTTGTTTCAATAAGGATGGGTGAAATGAGGTCATTTTTGAGGTCTGCCAAAATCAGTTGTGGAATCCTTGCTCTGTAAGGATTTTGGGCGGCGGACTTGAAACGATACGAATCCCGCTTGCGGGATTGAAACATAATTTCTCTTTGAGTGTTGGTAACTCCTTAGTTCTTGAAACGATACGAATCCCGCTTGCGGGATTGAAACCTCGCATAACTGAAAATAGCTGTTGCATTATTTATTTCTTGAAACGATACGAATCCCGCTTGCGGGATTGAAACTTTTCTTCAACTTCAATAACATTTTTTTCTTCTTCCTTGAAACCTTACGAATCCCGCTTGCGGGATTGAAACTCTTTCTGCATGTTCTAGAACGTTACTAAAGTAAGCTTGAAACCTTACGAATCCCGCTTGCGGGATTGAAACTGTTGTTGTTTTTTAGAATCCCATTCTTGGCGTGGTCTTGAAACCTTACGAATCCCGCTTGCGGGATTGAAACCTTTTCCTTATTTTCAGAGTCGTCTTCCATCCAAAAACTTGAAACCTTACGAATCCCGCTTGCGGGATTGAAACATTAAAGATGGAAGCGATCCGCAGGCAGGCAACTACACCTATCGCACTTACAAGCATTATTCTAAGCGAAAGTTTTTGATAACTCACGAATACAGTTCACGGGGGAGACGTAGCATGCTACGTCTCTACAGGGTTTTTATATCCCCAAGCTTCCAACCTTGGATTCAAAATTTCTTGAATTTGTTGTGTTACTTCTTCTCTTGTTAAACTACCATCAACTCTAAATATAATTCCCGGTTTAGACGCAGCTAGCTTACTATATCCCAACTGCACCCGATGGTGAAAATCGATTTTTTCTTGCTCGATGCGATCTGCAATATCTCCACTTCCCCGCTTACGTGCAAAACCCACCTCAACATCCAAATCTAGCCATAAACCTAGATCGGGTTCTAACCCCCCTGTAGCGATCGCATTTAGTTGGTTAATTAAATTCATGTCTAAAGCGCGACCATAACCTTGATAAGCAACAGTTGAATAAGTATAGCGATCACACAAAATAATTTTTCCCGCAGCTAAGTTAGGTCTGAGTTCCTGTTCTACATGCTGCGATCTGTCTGCTGCATATAACAGTAATTCGGTGGTAGATGTAATTGGTTTATCGTCTGACTTCTCTAATAACAATCTACGGATATCTGCACCTAAAACTGTTCCCCCTGGTTCGCGGGTGACTAACACGGGAATACCTAAACTTTGCAACCACTCACAACAAATCTGCATCTGGGTGCTTTTCCCACAACCCTCTACTCCTTCAAAGACAATTAATTTTCCTTGCATGTTGTTGACGCTGTTGAACAACAATATGAATCATATCTCTCCTACGGTTAAGAAATACCGGTACTTGAAGACTTATATTGTCATCTAGTTAAAATAATTATTAACAAATTACTTATAAATATAATCTTTTTTGATAATATTTTCTGTTATTTAGTGCTAATGAGACTTTTGTCACCTTCTCATAACTTCAAATTTTAAATATCTGTTAATAGATCATTAGTAATACAGTTAACTATGGTATGAATTAATTCATAGTTAATAAATAGGAATTATTTTTAACAACATGGTGGTTGTTTTAATCAATCAACCTTACCCTCGCCAAAAAAATCTTTTATCCTCTCTCCTCGGAGAAAATTAAGAGGAGTTGGGGAGAGTAGGAGAAGGTTTCTTCCTGCGATCTGTGAATAAGCTGTTTTTGGGTTAGTCCTTGTCGGTTGACTCTTGAATTACTAGGAAGGTGCAAAAATGGACGATCAGCCTAACAATCAAAGGCAAAGATACCAAAGACATCATGGATGGAGGAAGTTTACCTTTTTTGGAGAAACACAAACACCCGAAAAGCAAGATAAAGATGGAAATAGAGCAAAATTTGCTCCAGAGTTAACCCAGAATAAATCCAGGATGAAGCAAGTATTTGCCCTATCGAACACCCAGGTTGGCGAACACGTTGTGATTACTCAAATTTTGAATGGTAAGGGCATGATATATCGCCTTGGTCAAATGGGTTTAACTCTAGGCTCAGAAGTTGGAGTTATTAGTAAAACTAAAAGCGGTTCTATTATTATCAGCATTCAAGACAAGCAAATTGGCTTGGGTGTAGGGATGGCTAACAAAATAATGGTAACTTTCGCTACGGAGAAAAGTTAATTTGAATTTCAAATTTGACAAGCTTTAACCAAATAATTTTACAAGATGAGGGAAAGAAAACATAAAATGGATGACACCCACAATAACAATAGACAACATCGTCATCGACATAGGGAAGGTAATCGTCTAGCTGAAACTGAAAACCCCCGCCAAAAACGCTCCATTATGGCATTGGCAAAGGCTCAGGTAGGCGATCGCTTGTGGATTGCTGGCTATGAAAGCAAAGATGGGATTAATCGGCTACTGGGGATGGGATTAGCTCCAGGTATTGCCATTCAAGTACTTCAGAATTTGGCTGGCAACATCATTGTTGGTGTGGGGGAGAGTCGAATCGGGATCGATGAAGGGATGACAAAGCGAATTTTGGTATCCGATCAACCCTTTGATTATCTAGTCGAACTGCAAGAGGTTAATCAAGACATGGAAAGTAATGCAACCACATTAAGAGATTTACAAGTAAATCAGAAAGGGAAAGTAACTCATTACCAATCAAGTGAAGACCATACCAAGAAAGCTTACAAGAAAAAGCTACTGGCAATGGGTTTAACTCCTGGTACAGAGTTTACCGTCACCCGTGTTGCCCCTCTAGGGGATCCGGTAGAAATTCAAGTGCGAGGCTTTAAATTAAGTCTGCGTAAGGACGAAGCTGCTGCCCTTGTGGTTGAGAAATTGAATTAATTGATTAATTAATTATTAAGAGTCAAAAAATTGTGGGTCAAAAAATGAAAAAACAGACAATTGCTTTAATTGGCAACCCTAACTGCGGAAAAACCACTCTGTTTAACGATTTAACAGGTGCTAATCAACGTACGGGGAACTGGCCTGGGGTTACTGTAGATCGCAAAGAAGGTAAATACATCAATGACGGAATTGAAGTTACCGTTGTAGATTTGCCAGGGGTGTATTCTTTAGATGCAGAAGATGAAAGCACGGGACTAGATGAGTTGATTGCCCGAGATTATCTGCTATCTGGGGAAGCGGATTTAATTATTAATATTGTCGATGCTTCTAACTTAGAACGCAATCTATATCTAACTACTCAGATTATGGAAATGCGCCTGCCAATGGTAACAGCATTGAACATGATCGATGTGGCACGGGAGAGAGAATTAGAGATTAATACCGATGTTCTTTCCCAAAGATTGGGTTGTTTTGTGATTCCGATCAGTGCTTTTTTAGGGGAAGGGATTGAAGTCCTAAGAAGCAAAATTAATGAATTAATCGATAATCCTGGCAATCTACCTACGGTGGTAGCTTACCCAGCAGTGATTGAAGATACCCTCAGCCAAATTGAACCACTAGTTAGGAAAAAAGGACGCAATCAAAAAATTTCTACCAGGTGGATAGCTCTAAAATTGCTGGAATATGAAGGCAGTGTTGCCCCCGAGCTTAAAGGAAAAGAATTAGATCAAATTGTTATTGAAAATCGCCATAAGATTCATCAACTGTTACATGAAGATATCGATATTATTGTCGCTGATAGTCGCTATGGCTTTATTCGTAGTTTGATACAAAGTTCAGTACAACAGACCAGAGATATCAGTAGCACTAAATCTGACAAAATCGACCAATTTGTCCTCAATCGTTGGATTGGCATCCCCTTATTTTTAGTGGTGATGTACTTAATGTTTTTCATCGCGATCAATATCGGTGGTGCATTTATCGATTTCTTCGATATTTCCTTTGGTACCGTCTTTGTGGAAGCGCCGAAGGCTTGGTTAGAATCCCTCAATACCCCAGGATGGTTAATCGGTTTCATCACCTCTATTGGCGGTGGTATTCAAACAGTAGCTACCTTTATTCCTCAAATCGGCTTACTATTTGTCATTCTTTCGATTCTCGAAGATTCCGGTTACATGGCAAGGGCAGCATTTGTCATGGATAAATTGATGCGCTTGGTGGGCTTACCTGGTAAATCCTTCGTGCCGATGCTAGTGGGTTTTGGCTGTAATGTACCGGCAATTATGGCGACTCGAACTCTAGAAAATAGGCGCGATCGCTTGATGACCATTATGATGAACCCATTCATGTCTTGCGGCGCAAGATTGCCTGTATATGCTCTATTTGCAGCTGCCTTCTTTCCCCGTAACGGGCAAAACCTGGTTTTCGGTCTGTATTTAATTGGTATTGCTGCTGCTATTTTTACCGGACTAGTGATGAAAAACACCATCATGCAGGGGGAAGCCTCGCCCTTTGTGATGGAATTACCGCCCTATCACATCCCCCAGCCCAAAGGAATTGCGATTCGCGCTTGGGACAGACTGAGAGGATTTTTACTCAGAGCAGGTAAGGTAATCGTAGTCATGGTGATGATCTTGAGTTTACTCAACTCCGTGGGTACGGACGGCTCCTTTGGCACACAAGACAGCAAAGATTCGATTTTGTCGGCTACTAGCCAAGCTGTAACTCCATTATTTGCCCCGATGGGCGTTCGTCAAGAAAACTGGCCTGCTACCGTAGGTATTTTTACTGGAGTGTTTGCCAAAGAAGCAATGGTTGGTTCTCTTGATTCTCTGTATGGTCAGTTAGCTCAAGAAGAGTCAGGAAAAGTAGAAAAAAAAGAAGCTTTTGATTTTTGGGGTGGTATTGCTTCCGCTTTTGCCAGCATTCCCACTAATTTAGCTGAACTTGGCAATCAAATACTCGATCCCATTGGCTTAAATATTGGTGATGTACGAGATCAAGCAGCTGCCGCCGAAAAACAAGAAGTAGCAGTAGGTACTTTTGGACAGATGGCAAAAAGATTTGACGGTACCACAGGAGCATTTGCTTATTTATTATTCGTACTAATGTACTTTCCCTGTGTTGCTGCAACAGGTGCAATTTACCGTGAAACTAATTTAGGTTGGACGGTGTTGGTTGGGCTTTGGACTACAGGTTTAGGTTATTGGGTAGCAGTTATGTTTTATCAAATAGCTACTTTCTTTGGACACCCAGTTTCATCTCTGGCTTGGATTATCGGTGGAGTTGCTGCTATAGCGGGAACAATTTTCCTCCTCAAACGATCTCGGAGTTCCCAGAAAATTTCCATTAATCCCAACCGGGAAGAAAGCACGCAGCAAAAAGCTAAAACCTCAACTCGTGTTTAACTGAAGCGAGCATATCGCAATTGACTAGGTAAGAAGGTGAATTATGTTATCTCAAAAAACTATCGAGCGTCTCAACCAACAAATTAACTTAGAGATCTATTCTTCCCATCTCTACTTGCAAATGAGTTCTTGGTGCGCTTATAAATCCCTCGAGGGCTGTGCGACTTTCTTAAGTCAACACGCGGATGAAGAAATGGCACACATGCGTCGCTTACTGAAATATCTTCAAGAAACAGGTGCTTTGGCAATTATGGGTGGTATGCAAGCTCCACCAACAGATTTTAATTCTTTGACAGAAATGTTTGAGCAGATATACGAACATGAGCAACTGATTACTGGCAAAATAAATGACTTAGTCCATTTAGCAAGTACTGAATCAGACTATGCCACTCTTCAATTTCTCCAATGGTATGTTGCCGAACAACACCAAGAAGAATTTTTATTTAAAAGTATTCTGGACAAAATGAAACTAATCGGAACGGAAGGACAAGGTATCTTTTTTATCGATCGCGAAGTTGCCAATATGGCTGCTAACCGTACTCAAGAAACAACTGCGATGAATTGATCTAAGTTATTAGGAATAAGGAGAAGAGGAAAATTCAATTTCTTCGACCGTCGCGATCGCAATGATTTTTCCTTGTTTCTTGACTAAAATTAATATTTCTTGGACACTCCGCGCAATCTTGAAAGGTACGCCAATGATTTTCTTCAGATTTTACCAATTTGACATTTTTCCTCCCTTGGCTTAAAAACGGTTTCCTTAGCGCAGCGTGTCCGTTAGCCCGCACCTGATGGTGTTCAGCGTAGCTGCGTCAACAAACGGCTACGCCGCGTCTGTGCGTTAGCATAAACTCCCGCGAGGTTTTTTATGATTTTAAAAGAACTGCAAGACTTCGTACTTGATTATCATCGTGTTTCCTTAGCAGACATGGAACTGCACTTTCATGTAGATGGAGATGCACTTAGGCAAATGCTCTCAAAATTAATCCAAAAAGGGAGAGTGCGCAAGGTGCTGACTCCCGAGAAGTGTCATGGTTGTACTTTCTGCAATCCTAAGATGGTTGAATTTTATGAATGGGTAGACCAACAATATTCTACTTCTCCCAATATTTCTAAGAATAATTCCATAAAAGCTCAAATTCATGGCATTAAAGGTTTAGAAGAAGATTTTACGGTAACCAAGGAAACAGGAGTTAAATATGCAGTTATTTTATATGATTGTGAAAAAGCCAAGATTGTGAAGAAGTCAAGGAATAAAGAAGCTTAATTAGCAGATGAACCGTAGGATAAGTCTTCTTAAGATTTGATTTATCCAAAGCATATTTTGCTTAACATGTATAGATAGAAGTGAATACTACTCATGACAGCTACAACTTCAACTAATAATCTCAGTCACCTCTCCTCAGAAGATTCAACCTCCCAGCTAGGGGCATTTTTAAAAGAACATGGAGAGGTCGAAATGATTCTCCCAGCGGTAATTGGAGTCTTTATTGCGACTCGATTTAAACTGCGAGGAGCAAATGCTCTCATAGTCAACTTGTTGGTGGCAAGTATAGCGCGTCAAATTTTTATCCACCTCAAACAAGAAAAACAAGATGCAGTCAGCGAGAACAATAATTCTAGTTCTAATAAAGTAGGGATAGGAGCATCAGAGGTTAATTTTCAAGATTATGCGATCGCTCATGCTGTTCCGGGAAGAGTTCGTTTGCGGATGCCTCAACTAGCTATTAATGCTGATTTTGCCCGTCGTTTAGAGCAGGCTTTAAACGCTGATGAATATGTCAAAAGCGTCCGAATTAATCGTGCTGCAACCTCGATCGCCATTAATTATGATAATCAAGGATTGTCTGATTGGGAATTAGGCATGCGTTTGATGGATATTGTCAATAAGCTCAGCCAGGTTTAATTTTGAATTTTCCGGAACTACATAATTCAGGTAAAGGTTGAAAGCAAAAAAATCATGTAAATTAGATGTAGTATTGCTTATTGTTCGATAAGAAAATAGAGTTCAGCAAGGATTTCCAACCAACAATTTTTAACCAAAATTCCTAACTAAATAATTCCTAACTAGATAATTCCTAATTAACAATCTCTAACTAAAATCAGGAATTTTATATCATAAGGAGTGTAACTATTTGACAAACCCTCCATCCGTAATTGACAGACAACAAATCGAAGCTTATCATTCTCTACCTTGTTTGGTTCATCATGTTCCAGGTAGAGTTAGATTTCGCATCTACCGTTTAAAAGATGACCTGGACTATGCAGCCAATCTCAAACAATTTTTACTTGCTCAACCCCGAATTAATCATGTGAGGGTCAATCGTGCAGCAGCTTCGATCACCATTGATTATCTTTATCTTTATACAGGTTCTTCACTGGTAGAAATTGCCTCTGATTTAGCAAATTTAATTAAACAAGCAGCTACAACTAGTTCAATTCCAAACAAACCAAGCAAAAAGCCAACCCTAACAACTGAAAATTGGTCGAGTTTAAGATTACCCGTCTTCACTACTATCGTTAGTTGGTTGAGTTATCAAAGTGGATTAGTTTGGTTGCGATCGGTTGCTCTTGCTAGTTTAGTAACTGTAACCTTACCCATAGCGAAAAGAGCAATTCAAAGCCTTTTTGGGGATCGGAAAATTAATATTGATTGCTTAGACTTACTGGCATTGGGTTTAAGTTATTCCCAAGGAAGACTAGTTACTCCTGCATTGGTAATTACTCTTCATCAGCTAGGGGATCTAATTCGCGATCGCACCGCCCGTTCTACAGCAACCCAAACAGCAGATCTCATGGATGCGATCGGACATTTTGCTTGGGTATTAAGAGAAGGGCAACTCTTACAAATTAAAAGCGATAGCGTACAACCAGGAGAAACCGTAATTGTCTATCCTGGAGAGCAAATACCTGTAGATGGAGAAGTCCTTAAAGGTCGAGCTACAATTGACCAACAACAACTTACAGGGGAATCAGTTCCCATTGTTGCCGAAGCCGGGACAGTGGTTTATGCTTCAACTCTGGTTCGTTCCGGGCAAATCTACATTCGTACCGACAGAGTAGGAAAAAATACTCGTGCTGCTGCCAGTATTGAACTCTTGCAAAATGCACCAGTACAGGATACCCGCATGGCAAACTATGCTGCCCAGGTAGCAGATAAGTTAATTTTACCTTCCCTAGTTTTAGCTGTTATTGTTTTAGCAATCACTAAAGAGCCAGCTAGAGCAGCTTCAATTCTGACTTTGGATTTTGTTACCGGTATCCGCATTTCCATACCTACAGCATTCTTGAGTGCATTAAACCACAACACGCGCCATGGTATTTTGGTGCGCAGTGGACGAAGCATCGAACAATTAGCAGAAGTAGATACAGTTGTCTTTGATAAAACGGGGACTTTAACCCAAGGAACATTAAGTGTAGTGGGCATTCAAACCATACCAGGTAGAATGTCTGCCGAACAAGTCTTAACTTTTGCTGCTGCTGCTGAACAAAGGATCGCCCATCCTGTCGCTGAGGTCATTACAAATTATGCTCAAAGTCAGAATATAAATATTCCCCTTCGCCAAAAATGGAACTATGAAGTTGGTTTAGGCATTCGTGCTACTGTAGAATCACAAGAAATTTTAGTAGGTAGTGATCGCTTCTTAGCTCAAGAGGGAATAGACTTAGAATGCTTAGGGACTCAAGCTTTTCCTTTGCATCACACCTGCGATATAGAACAAAAATCTGCTACTTCAGCATGGTTATCCTTAATCTATGTCGCTTGTGATGGTAAATTACAAGGGGTAATTCAATATGCCGATCCCCTTCGTTCCGAAAGCCATGGTTTAATCCAATATCTGCAAGCTTCTGGTCGCGATATTCATTTATTGACGGGAGATAACCAGAAACGAGCCAACGTAGTAGCAGAGGAATTGAATATCCCCCTATCTCAAGTCCATGCTCAAGCTTTTCCCGAACAAAAAGCAGCAATCCTGCGCGATTTAAAACTAGCTGGTAAAACTGTTGCGTTTGTAGGTGATGGCTTGAATGATTCGGTCGCTTTAGCTTATGCAGATGTCTCAATATCTTTTGCCAGCGGTTCGGATATTGCCAGAGAAATAGCTGATGTGGTACTGATGAATAACGATCTAGCTAGCTTGATGGAAGCCCTTAATATCTCCCAGGAAACCAAGCAGTTGATCGAGCAAAATACTCTGCTGGTGGTTGCTCCCAATTTAATGGCTTTGGGTATGGCTTCTACATTAGGATTAAATCCACTGGTCGCTACGATAGTTCACAATGGTTCGGCGATCGCTGCTGGGCTTAACAGTCTTCGTCCTCTGGTACAACATAACTTGGAAGAACAAAATTCATTGTTTGTTTAAGATTTGACTAGAAAATCTAGAACTCTATTCTAGTAATCCTAAACTGAAAAATAAATCAATAAAATCAATCAATATTCAGGAGTAATAATATGGCACCAATGCAACAAGTAGGAAATTCCGTCTTCAACCAAGTTAAAAATGCTTACAAAAATCATCCCATTCAAACTGTAGCTATTGCGGTAGGAATTGCAGTTTTAGCTCCCACCGTACTTCCTCTAATGAAGCCTATTGCCAAAGCAGCAATCAAAAGTGGTGTCAGCTTATATCAAAAAACCAAAGGGGCGATCGCCGAAACAGGAGAAGTAATCGGCGATATTGTTGCTGAAGCCAAAGCTGAAGCTGCATTAGAACAGGCTGAAAAACTAAGTTTATCAGAAGGTTTAATAGCTACAACCCATCAAGATATTCAAGATAATTAATTATTAGTTAACTGTTTTGAGCTTATTTTAAGTTTTGAACTAGCTTTCAGATGGTTATTCTGACTAGCTATTGCTGCCTTTTGCCAGATTTTAGTTAATTCTGTGGTTGAATAATTAATTGGTAATGCCGTACTTTCTCGCTCGATAAATAGACTGTTCTTAATCGCTGCTTTCAGAAAAGGTCTACCTAATTTTGTTACTGCGGGAACAAGGAGAGAACTTACTGTGATCGCTCCTAGTCCTGCTAGGGCGATAGGATGATTCCCATGACCGTCTTCGATAAGTTCTTTTAGGTGAAAAGAAAGTACGGACTTATCCAAATGAATCAATGACATAATTTTTTCCTCAAGAGCGATCGCGATTAAGACTTAGAACTGTATTTAAGCGAGTTGGGGGTTAAGATATTTTTTGTCGTTCAGGAAAAATTCACAGCAGCTTTTCTGACTATTTGATACATATTTGCTATAGCTTATTCGGATTAGTGCTATTTTTGCTACAACTTATCTAAGCAATCCTCACTGTAAAATCTGGCTTTGAAGACTAGCAATTCTACTTTAGTCTGTATTAATTGAACAAAATTAGATTACATCTGGTAATTAAATCTTTAAGATTAATGATAATAAATTTCAATTAATTGTCAAGGTCTGAAAGATTAAATCTCTTAAAAAACACACAATAAAAGGGCAACTGGGAACAGGGAAAAATAAAAATATGTTTATATCCTCGCGAGGCGACAAACACCCCGTGAGGTTTATATCAATTTCTTAAACCCCAGCTACAGATAATAAGGAATCATGTAAAAATAAGTTGCATAACTTTTTGATTAAAGTCCCCGGATAGCCTAAACTCCAGCAATAAACTTTATCAACTTATTTTTACACGGATGCTAAGTAAGCAGGCGAGAAAAAAGTAAATTATGTAAATAATATAAAATATCCGTATTTGGCTCGTATTAACGCTTTAGCACTAAAGTGCTACTACAAACTAAATTATGATTTTTTTACTAACCTAATCTGTAGCAACTTCAAAAAAAGCAGGCTTCTGTTTGGGAAGACAGACTAACCAAGACAAGCAGCTAAATCTTCATCAGGAGTAGTAATTGGTTTAAGGTTATAATTCTCCGCTAATAGCTTAAGGATATTAGGAGAAAGGAATGCAGGGATAGTTGGACCCAAACGAATATCTTTAATCCCCAGATACAACAAAGTTAAGAGAACAGCGATCGCTTTTTGTTCGTACCAGGAAAGAATTAGAGATAAAGGTAACTCATTAACGGTGGTGTTTAATGCCTTAGCTAATCCTAAAGCAATCTGAATTGCAGAATAAGCATCATTGCATTGACCAACATCCATGAGTCGAGGTAAACCAGCTATTTCGCCTAAATTTTTGTCGAAGAAACGGAATTTACCACAAGCAAGGGTTAAAACTACGCAATCTTGAGGAACTTTTTCAACTATTTCAGTATAATAATTGCGGTCTGGCTTTGCTCCATCACAACCACCAATTAGGAATAAGTGACGAATTTTACCCGAATCAATTGCAGCTAGAACTCGATCAGCTACTCCTAAAACAGCATTGCGAGCAAATCCTGTCATTACTTGACGTGGAGGTTCATCTTCAGTAAATCCAGGTAATTCTAAAGCTTTTTGAATTACAGGCGTAAAATCTGGCGTACCTTCAGAATTCCCAGGAAGATAAATTAAACCAGTATAGCCTACTGGTCCCAGAGTAAATAATTTATCCTGATATTCTTCATGGGGAGGCATCAGACAGTTAGTTGTGAGGACAATTGCACCAGGGAATTTAGCAAAATCTCTGGTTTGATTCTGCCATGCTGTACCATAATGTCCGTAGAGATGGGGATAAGTCTGTTTTAATAGAGGATAACCATGGGCAGGAAGTAATTCACCGTGAGTATAAACAGTAATACCAGTATCAACAGTTTGTTCTAATAAGGCTTTCAGTTGCTTAAGATCGTGTCCTGAAACTAGAATCGCTTTACCCTTTCTTGTATTGAGAGGTATCGGCGTAGGTGTAGGATGACCGTAAGTTGTGGTATGTCCAGCATCAAGTAATTCCATTGTACGCAGATTAATCTTCCCAACTTCCAGAGCAAGATTGACCCAATCATTTAAACTAAGGTCTTGACGTTGAAGATTGACAAGTGCTTGATAACAAAATTGATAAACTGCTTCGTCAGCTTGTCCTAATTCTTGCGCATGGAAAGCGTAGGAAGCGACACCTTTAATCCCATACAAAACAGTAAGTTTAAGAGAAAAAATATCTATATCAGTTCCTGATTGACTAATAAACTTGAGGCTAATATCTTGACCTTGTTCTACTAAACTGGAATCAAAGTCGGGTTCAAAACAAGCTAATTCCGACCATTTTTCCGATGTATTAGAAGCTTGCTGAATTTGCACTTTGAGTTTTTCCCGAACTGCGATCGCTTGTTTGATATATTCGGTAAAACGTTGTTGTTGAAAGTTAACATTCGTCATCGTCGCAAAAAGCGCTTCACAGGTAAATAAATCTGCGACTTGAGTTTTGATTCCCAATTCACGAGCGCGTAATGCAACTTGGGCTAAACCTTGTAAACAATGAATTAATAAATCTTGAACCGCATTTACTTGGGGACTTTTACCGCAAGCACCCCATTGATGACAACCATTACCACTAGCTGTTTGTTCGCATTGTTCGCAAAACATCTCTCCCTCTCCTACGTAAATGGGTTATTGGTATATCTATTTTTAAGTAAGTAGGCAAGAAAAAAGTAAACTATGTAAAGAAATATAAAATACTCGTATTTGGCTCCTAGTAGCGCTTTAGCGCTGAAGCACTATTACAAACAAGTTATGATTTTTCTTACTAACCTACTTAAGTGTAAAAGGTGTTGATATAAATTTCCTTGACTTAAGTCAAATATTATTAAACTTTTAGTAGGGAATAAAATTTTATATAATTTTGTTAATATATAAAATTTTTAGTTAATTAAAATGATGCAAGAACATCAAGATTGGCAGCAATTTTTGTCTCGTTCCCAATTATTTCAAGGACTTTCCCCACAAGAACTTCAACTGGTTAATAAAATTATAATTAATAAGAATTTTTCAAAGGGAGAAAGTATTTTTTGGCAAGGAGAACCTTGCGATGGATTTTATTTAATAAAAAAAGGAAAAGTTAAAATATTTCAGATGTCTAAATTGGGCAAAGAACAGATTTTACATATATTCGAAACAGGAGGGAATTTTGCTGAAGTATCTGCTTTTGATGGTAAATGTTTTCCCGCTTCAGCTATTGCTATGACGAAAACAGAATTATTATTCTTTCCCAGGTCTGATTTTCTTAAGCTTCTGGAGAAATATCCAACTTTAGCAATTAATATGTTGGCTACTTTTGCCCGTCATCTGAGAAAATTTGCCCGTTTAGTTGAAGATTTATCCCTCAAAGAAGTACCAGGTAGGTTAGCCGCTTACTTGCTAGACTCAAGGGAGTGTCATGGTAATATTGACTCAGTTAAATTAGATATTCCTAAAAGTCAGCTAGCAGCTTTGTTGGGAACTATCCCAGAAACATTATCACGAGTATTTTATAAATTAAGTTCTGAGGGATTAATTACCATCGATGGTTCTGAAATTCAACTGTTAGATTTGAAAGGTTTAACAGTTCTAGCAACAGGTAAAAGGTTGTGATATGAGAAGATTATTCTTTATATAAACCAATTTAATATTTATTGATATTTATATCTCTTGAAAACTTATATTGACTTTAATTGAAACATAGTGTTCCCTTAACCCAAAAATTGACACCTAGTTCGCATAATGATCTTCAGAACCTAATTTTTCTCAGAGGCTAAAACTAAGTATAAATTCTCAACAAAACCACTATTGGATTCTTAGTAATTACCCCATAGAGCTAATTTTTACAATTGTCAATCAAAAAACTCTTTCCCCTTGCTTCTGGTTTTATATCTGGATGCTAATGGAGAAGCTGTGAAGTGCAAAAATTCCTAAACTTACGTGTCTTGCATCGAAATTAAATTCAGGGAAGATTCATGGCAAAAAATAATGTAATTTTTATCCATCCGGATGGTACCAGTCCTTCTCATTTTGCTGCTGGACGTTTTGTCAAAGAAGGACCAGATGGACGCCTTAACTGGGATAACATGACTGAGGCTGGAGTCTATCTGGGACATATCAAAGACCGTCTTGTTTCTACTTCAAATGCAGGTGCAGTAGTTCATGCTTATGGAACAAAGCCTTTTGCTGGTTCCTATGGTTTAGATGAAAATGGTAATCCGGTAGAGTCACTTTCTTTTAAGTCGGGAGCGGCTAATGAAAGTGGTTTGACCATTATGGAAGAAGCGATCGCCGCAGGTAAAGCAACTGCTGTAATTAACTCTGGGTTTATCGCCGAACCGGGGACGGGAGTATTTCTCGCTGATGCAGAAAGTCGTAATGATGTGGCGGAAATTACGGCTGAAATTGTCGAATCGGGAGTAAATATTATTCTCGGTGGTGGAGAAATTCATTATTTACCGGAAGGAACCGTTGGACGGTTTGGTGAAGAGGGTATCCGTACCGATGGACGCAATTTAATTGAGGAAGCCAAAGAATTAGGTTATACAGTTGTTTTTACTCGGGAGGAACTGCAAAATCTACCCCAAGGTACTAACAAAGTATTGGGTATTTTTGCAGCAGAAGATACCTATAACGACACCACTGAAGAAGCAAACGCAGCCCAGGGACTAGAAAACTACGGTCAACCAGGAAACGAAAATCCTCCCACCGTAGGGGAAATGTTGGAAGCTGCTTTGCCAATTCTGGATCAAGATCCAGATGGTTTTTATGTGGTTTTAGAAGAAGAAGGTAGCGATAATTTTCCCAATAATAATAATGCTCGGGGTGCGATCGAAGCAGTTTTACGGGCGGATGAGGCTATTGGGGTTGCTCAAGATTTTATCGATAATACGGATCCCAATACTTTACTAATTACTGCTGCTGATAGCGATGCGGGTGGTTTGGAAGTTGATGATACTGAACCCGAACAGGTTGGAACTGTAGGAGTTAACCCCACCCTAGATGACCGCAGTGACGCCATTGAAGTACCCCGTGACGGTCAAAGCGGTCGTAATACTGAGCCTTTTGTTTCTGCACCCAATGCTTTTGGGAAGGAATTACCTTTTGGTGTTAGTTATGTCGGTACCCCTGATTTTGCAGGTAGTATTGTTGCTAAAACCTACGGTTTAAATTCTGAAGAGTTACCCAGTACTTTGGATAACACCGACATTTACCGGTTGATGTACAAAACTTTGTTTGAGGAGGAATTACCCCAAGCTGTTCCAGCACCACCACCGCAAAGAGCACCACAAGCGACCAAAGATACTGGAAATGTAATTTTTATCCATCCAGATGGTACCAGTCCTTCCCATTATGCTGCAGGACGTTTTGCTAAAGAAGGTCCAGATGGGCGCTTAAATTGGGACAAGATGTCTGATGCTGGGGTATATCTGGGACATATTAAAGATAGATTAGTTTCTACCTCCAATGCAGGAGCAGTAGTTCACGCTTTTGGTGTCAAACCCCAAGCTGGCTCCTATGGCTTAGATGAAGAAGGTAACCCCGTGACTTCCCTTTCCGGAAAAGAGGGAAAGACCATTATGGAGGAAGCCATAGACGCAGGAAAGGCGGTTGCGGTCATCAACTCTGGTTTCATTGCTGAGCCCGGTACTGGTGTCTTTTTATCCGATGTGGAAAACCGCAGTAATGTTGCTGAAATTACTGAAGAAATTCTTTTTTCTGGCGCTAATGTCATCCTCGGTGGTGGAGAAATTCATTATTTACCAGAAGGGACTGTTGGAAAGTTTGGTGAAGAAGGTATTCGCACCGACGGACGTAACTTAATTGAAGAAGCAAAAGAATTAGGTTACACGGTTGTCTTTACTCGGGAAGAATTGCAAAATTTGCCCAAGGGTACTGGTAAAGTTTTAGGTATTTTTGCTGCAGAAGATACTTATAATGACACAACTGAAGAAGCCAATGCTGCTGAAGGACTTGATAACTACGGTCAACCCGGAAACGAAAATCCGCCCACAGTCGCGGAAATGCTGGAGGCTGCTTTACCGATAGTTTCTCAAGATCCAGATGGCTTCTTTGTCGTTTTAGAAGAAGAAGGTAGCGATAATTTCCCCAATAATAATAACGCCAGGGGCACAATAGAAGCAGTTTTGCGGGCAGATGAAGCTATTGGTGTAGCAATGGACTACATCGAGAAAAATGACCCCAATACTTTACTATTAACCGCAGCAGATAGTGATGGAGGTGGTTTAGAAGTAGATGACACCGACCCGGAACAAGTTGGAACTATCGGAGTTAACCCCACCGAAGCCGATCGCAGCGATGCAATTGAAGTACCCCTCGACGGTCAAAACGGTCGTAATACCGAACCTTTTATTTCTGCACCCAATGCAAACGGCGAACAATTTCCATTTGGAGTTGGTTATACTGGTACCCCTGATGTAGCAGGTAGTATTGTCACTAAAGCCCATGGTTTAAACGCAGATTTACTTCCTTCCACAGCCGATAATACAGATATGTATCGGTTGATGTACCGGACTTTATTTGGAGTAGCTCCAGAAGAAGTCGCTCAGGGAGATGGGGATAATTTAGTTGGGGGTACCCCTGGAGATGATTTGGTAATTCCCGGACTAAAAGGTGAATTTGATGGTAAGAATGATACCTTATTTACTGGTGCGGGTAATGACGAAGTAGATCTCCAAGTAGGTAACTCAGCAAATATTGGTAATAATCGTATCGATTTGGGCAGTGGAGACGATATCATTTCTGTGAGTAAAGGCGATCGGGTCTTTGGTGGTGCAGGAAACGACGTTTTCGATGCAACCGATGCAATGGGTGGTAACCGCATGTCCGGTGGAGATGGTGATGATATCTTCTTCCTGGGTAAACAAGACCGTGCTTTAGGTGGTAACGATCTAGATAAATTTTTTGTTCAGTCTGGTGGTGATAATCTCATCACTGGTGGTGAAGGTGCAGACCAATTCTGGATCGTCAGTGGTGAATTACCCGAAGATGCAAATACAATCCTCGACTTTGAAGTTGGAACTGATGTAATTGGTATCTTAGGTAGTGAAAGTTTGGGAATATCTGCAGATACTTTGAAACTTAAAGAGATCGATGGTAACACCGATATCTTCTTTAATAACCAGAAACTAGCAGAAATTAATGGTGTAACTGGTTTGGATGATACCAGTTTTGTTTTTGCATAGTTTTTGATAACTGCTGATTAGTAATCAGTTGTTGCTTAACAGCAAGATGATTTTGTCTCCTATCCCCAAATATTTGGGATAAATACTCAAATCATCCCATGAATTGGGGAGTTAGGAGACTATTTTCTTAGTATAAATTTTAATGACTTATCTCTCATTTAAGCAACGCTCATTTTGGCGCATTCGCCGATGTAACGAACCAAATATACTCAGAAATGCCATTCCCACAATTATATTTGGTTCTGGCGTACTAGCAGTTTTATACTCTTGCTCTTTATATTCTTGATTAAAAAACATACTCATACTATATTCACTATCTTCTTCTGAATCACCAAGCTCTTGCCAAAAACTTAGTCCACTACTGGAAGAACCACCACCGTTATATCTGATACTAAACCTTGGTCCTGAAGAGTTTGTCTTGAGTTTTTTCTGTTTTTTCACAGAACCATGTAACCATCGGTTGGCTGTATCTTCAACTTTTGTATAACCAAGGACATCCAATAATTGCAAATCTAAATCTGTAATATCTAGCTTTTCTCCTCTTCCCAGTAATGGGTGCATAATTCCTAAGGGGTTACCATTGATATCGCCCTTCTCTGACCAATGACTGGTTTGATAAGATACTCCATCTGCAAATTCAGCTTGTTTTGTCTCACCACCATCAATGGAAAAGAAGATATTGTCACTGGAAGACCAGTCAATGACACCATTCTGTGTACTTTCATCAGAAAAACGAAATAGATCCATTGAACTGACTAATGATATCTCCTTTTCTGAGAGAGTTTTATTATCTTCCTCAGCCTGAATTTTTAATAACTTAAAAGCGTCAACTCCACTGACAAAACCCAAAGCGTGACCGATTTCATGTAAAGCAACACTAAGAAAATCAAACTTATTGTTAGCAACTTCAGCATTTGGATCGTCAACTCTAGAAAAATCCCAGATAGTGCTTTCCAGAAAATTTCCTTGGGGGTTTTGGTCTATCCAATCAGAGTAGCCAACCATATCGCCATTGTCAGCAAACATGGAATTGTTCATTAAAATCAGAGCATCAAGCACTTTTTCATCATTACCGTAGCTCAAACCTAATGCTTTTGCATTTGCAAGAGTTAACCAAATCTTTTTATTATTGTCATTTTCATTTTGATCGATGATAGTTTGTACATCTAATTGATTTACTTTATCTACTTTATTATGATCATGTACCTTGACTGTACTATCATCATCAATTCGCATTTTAAATACTGACTTTTCAAAGTCAATTTTGCTAAGCTTTAAATTTTGCGTTTGTTCAAGATTTAGTTGTTGAAAAATATCTGGGGCTTGGTCAGCAATAATATCCTTGGATTTAGAATCTATATTATTAGGGTCAAGATTAAGCTCAAAACCCTGTTGTTGCAAAATATTGATATTTTCTGCATTCTTATCATCTTTTAGTTCAACACCTAATGCCTCAAAGAAATCTTTTTCTTTATATTTAAGATTTTGTAGATTTTTGAAAGCTATTAAATCATCTGTAGAAGTAATATCTTTAAAACTACGATTCAAGAAATCTTCATAATTTACATGAACCATATGTGGACTGGTTGCACCTAGTGCTTTGGAATTGGATATTTGAGTGAAATCAATGTGAAGTTTAACAGTTATGTCTTGTTCGCAAGAGCAATCTGAATCTAAAAAAGTATCTTTAAATTTGGAAGACCAGATATTACCTGCAGTTTGGAACCCATGGATTACCTCCTGAGAAGTATCTTGAGCATAAATAAACTGAAATTGTAATGCTTGGGCGGGAGTGCTACTAAGTATGCCAGTTAATAATGTAATAGAGAGGGGTAAAAATCGTTTCAAACTATTAATTTTTTCAATGAAAATAGACTTCATCATTCATTAAATATGTTGTATTTATCTGCATAATTAATTAAAAATATAAGAATTAAATTTGATTTAAATTGTTGGAAAAACTTAATACAAACTTTAAAGGTTATTGATGATTATGTGATAATTGGTATACGCTCACAATAAAAATAGTAAACCTATAGTTGCACAAACCTATTCCTATATATCTGTTTATATTGAATTATCTAAAATTACAGAAGAGTAATTATCCTGAATAATAATTTAAAGCTATTTCACTATTCTATTATTGAAACTTCAAAATCAAATTATTTGCCTGAAGATTTTATGTTTTTTTATGATACCAAAAAATATTTCATATGATACTTATATAATGCTATGCTAAGGCTTAGCAATACTTGATGCTGAATGCTAAGTAATTTATGATACATAAAATTATTATGATTGACTTTATAAACATCATGAAGCAAGGCTTAAGAGATGGGTAAAAATTGCAGTGTTGAATAATAAGTACTTGGAGAAAATTAATTGTATATTTGTCATTGCGAGTGGAGCGTAGCGTAACGTAGCATATGTCCTGTCGGACACGCTAACGCTAACGCAAGGCTTTGAGATTGC
>NZ_JASJDK010000085.1 GCF_030065675.1 Mastigocoleus sp. MO_188.B34 | reverse complement strand
GTCTCTTCTTTTACTTAATATTGAACGCTTAATTTCTATTGCACGTAGTTGTGGTTTTGACATCTATATTTCCAGGTGCAAGATCTAAGTTAAGTTAAATACTTAAATCGTGACATACTCCCACACCTCAAAGACTATTGGCGTACCATACTTACTTATCCACACCATTGATAATTTCTAGGGAGTTCAACTTTTAATTGAGGTTAATTTATTATTGATTAATGCAATGAAGATTCAAGAACTACGGATTTTTATCCTTGACAAAACTTTCAGGGTAAAATAACATGTTTGGTCGCAAACAGTAGAAAATTAGTCGTAAACAACAGAATACAGCATCTTATGTTTTAACTAAAACAAACACACTGCCCTCATTACCTCTACCAATTCGTAAATCGTTATCAATATAAGTGATATCTAACCAACCTTGTTGTTCGTTATTTTTAAACGTAAAATCGATCGCAGTAAACTTTTTACCAGTTTCAATCTCTTGAATGAATTCGCTGGGAGATTGATAGCGAATTAAGCTTTGCAAACCGATGATAGAACGTTCAAAATTCACGTTAACGCGACGACGAGATACTGGTTCAAATTTAGCCGCAACCCCAATTAAACCCTCTAAAAACGGCAAACCATAGATTTCAGCAATATTGTAAACCCTTTGACTTTCTACACGAATACACTGGTAAATTTGCCCAAGTTTATAAAAGGGTAGTTGATCGATTCTTAATAATTCTTTGCTGGTAGTGTATAGTAAACGCCAGTTACCATCAAGCAAATGGGCAAATTCAAGTGGATATGGGTTTGGATTTAAATCTTCCAAGGTTGTGATCGCAGCTAGTATTGCTTGTTTTTCGGTCTCATTAGCCAATATACCGCGATTTTTCCCGCCGATTATATTTAAAAGATTTGTTTTTGCTATCATTACTTGTTCGATCACAGATTAATAAGTTGATTTCAAACAGATTCAGAAATAGTCTTTTGTCTAGATGTATCAATAAATTAGATGTGTAGCATCCTACAAATTATTAAAATTTGGTGGTGTTTGCTCGCCCATTTATTTATCAAAGGATTTAATTTTTTCACTGATTGTTGTTTAAAAGAGTTGAATGAATAACTAACATTCTCCTGTATCAAGTGATAGACTCTAAATTGTCTAGTTTCATTAACATGAATTTGTCTCTTCCCCAGTATGTTAAATTCTCCTTTACGTGAAGCGCCCCGCAATCAAAGAGCTGCTTTAATTCCACTCAAACAAGAGTCATCATTATTGGATTGGTTGCGTTCTAGTGGACGTTTAATATCACGTACTGTTCACGAACAGGAACTTTCCGAAGAAGAGGAAGAAATTGAAAGCCTAATGAGTGCTGATGACGGGATTGGTTATGACGATGATGTAGATGATGATGATGACGAGGTCGCTGTAGAAGAGTAATCATTAAATTAATCCTGATAAGGCTGATTTGGGAGTCGGTGCAAATAACCACTGTGGTCAACTTTTTGAAGTGTGGAGTGAAGGAAAAATCCGTGGACGCTAAATTGTCTCCTCAAGAAGGGATAAATCTCTCTGGCATCAGTCTGGTCTCTATCCTAGGTGTAGGTCTCGGTACTGCCTCATTAATATTGGATGGGATCGCGAATAGATCGCCTTGGCAAGGAAATTCTCTAACTTTACCGCTTTTATTTTGCGCACTCTCTTGTGCTGCGATCGGCTTCTGGGTCGTACCTTTACTGCAAATGCTCAAAACTGGGCAAATCATCCGCGAGGAAGGTCCCCAAGCTCATTTGAAAAAAGCGGGTACCCCAACGATGGGTGGTATTTTCTTTATACCAGTAGGTGTTTTTGCTTCTTGTGTATGGTCTAATTTTGCTCCAGAAGTACTTGCTGTTTCTGCCCTGACTCTGGGTTATGGCTTAATAGGTTGGGTGGACGACTGGCAAATTTTACGTCGCAAATCAAATAAAGGCATATCACCTAAGATGAAGTTGGCATTGCAGGTAGTTTTTGCTGCAATGTTTTGTTTATGGCTAATATCGAATCAACCTTCCGGCATTACTAGTATAGCTTTACCATTAGGTTTTTCTCTGCCTTTGGGTTTGTTATTTTGGCCTCTGGCTGGTTTTGTTCTGGTGGCAGAAAGTAATGCTACTAATCTCACAGATGGAGTTGATGGTTTAGCAGCAGGAACAGTTGCGATCGCTTTATTGGCTTTAGGTGCTCTTGTGGCTCCTAATTCTCCTGGGTTGATGATTTTCTGTGCTTCTTTAAGCGGTAGCTGTTTAGGATTTTTGGCACATAATAGGAATCCAGCCCGCGTGTTTATGGGCGATACAGGTTCTTTGGCGTTAGGAGGAGCTTTAGCTTCAGTAGCCTTACTTACCAACAGCCTAGCATCACTCTTCATCCTCAGCGGTATATTCTTTGTGGAAACGCTTTCAGTAATGGCACAGGTAAGTTACTACAAAGCCACAAAGGGACCGGATGGAAAAGGTAAGCGTTTGTTTAAGATGGCACCTTTGCACCATCATCTTGAATTATCTGGATGGTCAGAATTACAAGTTGTAGCTGTATTTTATATGGTTGGTGCAATTTTAGGAGTTATAAGTTTGTTTGGCGTTCAAATATAGGCGCTCAAATATAAATGAAATTAATTTTTAAAATTAATTTTTAATTATTTTCAAAAAATTAAATAATTTATTTGTAACCTCCTCTATATTGAGGGGGTTGTTTTTTGCTATCAAAAATAATTGTTTCTAGTGTATCGTGGCAGAAATAAAGCACCCATTTATCAAAGGTCAAAGCCAGTAAAAACAACACTTTTGCTGTGCTTACACACCACTGCATTAACGTCCGTAAGGACACGGTCTGTTATGTCCTACGGACACACCGTGCTAATGACTTCCGCGCAGTGGTACTAGGTTGTTACACTAGTTGAGACATAAAGTCTGGCGTCACTTTAAGTGCAGGAAGAATAGTTTTATTGATATGGATTAATCGTCAGAAAGCCACATATATTAATTTGAGGTTTCATTAGTTTACTTCCTGCTTACCGTATCACAATGATTTTTGTTACAAAAAATAATTCTCATAACACAAAGTAATTAATTTTTTTTACGTAATTGACCAACCAAATGAACTAATTCCGGCAATATTAACTTTTGCATTGCCAAACCTACCGCATTCCTGGAACCGGGAAGGGAGAAAATTAATTTTTGTTGATAAACTCCTGCAACAGCACGAGATGCGATCGCCCGCGAACCTATATCTTGATAACTAAGAAATCGAAAGATTTCGCCGAACCCAGGTAATGTTTTTTCTAGTAATTTCTCAATCGCATCGTAGGTTGTATCTCTCGGTGCAATACCAGTGCCACCATTTAGGACGATAGCATCTAAATTGGATTGTTTACCTAATAATTTCAAACACTGTTGAATTTCTACTGGTTCGTCCTTAAGAATTCTATAGGTCTCAATATTATGATGAGCTTGTCTGAGGAGTTGCTGTATTAGATCGCCGCTTTTGTCTGTTTGTGGAGTTCTTGTATCGCTAACGGTAATTACAGCACAGTTGACTTTGATTTTTGAATTATCTGGATGAGGGATATTAGCCATTAGTAATTATTTCCAGGCGCATTATCGCGGACTACTATATCCCAGAATCGGCTTTACTAGCGGCTACTGTCATCAGCCATTTGTCTGACAATTCGCAAAGAAATGACTAGTGACTAATGACCAATAACCAACAATAAGAAAAATTCTAAGATTTGTTCAATCCCAAGCCATTTTCTTCTGCATAGCGTTGCATAAAACGCATAAAACGTTCCCATTCCTGGGCTGATTTCATCAGATGAACTGCCTCTAAAGCCTCTGGCTTACCATTAATAAATTTTCCCTTAACTTCACGGGTAACAATCTCTCCTTCTTCATCAACCATGTACATTCCCGTGATTTCTTCTGTGTAACCTTCACTTAAAGCTGTAGGATTTTGAAAAATAAATGTTGCTGTACCGCTATTTCCAGTTTTCGATCTTGTTAGGCGAACTTCAGGAATTACCTCTTCGTTTATACCCCTTGAAAATTGAATTTTTGCCATGATGAGTGAATTTTAACTATTTAACTTAAACTAATATTCTCTCATCATTTAGGGTTCTCTGGTGGTCGGGGATTGGCGTTAGCGTTGCTAGCGTAGCGTACCGGATCCGTAGGTAGTGGCTCCGCAGAGCGCAGCTATAGCTAGAGGCAAAGACGCGCCTTACGGCGTAAGCGCAGCCATACCGTAAGGTTTAACGCCGTCGCCGCAGGCTCTAGGTCTTGCGTGACGCAACAGCGTCATATGGGGATTGGCGTTAGCGGAAGCGTGGCGTATGACTGGCGTCACGCTCCGCTAAGAGCCATAAGCACTGCGTGCCGCCTTGCGGCATATGGCGATTAGGGATTGGGGAAAAAGTCATCACTTCTGACTTCTGTAGAGACGTAGCAGAGCCTTTGGCGTCGGCTTCGCCTCTGCTATGTCTCTACGACTTCTCACTTCTCACTTCTGACTCATTCAGCTTCTCGTTCCAGGAGCAAAGTAACAGGACCATCATTTTCTATTGTTACTTGCATCATCGCCCCAAATTTACCAGTTTCTACCGTTAAATTACTAGCGCGTAATTTTTCTATAAACGTATTATATATTTCCTCAGCAATCTGAGGTTTTGCTGAACGGTCGAAAGAAGGACGACGACCTTTGCGACAATTCCCGTACAGTGTAAATTGACTGACAACAAGTAATTCGCCACAAATTTCCTCTACGGATTTTTCCCAACTGTCACCACCTTCATGTTCTGGAAATAACCTTAAATCCAAACATTTGCGTACCATCCAGTCGATCTCGACATTAGTGTCAGTTGCAGCAATACCTACAAGCAGGTTAAGCCCGCGTCCAATTTTACCGACAACTTTATCTTCAACCACAACCTGAGACGATTTAACTCGCTGGATGATAACACGCATATTTGTTTGAGATTATCTATTGATTCCTTGCCATTATTAGAGTTCTGGTAACCAGTAAGCAATTACCAATTACCAATTAACAATTCCAAAACTATTTCCCAAAACCTTGACCTCGATTTGTAGAAGGAAGACAAACACAATTTTCCAACTGTTCTAGTAATTTATCGTGTTCTAGGTTTTGACCAATGAGTACAAGTTGATTTTTCTTCTCGGTTTTCCATTCATCGTCATCTAAGGTAAAGCGTTTACCACATAGGTGAAAAATATGACGTGCAGGGCTTTCATCAAACCATAAAATTCCTTTTGCCCGAAAGATTGTTTCAGGTAGTTGATTGTCTAGGAAATATTGAAATCTCTTAATAGACAGAGGTTTATCACTCTGGAAGGAAACTGAACTAAAACCATCATTCTCTAAATGATGGGAATGATGATGGTGGTGGTCATGATGGTCGTGACCGCACTCAGAATGGTGGTGGTCATGATGGTCGTGACTGCACTCGGAATGGTCGTGGTCGTGATGATCGTGGCTGTGATGGTCGTGGTCATGGTTATGACCTTCGTTCTCGTTAGTTTGGAAATATTTGTCTGTTTCGAATAAACCCACACTAAGAATCAAGGGTAGAGCAACTTGAGAATTTGTAGTGCGGAGAATTCTTGCACCTTCCTTCATATCTTTAATTCTGACTTCTAAAGCATCTAAATCAGCTTCATCTACCAAGTCAGCTTTATTTAGCAAAATAACATCACCATAAGTTATTTGCTTGAGTGCAGCTTCGGAATTAAATAAATCCAAACTAAAATTAGCTGAATCTACCAAAGTGATAATAGAGTCTAAGCGAGTGAGATCGCGTAACTCAGTACTTAAAAATGTCAGTGCAACTGGTAACGGGTCGGCAATTCCAGTTGTTTCTACAACTAAGTAATCAATGTTTTCTTGGCGTTCCAAAACTTTATAGACGGCATCTACCAAGTCGCTGTTAATAGTACAGCAAATACAGCCATTACTTAATTCCACCATATTATCGTCGTTACCTTCATTGGTGGAAACGATTAACTCGTTATCAATGCCTATTTCACCGAACTCGTTGACCAAAACAGCTGTTTTGACACCTTGCTGATTAGTCAAAATATGATTGAGTAGTGTTGTTTTACCACTGCCAAGGAAACCAGTGATAATGGTGACTGGCAAACCTTGTTTTGGGATATCTATTGCTTGTTGTTCGGAAGTAACTGCTTGCATAAGCCTGGGATCGAAATGCGATGGGAATTTGATGGTGGCGTAAAGAGTCCAGAAAACACTAGGATAAGGATGCTGGACTTAACTCCATTGCTTTTACATATTATTGCTTATCTGCAATTTTAGGATTATTTGATTTTAGGATTTTTATCTATGAGTCTTAGCGTTTACAACTCCTTGACCCGTCGCCAAGAGGCATTTGAGACAGTAGAACCTGGAAAAGTAAAGATGTATTACTGTGGTGTGACAGTCTATGATTACTGTCATTTGGGTCATGCTAGGGCTTGTATCGTATGGGATGTAGTTCGTCGTTATCTTGATTTTTGCGGTTATCAGGTACGTTATGTCCAGAATTTTACTGATATTGATGACAAAATTCTTAATCGCGCCAGAAAAGAAGGTTCCTCCATGGAAGCCGTTGCCGAAAAATATATCAATGCTTACTTTGAGGATATGGCACGCCTGAATGTCAAAGAAGCCGATGAATATCCCCGGGCTACCCACACCATGAATGGCATTCAACGTTTAATTCACGATCTGGAACATAAAGGTTATGCTTACCCTTCTGAAGGTGATGTTTATTATGCTGTACGACAATTTTCAGAGTATGGCAAATTATCCGGACGCAAGTTAGAAGATTTACAAGCAGGTGCTAGCGAACGGGTGGATATCAAAAACACTGAATATCAGAAGAAGAAATATCCATTTGATTTTGCTTTATGGAAAGCTGCAAAGGAGGGAGAACCGGCTTGGGAATCACCTTGGGGTAAAGGTCGTCCGGGATGGCATATAGAATGTTCGGCAATGGTGCGCGATCGCTTGGGTGACACTATTGATATTCATGCGGGCGGTGAAGATTTAATTTTCCCTCACCATGAAAATGAAATTGCTCAATCTGAAGCGGTGACAGGACAAGAGTTATCTCGTTACTGGATGCACAACGGTATGGTGAAGGTGAATGGGGAAAAAATGTCCAAATCCTTGGGGAATTTCATTACCATTCGCGAACTCTTAAATAAAGGTGTAGATCCAATGGCTGTAAGGTTATTGGTATTGCAAACCCAATATCGCAAACCCATCGATTTTAGTGATCGGGCAATTGCAGGAGCAACTAATGGCTGGCATACTCTTAAGGAAGGTTTAATTTTTGGCAAGCGCTATAGGAAAAAACTAGGTTGGAAAGAAGAAAACACTTCATCTCCAATATCAGAAACTGTAGAAAGATTTAAAGAAACAGTTGACAATGACTTTAATTTTCCTGGTGGCTTAGTCATATTATTTGAACTAGCCAAAGACTTGGGTCGCGAGGGTAATATTATTGTTCACGAAGGTAAAACTTCAACTGCAGCAGAAAAATTAAAACAGGAATGGCAAACTTTGGTTACTTTAGCCGGAGTTTTAGGTTTGGAAGCTGAGTCTGCAGCAACAACTAATGAGGTCAACAACACTGAAAGTGGCAATAATAGTGATGTTTTAAGTAATGCTGACATTGAGGAACTAATTCAGCGCAGAAAAGAAGCTAGAACAGCCAAAGACTTTGCTCAAGCAGATCGCATTCGCGATGAATTACAAGCCCAAGGTGTTGCGCTAATTGATAGTAAAGAAGGTACCCGTTGGCATCGTAATTAGGAGACAGTGAACAGTTAACAGTTAACAGTGAATGGTTGAATGTTAACAATAGTAAAAAACTCATAACTGTTAGCTGAACCGCAGGTATCACAGCTAGAGGCTAGAGCCTGAGGGGCTCCTACGGTGTTTGTATGCATCCTGTGGATAAACAGCGCAAGCTGCGTCTCACGGCATCAGCGGATTCGTAGGTGACGTAGACGTAGTCATACCCTCTGACTAACGTTATTGCGGATCTGACGCCACAGGCTCTAGCGTGCGTGATAGCACATTAACTGTAGCCCGTAAGGGCGTGGCGTCATATCATGTCCGCTTAATTACTTATTAGAAAATATGTTTGTTTGTAGTAGCGCTTTAGCGCCATATTAAAGATATTGGCGCTAAAGCGCTACTACGAACGAACCTTATCGCAAGTGTTTTACCGGACATGATATCGGTCATAAACTAATAACTAATAACTGATAACTGATAACTGATAACTGGTATCATGTCCCAAAAGCACTATCCAATTGCCCTAGTTAATATTGTGTTGGTAGTTGCCACCTTTTTTTTAGTGATTTTACTGTGGCAATTACGGAGTTTGTTACTAATTCTAATGGTTGCGATTGTTTTTGCATCTGCGATCGCACCAATAGTTGAGGCTGCAGAAAAAAGATTACATTTACCCCGTTGGTTGGGCGTAATTGTTGTATACCTAGGTTTAATAGCGGTTTTAATCGGTGCTGGATTAATTATCGGTCCAAGTGTCGCAGTCCAAATACAACGCCTAGCAAATAAACTTCCAGGATATTTAGACAGCTTGGGAACGCTTGCAGAAAACTTTGCAGCCAGAATTGGAATCACCGAAGCAGACTCAATTGAAAAATTCTTTGAGACCCAAGATATTCAAGCATTGGTTAATTGGTTATTCCGCTCGACTCAAAGAGTATTGTCACGTTCTTTTGGAGTAACTTTTGGCGTTCTAGGTGGAGTAGTCAATATATTTTTAGGTTTGATTCTAGTTTTGATTACTTCCGGCTATATGGTGGCTGGTAGCAAAAGCTTGATTGAAGGTTTAGTATCCCTGTTTCCTTATCCTTGGAACGAACGCTTAGCAGCACAAGTTACACCTATTTCCCGTCGCATGGGTGGTTATATTCAAGGTCGAGTAGTAGTGTCGGCAATTTTGGGTGTAGCAATTACTGCAGGTTTAGGGATTTTAGGATTATCAGAATTTGCTTTAGCGTTAGGGGTAATTGCTGCGTTTACCAACTTGATCCCATTTATTGGTCCGGTCTTAGGTGCGATCCCAGCTTTAATTGTTGCTATTCCCCAAAGTGGTTTTACTTTCCTGTGGGTCTTACTGTTATTTGTAATTATCCAAAATGTAGAAACTTACGTACTGGATCCTTTACTAGTAGGTTCTTCGGTAAGAGTCCATCCTTTATATCAGCTTTTAGGTGTATTAGGAGGAACACAGGTCTTAGGTATTGTTGGTGCGATCGTTGTTCCCCCTTGGGTCGCCGGGATTGCCGTGTTATTAGAAAATCTTTACTTGGCTCCAAAGCTAGAAGCAGAAGCTATTTTAACTACAAACTTAAATTCTTTAAATTCTGACCGGGAGAGAGATTCAGCAAATTCTGGGATTGAAAACTCTGATAAAACCAAAATTGACCGTTAGATCGCAAGAAAATATCAGTCTTAAACCATTAGAAATTAGAAATGCTGCGTAATTCCTAACGAGTACCAAAGTTAGTTTTTTTACTATTTTTTCTTCAGAATATAGTTTTGATGATAAATGATGAAAAAATTAATATTCGTAACTCAAAAGTATTAAAAACAACTGTTATGGAAATATGAGATATGTCTTTATAGAACAGGATAAGACTAAACAGATAATTCGATGAGGGGTCTAACCCCCTACAAGTCTTCAATCTGGTTCAGGTAAGATTTTAAGAATAGTGAATCTTCTCTAACCTAATAATAGGTTAAAAATAATACTTTTCATTGTCAACTACTCCGTAAATTTAATTGACTCTTAAGTAACACCCGTATTTAAAATAAAAAATTGTTGAAAATAAGTCTGTAGAAAAGGTTAGCTTTTGTAGTAATAGTAATAATCTTACTCTGGCTAATTATTGATTAGTAATGTCTGTTAATTTATCTGCTTCTCACACTTTAACCTTACCTTCTTTTTTTTCTTCTCAAACAACTCGTAGGGACATGCTATCGCATATCAATTATGTGATCGCTAGTATTAATATCCCTGTTGAATGGTTGGGTATAAGAGTTGTTAAAGAAACTCAAATTCACCGTCATTTTCGCGATGCAATGCCTCAAGTAAATGGAAAAAATATTACACTTGGGGCAATGATTGAAGTTGCTATTGATGGTTGTATTGGTTATGCAGCAACTAATTATATTGACATCCAAAATTTACAATTTGCAGCAGAAAAAGCCTATAAACAAGCATTTTCTGCCAAAAAGTGGTGGATATATCCATTTCAAGTAGATAGAGAACGTCCCAAAGTAGTAGGTGAATATTTTTCTCCATTTGTTGAATCATTAGATACTTTAAATGCTGGAGAAATCAATGATATTTTGGTTCGTATCTGTAAAACACTAAAAGTTAGTGAACAAATAGTTCAAACAACTGCTGAAGCTGTAACAACTGAAAGAGAAACATGGTTTGTTAGTAGTAATGGCTCAGAAGTATATCAAAAGTTTTTGTTCCTGAGTACTTATTATGGAGTTACCGCACAGGATGGTATTAATATACAACAGCGTACTAATAATGGTTGGCAAGCAAATTCCTATCAAGGTGGCTTAGAACTTTTCAGACAAAATAATCTTTGGGAAAAAGTAGAAACAATTGGTAAGCAAGCTTTAGAGCTATTATCAGCGCAAGAGTGTCCTACAACTTCCACTAATCTGGTACTAGCTCCAGATCAAATGATGTTACAAATTCATGAGAGTGTGGGACACCCCTTGGAAATTGACAGAATTTTGGGGGATGAACGTAACTATGCTGGTGGAAGCTTTGTCAATAAAGATGATTTTGGGAAACTCGAATATGGTTCTCCCTTGATGAATATTACCTTCGATCCCACAATATCTGGTGAAATGGCAAGCTACAATTTTGACGATACTGGGGCTACAGCAAAACGAGAATATTTAATTAAAGAGGGAGTACTACAGCGCGGTTTGGGTAGTCTAGAAAGTCAAGCCAGATCTGGAATTGACGGTGTTGCTTGCGCTCGTGCTTGTTCTTGGAACAGACCTGCTATCGACCGCATGGCGAATATTAATTTGGAACCAGGTACGGCTTCATTAGAGGAAATGCTGAGCGGGATTGAGTATGGAGTATATATGGAATCTAACCGTTCCTGGTCCATTGACGATCGCCGCTATAAATTTCAATTTGGCTGTGAGTATGGCAAATTAATTGAAAACGGAAAACTTACAAAAACTCTGCGAAATCCTAATTATAGAGCCACCACACCAGATTTTTGGCACAGTTTAACCAAAGTAGGGGATCGATCTACCTGGGAAATTTATGGTACCCCTTTCTGCGGTAAAGGAGAACCAAATCAAGCTATTTCGGTAGGACATGGTTCCCCCATATGTTTATTTTCCAATGTTGAGGTATTTGGTGGTGGGAAGTAAAAAGATGGAAAATAAACTTTAATTTTTTCAGCTACCGCATCTTAATAAGTCTTTAACCTCTGTAAATGTTAATTTAGCCGAGTAACCTAGGTATTAAGTGGAATATAAGTTCCATCAAAAAACCTCGGAAAGGTGAGTCCTATGAGGTGTGGTAGAACACAATTTATAAATAAATAATTTCTCTTTCTCTTGTGTTCCCTACTTGTTTTATTTTGCTTATCTTTGCTTGTAATGAATAAAGAAAATATCTCTGTTTTAGAAACTTGTTTTAACCAATTAGTTGAAAATTTACTGGAGAAAAAAGCAACCAGCGAAGAATTTATTCTTAAACTCAGTAGCGAATTCAGCCAGTTCACTCGTTTTAATCATGCAAGAATACGTCAAACAGGCATCGTATCAGATACTTGGATAAAATTTACTTTAATTAGAGAGGGACGTACTGCTTTTAGACAATTTCCCATAGTAGGTAATTGGGAAATTGATTGGCGCGAAACACACAATGCTTTGTTGGAATTACGAAAAGAGCTTCCTCTACTCGCTTTAGATCCACATTTAGTTTTACCATCAGCAACCAATCCCACTCGAGAAATATATTTAGGTAATTTATTAGCAGAAGATGTTGTTGCATCAACAGTATTAGATCCAGCAAAAGAACTGGATTTTACTGGTATTTATTCTGGAGGTGTTGTTATTAGAGCTTATGCTGATTCTAGTGGTAATAAACATTGGTTTTCTAGCGATACGTTTACGTTAGATTATTCTATTTTTAGCCCTCAAGAACAGGCTGTAAAAGGTTTTCTTGCTGGGAATAATTGGGATGAAGAAAGATATCTAACAAAAATCACTGATGCAAAACAACAACTGGAGTTACTTGCTCGTCCACCTAAAAATATTCCTCGGGGAAATTACAAAACTTATTTTGCTCCTGCTGCTGTTAGTGAATTATTAAGTATGCTTTCTTGGAGTGGTGTTAGTGAAGCTGATATTCAACAGGGAAATAGTGCTTTAGCAACTTTATCTCGAAAGGAAAAGCAGTTATCTCCAAAGTTTAATCTTAAAGAAAATTTTCAACGAGGTTCAGTACCGCGTTTCAATGAATGGGGGGAGGTAACAACTTCAGATATAAAGATTATTGAAAAAGGAGTTTTAGTTAATAGTTTAGTTAATTGTCGTTCGGCCAAAGAATATCAAAAAAAATCTAATGGTGCAAATCGTAATGAATCATTACGTACGCCGGAAATTGAAGCAGGAAATTTAGAATCGGAGGAAATTCTCAATGCATTAGATACTGGTTTATATGTATCTAATTTGCATTATTTAAATTGGAGCGATTTACCTACTGGTAGAATTACTGGTATGACCCGCTATGCATGTTTTTGGGTCGAAGATGGTGAAATTGTTGCTCCAATTGAAGATTTGCGTTTTGATGAAACTCTTTACCATTTCTGGGGCAATAATCTAATAGAATTTACTAACTTTCAAGAGTTGATTCCCAATTTGGGTACCTATGAAAATCGCCAACTTGGCGGAAGTATGGTTCCGGGAATGCTAGTAGAAGACTTTACTTATACTTTGTAAGGACTTCTAAAAATCAATATCATTATTTGTTGACGGTAGGGGCGCACCGGAGTGCGCCCTAACCAGTGGTATGTTTTTTAATTGGAAGTCGCTAACTAATCGCGATTGATTTGGATCAACTCAGTCAAAATACTATCTAGGCTACCGTTAACCTGAATTTTCTCAATCTTCTCAGAAATTCTTTCCAATACTTCCAACTCTTTCAATCTTAATGCAACGGGATTGTCTTTTGTTGTACTTTTCAGGATTCCCGCAGGAAAACTGAATGCAGCAAACAAAGGACACACTCAAGTTAACGAGAAACATAGTTGCTCTGGCTCCTTCACTGTAGCTACCGAGCGCTACGAGGTAACGAACGGTCGCAAGCGCCTACACTACGGAGTTTTCCTTCCAAAAACAGATTTCTCCATCTTTGTTGGGAGTGATTGATTTGTGGCTTTTGCGCCTTATTGCACATAAGGTGCCCAAAAACCCAGGGCTGGGGTATTGTGGTTAAAAGTATAGGAATCGAACCTATCACCAATAGATTAAATGTCTAATTATTTCAAAAATTAAAATATAGATTTTTATTTACCTTAATTAGGTTGAAATAAAAGGAAGATATACAGTTAAACTTACAAATACTTTTGCAATAATAGTCTTAACTTTTCTTTGGTTGTAGTAGGTGCCTTATCTAAAGGAGTTAAAATTGAATACTTTAAAGCCGAATGAGCGTCGCTTACAGGTGGATTCTTACTCAAACTTTGTACTGCAGCTAAAATAACCTTCTGAGCATTGATAGCATTGCGTTGCAAATTCTCCACTACCATTTCTACTGTCACACTATCATGGTCAGGATGCCAGCAGTCATAATCTGTGACTAGTGCCAAAGTTGCATAAGCAATTTCCGCTTCCCGAGCTAGTTTTGCTTCCGGTAAATTAGTCATACCAATTACTGTCGCGTCCCAACTACGGTATAAGTTGGACTCAGCTTTGGTGGAAAATGCTGGACCTTCCATGCAGACATAGGTACCACCCTTGTGGCTGGTGGATACATCTGGTAAATCTAAAGATGCGATCGCTTCACTCAATACGTTGGCTAAATTTTTACATACCGGATCGCCAAAAGCGATATGAGCAACTATTCCCTCACCAAAAAAAGTAGAAATGCGACCTTTTGTGCGGTCAATAAACTGATCTGGAATCACCATATCAAGTGGTTTTACCTCGGCTTTGAGGGAACCTACAGCACTTGCGGAAATTAAATACTCCACACCCAGTTTTTTCATGGCGTAGATATTGGCACGAAATGGTAATTCTGAAGGTAAAAGTGTATGATTGCGACCGTGGCGCGCCAAAAAAGCTACTTTTGTTCCTTCTAAACTACCCAGAACTAAGGCATCAGATGGAGAACCAAATGGTGTTTCTATCTGTATTTCTTCTACATTCTTGAGGGCATCCATCTTGTATAAACCACTGCCACCAATAATACCAATTCGAGCTTCTGACATGGGATATAAACCTATTTTTTGCTTGCATATTCGCCCAATTATTTTACTGGGTAATGGTTAAATTCTGGAGATATGGGTGGGGTATTTCCAAGAATTAACGATTGGTAAATCATACGAGATGACTATAGCCACAACAGGAAATTTGTATGATTATGCTCAAAGCATTGCTCTCGATGGATTTGAAGATTATTTGCTGCGACTGCAAGGAAATTTGCTGCAATTACAAGGAACAATGATTGATTTTATTGCTATCAATTAATTAATGCCATTGTAAGCGAGTGTAAGTACAACAATGATTTCAGCTGTTTGCACTTTATACGAAGGAGACTACCACTATGGTGTGGGAGTTTTGACTAATTCTCTGTATAACCACGGTTTTCGTGGTATTGTCTGGGCTGGGTATCGCGGTAATTTACCACCTTGGGCAAAATTGCTGAAAAGTAAAGATGGCTATCATGAATTTTCTATCGCACAAGATTGCGTTATCCGATTTGTAAAGCTTACAACTAAAAAACATCTAGCTTACTACAAACCTGATTTTATGTGGGATTTACTGGAAAAATACTGTCCAGAAGTCGATGCTCTTTGTTACTTCGATCCTGATATTGTGAATAAATTTAATTGGGAATTTTATCAGAATTGGTTTCGTCACGGGATCGCCCTTTGTGGAGATTCATGGTTTAGGGTTCCTGCAAACCATCCCAGACGTTTAGCTTGGAAAGAATTTGCTCTGGATAATGGTTTTGATTGCAAACGCGATCTAGACTTCAACTACAACAGTGGTTTTATTGGTATTCCTCGTAGCTATAAATCTATTCTTTTGCTCTGGAAAAAGCTGATAGAAATTGGTACAGCTGCAGGACATTCAGATATTGAAGATTTTACCAATAGAAATGGTGATACTTACCCTTACCTTGATACGGATCAGACCTACTTTAACTTGGTGCTGATGCTGACTTCTTATCCTTTGAGTACGGTGGGTCCTGAAGGAATGGATTTTTTACCTGGTGGTAACATCATGTCCCATGCTGCAGCTCCAAAGGTTAAACCTTGGCGTAGGAAAATTATTGTTAATGCTTTACAAGGTGACGGTCCTAACTTAACTGATAAAGCATATTGGCAACATTCTCAAGCACCCATTCAAATTTATTCACAAATAAAATTTCAATGGTATAAATTTGCTTTACGTTTTGGTTCTGGTATTGGTCGTTTAATCCGTAGAGCACCAATTTAAATCCGTTTTTAAAACCTTTTGTATTGCTGTTGAAAGGAGTTTAAAAACTGGATTTGGCGGGATTGGATCATAAATTTGACCATAAATTTATAAGTTTGACGCGGGAATTACAAAACCCCGCGATTTCAATGCGGGGAGCGGGGAGTGTCAAGCTAAACAGGTAATCAGAAAAAGTAATCCACAATAAAAATGTCCATGCTGCGAGCATGAACTAAATTGACAATAATAAATTTTCTGATATTTTATTGCTTGTTTTTACTAATAGTTAGAAAACAAACTAGCAACAGAAAAATTATAAATATTCTACTCGCGCATCTAGACCCCGTTCGCGCAATTCTTTAGAAACTTCTCGAGCTTGGGAAAGATCTTCAAATTCTCCAGCGTTGACGTAATCTCCCCGTGGAGATCGAGCAGCAAAAGCATTGGGAACAAATTGGCGTACTCTCCACAGAATATCACGTCCGTTTACCGGTACTACCACCACGTAACGCCTATCACCTCGCCGATCTAAGCCTAATTTTTTTGATGTTTCTCTATCTACGTATCCAGTGATTGGTAAACCATAAAATCTTTGGTAAGCAGCTACAGCTTCCCTGGTAGCAGGACCAAAGTAATCTGTAGTTTCGGAGCGTCGAAAAAATCCTAATTCTTGTAAACGCTCTTGGAGTCGTGTAACTTTCCTTCCCCTATCACCTTCTCGTAGGAGTACTTCTGAACCACCTGTACTCCAATTTGAATCTCTTTCAGAAATGATACCTTGTTCAGGAGGTGGATAAGTAACACCTAAACGCTCCATTTCCGTACGAATTGTACTCAAAGTATTGAGATCGGCTATTCCATTCTCCGGTAAACCTCGAGACCTCTGATATTCCATAACAGCTCTTTCGGTACGAGAACCAAAAGAACCATCCACCGAGCCATTGTAAAATCTTAAACTTTGTAAGTTTGCTTGTAACTCTCTCACCCATTCACCATTACAACCAACATAAAGAGCTTCAAAATTAGGGTCACAATAACGACCATTGGAGCGCCTTACAGGAGTTTGTCTTTCGGGAACCCTAGAATTTAAACCCCTGCGAATTGCAGCATTAGTTCTGGGTCCAACAACCCCAATAGCAGATATACCGTTATCTCCCTGAAATCGTCTAACTGCTGCATCGGTTAGGTTAAGAAAACGACCGGTGATTGGTCCATCGTAATAACCCAATCTTTTTAAGTTACGTTGTAATCGTGTGACCGCTGGACCACTGCTACCACGTCTTAAACCACCACCTCTTCTTGTGTTATTACCACTACCACACCTACGATTGAGTGCTCTTGTAGTACGCGGTCCAACCTTACCGACCTGTTGCAAACCTACAGCAGCTTGAAATCTGGTTACAGCAGCTTCGGTTGCTGAACCATAAAAACCTGTCACCCTAGCATTAAAGTAGCCTAATCTTTTTAAACATCTTTGAACGTAACTAACTTGTGGACCTCGCTGACCCCTTTGTTGAGCAGAAGCGGTTTGTGTTGTCGTTCCAACAAATAGTAAGGCGATCGCAACTAACAAAACAGACTTGACTGGGTTGTTAGCAAGCCTTACCCATTTTGATTCAGTTAATAATTTTAAATCAACTCCTGCAGGAATATGTTGCCCAAACTCGGGTTCTCGATCACTTAAGTTAAATTGAACTTTGTTGATATTTTTCATCTTTATTCTCAATTTTTTGCCTAGATAAATTTCGGTTATACCGTATTGACCTAGCAAAGCAACATTTGCTGTTTAATTTTTATACAAGTGTTAATTTGTAACTATTGACTTGCAAGGCTTAATTTAAGAACTACTGCAGTTTTACCAATTGATGAACTATAAGATTATATTTATTCCACAATGAAAGTTACTAGAATATCGGAAACAATCGTCTTATTGAAACCTTTATAATTTCATATAAGAAAGAATGTGTAAGTCCTATTCAAGTAGCCTTATATTTGAGATGCCCCTGATATAATATCCGGTTAAATATTTATCACTTTAGATTAGAACATAAAGATGAGGCAAAAAAGGCGGGAAGAAAATCATAATTCTTTCTTCCAGTTTTTAATCCTTATCATTGGGTAAATAATGATAAATACTTACCATGCCATAAATTAACCCTGTCGATACAGGAATTTTCTTAGTTATAAAGTATATAACAGAACAAGTTTTTCAGATATTTTATACTTAATAAACAGTATTTTTCCGCTCAAAGCAAGGATAATTTTAAATGCTATGCCTTGGTAAAATGCTGCTATCAAGTAATTTACTGGTATAACAACTGGTATAACGGTGTATATATTTTAGTTTATCTGTAATAATACTCGTATCCAAACAATGTTTTTTATACATCTAAGGATTCAAATAAGATTTCACGATGTATTAATGCCCGATCTAGCATAAACTGTAGGCGGTCTTGTGAAAGTGCTTCTCCATTGGCGTAATGTTCTATCCATGCTTTGCTCATCAAGTTTGGATTGTCAGGTAAGGAAGTTAAATCCCAACCAGGTAGGTCCAAATCTTCCATTAGTCGATTAATCTTAGGGTCGTAACTGATAGCAAAACAGCGACATTGTTCTGCTGCTGCCATAATTAAGCTGTGTAAGCGCATTCCAATAGCCATTTCTACTCCACGATAAATACCCTTGAGAATTTGTGGTTCTTCCACACAGATAATTTTGCTGTCCTCAGTAAGTTGTGCTTTGATTCCTTCCGCAATACTTAAATCTTTATTTTTTTGAAAAGGCAAAAGTAAGATAAATGTTTCTGTTGCTTTTTGAAAGTCAACTAGAGCACGAGTTAAATTGTGCAAACGGTCTGGGGTAAGTTGTGAATGATTCCGTAATGTTACAGCAACTCTAGGTGCTGGTAGGTCAGATAACCCTGGTAATGGTTGGGATTCTAGCGCCCATACCGGATCGGGAGCAAGGATATGAGGAATTTTCCACTCTGAAAGCAAAGCAGCAGATACGCGATCGCGAACGCTTACCCGAGTACAATTACCAAAAGTTGTTTTGGCTAACCAACGAGTTATGGGGCGCTGTAAAGGACCAATTCCTTGACCCCAAGCAACTGTTTTTAAACCCATTTTTTGGGCGATCGCCATTATTGTTCCATAGTAAAAAGGGTTAAGAGCGCTAGTCACATCTTGAATTAAGCTTCCTCCACCCCAAATAAAAGCATCGCAAGAACGTAAAGCTTTTGTCACTTCTAATAAAGATTTGCGTTTGTATACTTCCACTCCATAGCGCTTTTGGGTTTCTTCTAAATTTCCAGAGAGTACTACAGGTGTTACTGATGGTGGTAGCATTTGCAAGAGCGTTGCTAGCAAAGCCTCATCTCCACCATTCCCCAAACCATAATATCCAGATAACAACGCTCGCATAGCCATGTTGGATTTTAGTTAAATCAAAGGTTTTTTGGAAGAAGACGTCAATAGTTGTCTTCAACCTGATATTTTGCATAAATATAGACCACAAACAAGACACTTCTGCCACAACTTATTAAAAGAAAGCAAACTGTATCTTGTTTGTCCCTAAACTGTCCTGTTGTGTTGTACTAAATCCACAGTTACAGTTATAGCCTCAGAGCTTTACAATTCAGATTTGTAAATTCAGATTTGTAGTTCAGAATCCACAATCCAAAACTAATAAATTCCAAAACTAATAAATAATATGTACGCACTTTCAATCCCAACCTGGATAATTCATGTCTCAAGCGTTGTTGAGTGGATCGCCGCGATCTGGCTCATTTGGGAATACGGCGAAATAACTGGTAATCGTAGTTGGTGGACGTTATCTCTGGCTATGTTACCGGCTTTGGTGAGTGCGATGTGTGCTTGTACCTGGCACTTTTTTGACAATGCTGAATTTTTGGAGTGGTTAGTGATTTTGCAAGCTAGTATGACTTTACTTGGTAACTTTACCCTTTTAGTTGCAGCTTGGTGGATTTGGCGAGCGAGTAAATCTCCGGATGAGAATACTTCACAGCCTTAAAAAATAAAAACAACAACAAAAAATCAATCTACTCAATTACTCATTAACTACTCAGTCATGATTTCAAAAGAAACTTTATTTGCTCTTTCATTATTTCCTTATTTAGGATTTTTGTGGTTTTTGAGTCGTGTTCCCCAAGTACCTCGTTTAGCACTTATCGGTTTCTATGGGACTTTGGTATTTGTGGCTATTACTATTCCTGCGGAACTATACGCCCAATCTGCTTATGGTAAATCCTTAGCAAATGTTGATTGGCTGCATGGAAGTGCGGAAGTTTTTCTCACTCTGACTAACATTTTAATTGTCCTAGGTTTTCGAAAAGCAATCATTCAAGCAAAACAAAAGAACGGAGAAGAACAAAGTTAGCCAGACAAGTCAATATTTCATATTTAAACTTCACACTTAATAATTCAAACTTCGTAATTTAAACTTTATAACTCCCATTTCAAAAGTCAAAAAACTTATAGATTAGACTTTTGAATATTTTTACTTACAAAAAATTATTTATACAAAGTAATCGCTTCTATGTGAATACCCTGCAATGAAAACATTTAAATTGTTGTTTTTTTAACATAAAAGCTTGTTTTTGATATATTTTTTTTGCAATTAATACAAGTCTCTGTAAGTCTTTGGCTGTCTTCGCAGTTTAATAATCCTTGTAATACTTTTCCAAGTTTAAATTTTTAATTGTCGTACCTCCATAACTAAAAATATCAAATGTATCAATATATTTGCCTAATAGATAAACTTTATTCTAAACTTTCTATGAATTACAACTTACTTTATTCATTTTATCTTTAGAGAGTATTGAGGAAAACCCGGATACAATTAGAAAACTATCAAAAAGCTCTTTAATAGTAAAAACTTTGAATTAATTTTTATTAGGGGAATAAATAAATGCCAGACTGTAATTCAGGTATATTGGCAAGCGATTTGGCTGGAAATTTATATATCAACCCGAGTTATCTACAAACGCGGGAAAGGGTTAACTACCTCATAAGACATTATCTCTCGGCAGGGATATTATATTCTCATTTACATAATTTTTACACTTCCTTAAAAACTCCATACAGCAGACATCACCACCAATCACTAAATTGGCAAAACATTAACTTTAAACAAGTTATAGGTGTTTCTAATGATTTATTTATCAATAAAATTATTAGTGCTGCAAAGCTAGAAATGAAATGTCATGATAGTGAAACAGAAATTAGAGCATATTTGCAAGCTGTAAATCCACGTATTTCATGTTTTTTAGAAAGTATTTCACCTCCAAGTAAAACAAAATCAAAATTTATATTTGATGCGTCAAGTAGACGAAAAGAATATCAAGAATCAGATTTATTTGGGAAAATATATCAAAGATTGACTGGTAATCAACTCAATATTCAATATGGGGTTGTTAAAACCTATAAACTTAAGGGTCATCTAAAAGAAGAAATTTATAATAATGCATTAAATAATATTGTTAACCAGTGGAATGCTATATCTATTTATATTTGGTTAATGGCGCATTCCACTGGAGAATTACAGGAGTTAATGCTTCAACCTCTACAAAATGAAGTAAATTATTTAGCAAAATTTTGGAGTATTAGTTACTGGGCATTTAGTAATTCTTTTATTTCGAGTTTACAAAAGCGCACTCAAAAACTTACAGATTTAATTAGAAGAGAAGAAAAACAAGAGAAACACAAAAATGAGATTTTAGAGCTTAATAGTGCCTTACACTTTGTAGAGGTTACTTTTACTTTTACAAGTGTGATGATGCAACTATATCAGTGGCATAAAACCCTAGATGATACCTACTTAGAAAATCTATTTGCTTGTCCAAGTAATTTGGGTCAAACTAATTAAGGATAAATAAAGTTTGGTGTCATTCAATTATCTTTAATTTTTTGACTAATACTCTCATATATTAATTTCGTTTGATTTCTAAGATTATTTTAGAAGTCGGGAGCTGATAATAGCAAGTGTACTTAGCGTTTTAAGCTTAGTTACAGTCTCAAGCAACAAAAATATATGGGGTATTTTAAAGAAATAAGTAAGTTTCAAAGACAATAATCTTATATCCTAAAAAGCCACATTAAATTAAAATGTAATCTAAAGCCGAAAAAGATATAAAAATATCTTTTCCTGCTACCTATAGTAATTTTGCAATAAATTGTATTTTGTGTAATGGACGTTATTCCAGCAATTGACTTGCTAGACGGTCGTTGCGTGCGACTATATCAAGGTGACTACGATAAATCGCAAGTTTTCAATGAAAATCCTGTCGATGTTGCTAAACAATGGGTAGAGCAAGGTGCGACTATATTACATGTAGTCGATCTTGATGGTGCTAAAGCTGGTTCAGTGGTTAACCAAAGTGTGATAGAAGCTATTGCTGGAGCTGTATCTGTACCCATTCAATTGGGAGGAGGTCTACGCAATCGCGATACAGTCGAGCAAGTATTCAATTTGGGAGTACAGCGAGCAATTCTTGGGACAATCGCAGTTGAACAACCTCAATTAGTCAGAGAACTCTGTCAAGCGTTTCCTGGAAAAATTGCGATCGGTATTGATGCTCGAAATGGTAAAGTGGCAACTTGTGGTTGGTTGGAAACTTCAGAAGTTTTAGCAACTGAGCTTGCAGTACAAATGGAAGAACTTGGTGCTTCCGCAATAATTTATACGGATATTCAACGTGATGGGACTTTATCTGGTCCTAATTTCGATGCATTACGCGAACTTGCAGCAGCGATCAAAATTCCCATTATTGCTTCTGGTGGTGTTAGTTCAATTACCGATTTATTGAGTTTATTAGCTTTAGAGCAATATGGAGTGAATGGGGCTATAGTCGGTCGTGCTCTATACACAGGTGATATTTCTCTATTGGAAGCTTTGCAAGCAGTTGGTCCAGGAAGAATTCAAGATGTTCCTCCTAACACAGATTTTTCTACATTTGCTTAAAAGTTTCAAATCCTTGATTAAACAATCATTCGCATACTTCACAGGGTTTTGACTCGGTCGTATGCTGATTCTTTTTTTACTTTTCCGGATTGATAAGTTGCCCTGCTGTATCCAATCTTAGAGAGAGTTAAGAAAGATAGATTGTTTCTTTAGTAACCTTCTTTCTACTTCAATTATTTTCATCTCTAGTACAGTTCAATATAGATTTCAATCAAACAAAAATCAATTAAACTTCGCAGAATGAATACTGATTGGAAGTAGTTATTTAAATTAACACTTGATAGCCTTATCAAGCTGTAAACGTATTATATTTAAATATAAATTCAAATTTAAATATTAATTCAAAGTTTAATCAAGCAACGGGTTTCCTCTAATTTAGAGACGCTGTTTTCCGCGTCTCTATTTTTTTATTTATGCTTTTTAAGTATTACAAAGTTTCAATACAAATACATTTAAATATAGGCATATATCACCTACAGAATTGTCATAATATACTGGTGGTGCATGACACTAAAAACCTTATTCATAGGTTCAAATTAACTCGCTTGCGTCACACACCCTACAATAAAAATATTGCCAGTTGCGTAAGTCCTAAATGTATCTAATTCAAAAACTGTGTCAGAGCATTGCTGACTGTAAAGCTTTAGCAGCAAAAGTTGCGCAGCGGATATTGATGTAGTTATATGAAGCATGGCAGGAATTTCTTAGCTCTTTGGCTCATACAAAAAAATGATGCTACCCTCCTGCAGTACTCAAATACAAGATTGATTACTTTGGAGGGCACATCATTTTGTCTGCCTTATTTGATTTGTTTAATTAAGCAAAAGCTGCAGTTTTGACATCATTATTTGCAAGGATATCCTGCAATTCTTCGGCATCGACAGTTTCTTTTTCAACTAACATGTCAGCTAGTTGGTCGAGAATGTGGCGGTTACCTTCCAAGACATCTTTAGCACGCTTGTAAGCTGAATCAACCAGTTTGCGAACTTCTTCGTCAATTGAAGCTGCTGTTTCTTCAGAAAAATCACGTTCTGACATGATATCGCGACCGAGGAACATGTTACCTTGCTGGCGACCCAGAGCAACTGGTCCTAAGCGATCGCTCATACCAAAACGAGTAATCATCTGACGTGCAACACGAGCTACTTGCTGTAAGTCGTTGGAAGCACCGGTAGTAACTTCTTCCTCACCGAAGATGATTTCTTCAGCAATTCGACCACCTAAAGCCACAGCCATTTGGTTTTCCAAATAGGAACGGCTATACAGACCAGTATCCATTCTGTCTTCGCTAGGGGTGAACCAAGTCAAACCACCAGCACGACCGCGAGGAATAATACTGATTTTTTGTACGGGGTCATAATCAGGCATTAAAGCACCAACTAAAGCGTGACCAGCTTCATGGTAAGCAACCAAAGTTTTGCGCTTCTCGCTCATTACCCGATCTTTCTTCTCTGGTCCAGCTAAGACGCGATCGATGGCATCATTGATTTCGTCCATCGAAATTTCTGTTAAATTGCGTCTTGCAGCCAAAATAGCAGCTTCGTTGAGTAGATTGGATAAGTCCGCACCTGTGAAACCAGGGGTCCGACGAGCAATTTTATCTAAGTCCACATCCTTCCCTAAGGTTTTACCACGGGCGTGAACTTTAAGAATTTCGCTACGTCCGGAGTAGTCGGGACGATCTACAACTACTTGACGGTCGAAACGACCGGGACGTAATAAAGCTGCATCTAATACGTCGGGACGGTTGGTAGCAGCGATAATGATGATACCGGTATTACCTTCAAAACCATCCATTTCTGTGAGTAACTGGTTAAGGGTTTGTTCTCTTTCGTCGTTACCACCACCTAAACCAGCACCACGTTGACGACCTACAGCGTCAATTTCATCGATGAATACGATACAAGGAGCATTAGCTTTCGCTTGTTCGAACAAGTCACGGACGCGAGATGCACCCACACCCACAAACATTTCTACGAACTCGGAACCAGAGATGGAGAAGAAGGGAACACCTGCTTCGCCCGCAACTGCACGAGCTAACAAAGTTTTACCAGTTCCAGGAGGTCCAACGAGTAGAACGCCTTTGGGAATTTTTGCTCCTACAGCAGTGAAGCGATCTGCATTTTTCAGGAAGTCAACAACTTCGTTGAGTTCCAACTTGGCTTGATCGATACCAGCAACATCACCAAAAGTAACCTGGGTTTGTGGCTCCATTTGTACTCTGGCTTTGGACTTACCAAAGTTCATTGCTTGGCTACCAGGACCATTTTGGGCGCGGCGTAGCAAGAAGAACAAACCAACCAAAAGCAAAATTGGGAAGAAGAGGCTGCTGAGTACTCTAAACCAAACTCCTTCATCGGATGGCGGTAAAACAGAAATATCTACACCTTTTGCACTCAAGGTATTGATAAGTTGCGGATCGTTAACTAAATTAACAATTCTCTTTTCTGTATCATCACTTGGAGTAACTACAGCTGTAGTTCTATCCGAGCTAATGCTAACTTTTTCTACCTTACCTTCTTCAACTTTTTGAATAAATTGACTGTATCGCCATGTCTCTTTACCTTGGGGTTGCTTTTCAAAAAATGCTGTCCCTAAGGCAATGACAACAATAAAAAGCAGCACGTACAGCCCCGCATTTCTCCATCTTTTATTCACCGAGGTCGATCCTCCTATTAATTTGCGTATGAGGGCGTTTATAAGAAATATGTTAACTTATCTTAAGGTATACCAGAATGCCTACACATTATGATATTAAAAATCTCCGTAATTGTGGGAAACAACAGTGGTAAGGATTATATTTTAACGATCCTGCTCCTTGAATGACTTCACACAAGGGGATAACTTCTACTACACAATTGCTGTATGCTAGTGCCTCCAAGCTTCTCACGAATTCTGGAGTAAATGGTTCTTCTTTCACAGATTGTCCTGAAGCTTCAAGGCGCTTAAATAAGTGCGATCGCATAATACCTGGTAGAATACCGGCACTCAGTGGAGGAGTCCACCAAGTATTTTTCCCCCAACCCCAAAGATTTCCAGTGCTCGTTTCCAGCCAATATCCCCGATAATCGGCGAAAATCGCTTCTTGAGCATTATATTTGTCAGCGCTAAATTTAGATAGCCAAGGAACTAAGTAATTTCCTGTTTTATGAGTTGGTAAACTGCGATAGCTATCGCTGTTAGCAACGTAAGCTTTTACACCATTATCTTGAGAATCTTTTAAGTTAGATGGTAGCAATCTGCCGAATATCAACTCGGTACCATCGGGAAATATAGTAATTCTGAGAACAGAAAAATTTTCGGCAAGGGATTTTGCACCTTGACGTAATTGTTGCCAATTGGGTGAAGACCAACCAAAATCTTGTAAGCTCGAATTTAGGCGATCGCAATGTAAACGCCAATTAGTTAACGGGAAATCGAGAGAATTATTATATACACGCAAGGTTGTAAATAATGTTGCGCCATAAAGCAAACCCGGGTCGTAGATGCTTAATTCCAGAGTTTCAGACTCAATTAATTTTCCCTTGTACCAGTAAATAATAAAAACCTCAATTTGATATTGTTTTATTTACTATATGGCTAGCGCCATACAATAATTACATTACGCTTACGCGTTTACGTTAACGCAAATACTCAGTTGCCAATACCCAGTCGCTAATCCCCAATCCCTAATCCTGTTGAGAAAGCTTAATCTTATAACTGCCATCTGGAGTTTTTATTACCTTTCCTCCTAAAGCTTCTATTTCCATTATTGCTCTTTTGTGGGTCTTCTCATCAACACCTTGATTTAAAACCATTGACCAAGCAGCAATTTGAGCGTTTTTACTATTAGGTTTACGACTAATATAATTAGCCGTACGTTCTGATATGTATGCTGTTTGTCGACTCTCTTCATCAGAATGATTGCTAGCCCAGTTTGCTGCTTTTGCAAAAGATTGCTGGGCTGCTTTAGAATCGCCTAAAAATAATAATTCATCTATACCTTTGTAGCGCCAGACAAAATATGAGCGTTTTGGAACCCAAGGAGATAAAGATTTTAATCCTTTGTTAGTCAATTCTACAGATATTTCTGGCATCCCTGCATACATAGATGTACTGGTAGAAAGGGCAAGATAAGCTTGAATAAATCGCGGATCGCGCTCAAGAATAACTTCAAAATACTCGGGACTGAGATTGTAACCTGTTTTAGCCCGGGTTTCATCGTCACCAAAATACTGCAAAAAACCAAGATAAACCCAATTGGCAATTACATTATCAAAACCAAAACTAGGCAACTGTTTGAGGAGTTGCAAACGCAATCTTTCTGACTTAAGCTTTTGCTCTAATTCTAATTTAGAGTGTTCATTTTTACTCTTTGCTGATGATTGCATTAGTGGAAATTGCATAGATATAATTCCGCAAATACTCAACAAAAATGCTAGGGAAGCACCTATAGCTTGACGAGAGAAAAATACCATTCCCGCTTAGTCGCAATTTATTATTCAATTACGAACTCATAATTCCCTTATGTTATGGGGAAATAACAAATATGTGCCCAAATTATTGAGTTTTGACTTTGTAACTGCTGCGTACAGTACTAGGCTAATAAGTTCCAACATTCCTGAGCTATAGCCCAATCTTCCTGTGTGTGGATAACCAATACCCGTATACTTGAATCATCAGTTGCGATATCTTCATCTACTGGTTTTTGAGCATTTTTCTCAAGATCTAGCTTCAATCCTAAAAACTTGAATCCTTCGCAAGCAGCTTGGCGTACCTTAACAGCATTTTCACCTACACCAGCCGTAAATATTAATGCATCTAAACCTTGGAGGCTAGAAAGCATTGCACCAATCTCAGAACGTAAACGATGTATATAAATATCAAAAGCCAATTGTGCGCGTTTATTACCTTGAGAACTAGCTTCTAGTACTACTCTTAAATCGCTGGATATACCTGATATTCCCTTCAATCCAGAAGATTTATTTAAGATGCGGTCTAATTCATCTGCAGAATAGTCCGATTCTCGCAACAGATGAATTAAAATTCCTGGATCCACTGAACCGGAACGACTACCCATCATTAATCCATCCAAGGGTGTAAAACCCATGGTCGTATCAACGCTAAAACCGTTTTTAATTGCACTCAAAGAACAACCATTACCTAAATGACAGGTTATTAAGCGCAAAGACTTCAAGTCTTGACCCAAAATATTAGCAGCACGACGAGCACAATACTGATGGCTAATACCATGAAAGCCATAGCGACGGATACCTTGTTCTACCCATTCATAAGGTCCAGGATAAATAGCTGCAGCATCTGGCAAATTAGAATGAAAAGCTGTATCAAATACTGCAATTTGTTTTACATTTCCCAAACATTTCTCCATTGATTCTATACCCAATAAATTCCCTGGATTATGTGCGGGAGCTAAAGCTCTTAGTCGAGCTATCGCTTGTTTTATCTCTTGAGTAATCACCACACTTTTACGGTAATCCATACCTCCATGAACAACCCGGTGTCCGACTACATCAATTTCTGATAATTCATTAATTACCCGAGTGGGATCGCTAGTTAAGGTACCAAGTAAATAAGAAATAACTTCAGACTGAGAATCTGTAGAGATTTCTTTGTGTAAAGTATTTTCAAAAGTTTTAATTTCAATTTCTGCTACACCTGGATGATGAGTCCAATCTACATTTGCTTTCCACAAAGGTTGGGGGGCTTTTGTGGGAATAGACTCGCGACTGACTTCATACAGGCAACTTTTTTGACTACTGGAACCCACATTTAGTACTAGTATCTTCATTTTAGTTGTTACTGATAAATATATGTATATAAGGACTGTGGAGAAAAAAATAGGTAAAAAATAAAGTTTTTACAAACTTCAATAATTTACTTTTTTCTCACGTTTGATATGTGTTTTAGGACTCCAGTTACTGTGCTAAAATAGTTAGTTTGTAATTTTCTCCTCTTCAAGATACTACAGAAACATCTGTTAATTAGCCTTGTTTCTACTTACTATATATTGATGGACAGGTATTAAGATTCCATGAATTTCCCAATCTAAATTTCCTTTTTTTATCTGCATCTGCTTGTATATTTTCTAAATTCCCTTCCAAATTAAAGTTTTATGCTAACTAAAACGGTACTACAAGACTTCACGACTCACTACAGCTTTTTAGCAAGTCTCACTATGGAGTTTTTGTCATCAATATCCATAGTACTCATGTGAAAACTGTGGGGTGGTCATTAATTAGTTTACCTGGATAAGATTTTTGTATGAGTAGTAACATTTTTAACTTTTTTACTGCTTCTTACTTAATTCTCTTCAATTCACAATTTCAGAATTTTGAAGTTTAGAGAATTCTGAAGTTTCAGATTCTTGAAGTTTCATATTCTTGAGATTTTAGGTGATTTGAACCTCCCAAACTTTCTCTAGCACAGTCAGAAGCTACATAAAAAAATATTTATCAAGGTAGAAAATTGAATGCGCATACTACACATATTGAACGAACTTCGCATTATTGGTAACGGTATTGTTAATGTTGCTGTGGACCTAGCGTGCTTACAAGCAAACACCGGTCATGACGTTGCTGTAGTTTCTGGTGGTGGAGAATACGAAACTTTATTAGCACAATATGGTGTCAAACATTTTCACCTAGACCAAAGTCGAAAACCTATTCAAATAATCAAAGCAGCTTTAGGTTATCGCAAAATTATTAAAGAATTTCAACCAGAAATAGTCCATGCTCATATGATGACTGGGATAACACTGGCTAAAATTTTAAAATGTTCGTCCAGTTATGGTCTAGTTTCTACGGTACATAACGAATTCCAACGCAGTGCTATTACTATGGGTTTAGCAAACCGTGTTATTGCAGTTAGTAAAGCTGTTGCTGATTCAATGGTGAAACGTGGTGTACCCAAAGAAAATTTACGGGTAATATCTAATGGAACTTTGGGTAGCGTTCGCACCCCAAAAATTTCAGAATATCAGCCAATGAAACTGAAACATCCAGCAATTGTTACTGTTGCGGGTATGTATCAACGTAAAGGTATCGGTGAATTAATTGAAGCTTTCGCAGAAATTGCTAATGATTTCCCTCTAGCTCATCTCTATTTAGTGGGGAATGGTCCCGATAAAGAAAAATTTGAAGCTCAAGCTCGAAGTACTTCTGCTTGCGATCGCATACATTTTGAAGGTTTCCAAGCAGAAGCCCAACGCTACATGCTTGGTTGTGACATTTTTGTCCTCGCTTCCCACAAAGATCCTTCTCCCCTAGTCATACCAGAAGCTCGTGAAGCCGGTTGTGCCATTATTGCAACAAACGTTGATGGTATTCCAGAAGGTCTAGATAACGGAGAAGCAGGTATTTTAATACCGCCAAAAAATCCTGAAGCTTTAGCAAATGCTTTAGGAAAATTACTTGGTAGTGTGGAGGATTTAAATAATTGGCGAATTAAAGCTAAACAAAATCTTGAAAGACTCACTTTAACGCGAGTGAATGAAGAGACAATAAAAGTATATGGCGAATTAATAAATTAATTTTCAATATTTACACTAGTTTAAAATTGTTAGTTTAAATTTATCTAATTCAATTTATCTAACAATTTTAATCTCACAATTTTAAGTTATGTATTCCAAACTCGAAGGATGATAAATCCACAATTCTTCGAGTTTTTTGTTGCGTTAGTTAGGACAGTTGATTTTTTATATTGCCATATAGTGATAGGATTAATACAATCACAAAAGCAGTAAATACCGATATGTAAAAAAATACAAAACTTAAATAAACACTAAAATTTGTACTAATACAACGGATGCTTTTCTATGACCTTGATAACTTTAGATACTTTCCGACCCAATCGTGTTTCATTTCTACAAGGTTGATGTAATTCTTACAGTATCTAACATAGTGATTTATTAATTGTATGGCAGTTAATATTATTTCAGAAACTGCTATATATTTTTAGTTGCACGTTCACAATATTTAACTACATGATTTTGAGATAAAAAGGCACAAAAATTTGAGATAAAAGGGTAAGAGCTAGATTTTGTAATAAGTTAGATATTTTTCAACTACAGCCAAAAAGCAATCTGTAAACCTGAAAAAATTCAAATCCAGAAAGTCCGAAATCTATAAGTTTTAAACCTATAGATTTGAAACCTATAAATTTTAAATCTATAAGTTTCAAAATCACATCTAATGCAAATTAAATTTAGCCTTCTAATATCAAGTTTTTAAAGAAATG
>NZ_JASJDK010000013.1 GCF_030065675.1 Mastigocoleus sp. MO_188.B34 | reverse complement strand
TTCACGTTGATCGAGGAATTGTAAAACATCGCCGATGGCTCTTAAGGTATTAGCTTCACCCAACCTATCCCCAATTTGGCGGTAATATTCTAAAGCTTCTTGATAACGGTTTAATGCTTCTTCACGTTGATCGAGGAATTGTAAAACATCGCCGATGGCTTTTAACGTATTAGCTTCACCCAACCTATCCCCAATTTGGCGGTAATATTCTAAAGCTTCTTGATAACGGTTTAATGCTTCATCACGTTGATCGAGGAATTGTAAAACATCGCCGATGGCTTTTAACGTATTAGCTTCACCCAACTTTGCCCCAATTTGGCGGTAATATTCTAAAGCTTCTTGATAACGGTTTAATGCTTCTTCACGTTGATCGAGGAATTGTAAAACATCGCCGATGGCTCTTAAGGTATTAGCTTCACCCAACCTATCCCCAATTTGGCGGTAATATTCTAAAGCTTCTTGATAACGGTTTAATGCTTCTTCACTACGTTTGAGGAATTGTAAAACATCGCCGATGGCTTTTAACGTATTAGCTTCACCCAACTTTGCCCCAATTTGGCGGTAATATTCTAAAGCTTCTTGATAACGGTTTAATGCTTCCTCACTACGTTTGAGGAATTGTAAAACATCGCCGATGGCTCTTAAGGTATTAGCTTCACCCAAGCTATCCCCAATTTGGCGGTAATATTCTAAAGCTTCTTGATAACGGTTTAATGCTTCCTCACTACGTTTGAGGAATTGTAAAACATCGCCGATGGCTTTTAACGTATTAGCTTCACCCAACTTTGCCCCAATTTGGCGGTAATATTCTAAAGCTTCTTGATAACGGTTTAATGCTTCCTCACGTTGATCGAGGAATTGTAAAACATCGCCATAAGCTTTAACTGTATCAATAAAAGGTATGACTTCTTCATCTATTTTTGGACGCCATTGTACTAATAATCGTTCGTAGAGATTTAAACTTATGGAATTATAACCCCGAAATTGCAGCACAAAATCACAACTACTGTAGCGTTCATCAGGATTAGTTTGTTGTTGAATGATGTTAAAAGCTGATAAATATTGCCCAATTTCACAGCTATGATAAAAAATCTGTAGGTATTCCTTGACCGCATCCAGTTCATCTGTTGACTTTAACTGTGGTTTGCGGTGTTGTTCGTAATAGGTAATTGCTTGTTGATGGGCTATTTTCTTCTCTTGATCTGAAATTTTTTGTTGTAAATAATCTTGAATTAACGGTTGAAACTGAAAAATCCAAGTTCGTTCCTTTTTTCTTTCTTCTCTTCTCTCCTGTAATAAACAACGCTTTGCTAACTTACGCAATTCTTTTTCTATTTCTTTAGGACTTACAATTTCCAATGGTTTGGGATTGCTATTTCCTTGCGGAAACGCTACGCTAACCTGCGTCGCAATGACCGTATTTACGTTGTCCGTGGGTAAGTCCTGTTCTTGTTGTGCGATCGCAGAATCATTGGGGCTAAGATTTTCCCACATAACCCTTGCTGCTTCTCTGTCAAAAGGTAAAAGATAAATACTCAACCTTTGCAAAAACAGTTGTAATTCTGGACGCAAACGACCGATGCTAGCATCGAGAATCTTACTAATACTTGCTTCTGGATCGTGACGATGTAAGCCAAGAATGTCGAAGATATTTTCATGTAATGCAGTAATATCAGGATTTTCTCCTTCCTCTGCATGTAATATCCCTGCAGCTAGTTTTAAAAGTAAAGGATGTCCATCAGCATCTTTGACAAACTGCTGTAAATCAACATCATTTCCCGAAATTTCCAAAGCTTGTAGTAGTGCGACTCCAGCATCTGTACTTAAGCCATCGAGTGACAACCATTTACTTTGGTTTAAAGTATTTGCAGGTAAACTAGGTTTTTCTCGACTAGTTACTAAAATGACGCTGTCGCTGTGGGAACTAAACCAACTCAACAAAAATTCGAGATAACCATTATCTACCCAATTTCCATCAGGCTTTAACAGAGTTTCTAAATTATCCCAAACCAGTAAACAGCGTTCTGATGCTAAAGCATGACAAATAGCAATAATTAAATCATCATCTTTTTCTGGTGCTGGTCTTTTTAATTGATCTAATAACCAACGTCCCCAAACAGCAAAAGGATAAGCTTGACTAAAACTAGTCCAAATCTTGTGTGTAAAACCTTTTAGACTTAAATAAAACTTTCCGACTAAAGCCGATTTACCAAAACCACCCGCAGCAGTAACACCAATTAGCTTTTTCTCACCAGAATCGACCAATTGCTGTAATTGGTAAAGTTCATTTTCCCTTCCCTGCCAATTAGTGAGATCGGGAAGGTTATTATCGATGATAGTACTAACAGCATTTACTTTGTCAGGTGCCGAATCTGACGACTTTAGTCAAGTAGTTTTATTAATGGTGATCTGAGCCGCAGTATAGTTCTCACCACCTTGATTAGTGACTTCATTCTTAGTTTGATAGCCAGTATTATTTTGACCATCGATATTCATTACCATCTGGCTATTATCTTGTAATTTACCAGCATTAATTTCCTGGGCGATCGCTTCTAACTCAGCCTTAAACTCGGGGTCATCATTCATCACATCCTGTAAATAAACCCCCAAACGGTTTAATTCTTGGTTTATATTCTCCCCAGAACCCTTTTCAATTGCTGTCATTGCAGCTTCTGCATTTTTCTTACCCCGTAACTTATTCCAGATTTTTTCCCGGAGTTGATCAATTTTTTGCCAAGCAGATTCAGTAAACTTCTGTGCTAATTTACCAGCTCCACCCTCAATAAACTTAGTGAAAGCCAGAGTTGCGATCGCGGTTGCAGTTAAGGTTACAGGTTCGGTCATGACCGTAAATTCCTATATTATTAGGGTTTTTCAGTTTGTTCTAAGATCGAATCCATTACAACACCCATCAAAAAGTTCGTAGTAGGGGCTGTAGCAAAAAAAAACTATTCATAGCGCTAAAGCGCTACTACAAACATATTATTTATAAGTTACAACAGATAAAGTAGATTTGACTTGATACTCGATGTTAACTTCGCACTTACTTTAAGAAATTTCGGAAATCTACGCAAAAATTCGAAATTCATTGGCGTTAGCCTTCTCGTAAGAGTAAGTAAGAATTTACCGAATTAACCAATCCCCGGTCGCCAATCCCCAATCCCTAATCCCCCCAAAATCATCTAAACTCAAGGTGAGATAGATTGTTTGCACTTTTGATATGTCCTCGACAACAGATTCCTTGCCACCCGCACTTGCTAAAATAGTCAAACGCTTTCAACGCGTTTCTGACAACAAGCGACGCTACGAACAATTAATCTACTACGGTCAACGGCTATCTGAGTTTCCCCAATCTGATAAAGTTGCAGAAAATAAGGTTCCTGGTTGTGTTTCTCAGGTGTATGTAACGGCGAGTTCAGATGAAGGTAAGGTATTTTATCAGGGCGACTCCGATTCCCAATTAACTAAGGGTTTGCTTGGATTATTAATTGAGGGATTAAATGGATCCACAGCAAATGAAATTGTTCAATTAGCGCCCGATTTTATTAAAGAAACAGGTTTAAATGCGAGCTTGACTCCTTCTCGCGCTAATGGTTTTTATAATATTTTCAAAACCATGCAGAAAAAAGCTTTAGAATCTCAAGCAATAGATAATAATTGATTCTAAAAAGTAGCATTTATCAAAAGTATGTTTTATTAACTAGGACGAGTTGGTTGATGGTGAAGACCCTGTAAAGACGCGACAGAGGCTAACGCCGACGCCGCAGGCTCTGTCGCGTCTCTACAAATCAACCCTTATTTCGTCACATCCTTACAAATCAACCTTCCCAATCCCTAATCGCTAATTCCCTACCATGACCAACCTCGCATCAACCCCAACCAAAATTGGTGGTGCAGTCAAAGAATTTCTCTGGAACTACGAACAACAACAAATCCGGGTCGTTTATGAATGCTTGGGTGAAGGTTCCCCTATATTGTTACTTCCCGCTTTTAGTACAGTTTCCATGCGTTCGGAAATGGCGGAGATCGCAAAGTTATTATCTCCCCATTTTCAAACAGTAGCCGTTGATTTCCCTGGTTTTGGAGATTCCGAGCGCCCATCGGTTGATTACAAACCCGCTTTATATCAAAAATTTTTACAAGATTTTGTCAGTTCTGTATTTAATACTCCCGTAGCAGTTGTTGCTGCGGGTCACAGTGCTGCTTATGTATTACAACTCCAGAAAGAAAAATCTAATGCTTTTTCCCGGATCGTTTTAGTTGCTCCAACTTGGCGCGGTCCCTTACCTACCATGGGTGTAGGTCAGTCTGTTGCAGGGAATGTGAAAAATTTGGTGCGATCGCCAATCCTTGGTCAATTCCTGTATAAACTTAATACCGCACCTGGATTTTTAAGTTTTATGTACCGCCGTCATGTTTATACTGATACTACTAAACTGACATCGGATTTTATTGAGTATAAATGGCGTAACACTCAACAACCTGGAGGTAGATTTGCTCCTGCTGCTTTTGTAACTGGTAATCTTGATGCAGTCAAAAACCGAGATGATTTTCTTAATCTAGCGAAAAGTGTATCAATACCTTTGATGGTAATCATTGGTGAATCTTCTCCACCATCATCTCGGGCTGAAATGGATGCTTTAGCAGCATTACCAGGAGTAGACTCCACTAAACTTGCAGGTACTTTAGGAATGCATGAAGAATACCCAAGAGAAGTATTTGAAGCGATTTCACCTTTTTTGAGTCAGGATTTGTAGAGACGTAGCACGCTACGTCTCCCGAAAATTAACTTTTGATCAATAACTTTTGGTAGATTTCATTTTTTATAGAAGCGCTATTATAAACTTTCAAGATTATTTTTTGAAATGTGCGATATCGCAAATAGGGAATAAGATAATTTTTCTATTGTATAGCAATCCTAAATCATTTATGAACAAAATATTGTAGAGACGCGCCATGGCGCGTCTCTACAGGATTTACTGTCCACAACTCAGATATGATTGCTATAATTCCCAATCGCCAGTCACCAATTCCCAATCCCCAAACCCTAATTAAAATAACTATGACTTTAGAAACTATGAATACAGTACCCGTAACCGTGCTAACTGGTTATTTAGGTGCAGGTAAAACAACACTTCTCAATCACATTCTCACCTATGAGCACGGTAAAAAAGTTGCAGTAATAGTGAATGAGTTTGGTGAAGTTGGTATTGATAATAAACTAGTTATAGATGCCGATGAAGAAATATTTGAAATGAATAATGGCTGTATTTGCTGTACAGTCAGGGGGGACTTAATTCGTATCATCGGTAACTTAATGAAGCGTCGCGATAAATTCGATCATTTGGTGATTGAAACTACCGGATTAGCAGACCCTGCACCAGTAATTCAAACCTTCTTTGTTGACGAAGATATGAAGGAAACACTGGAACTTGACGCAGTTGTTACCGTAGTGGACACTAAGCATATTTGGCAACATTGGGATGCAGATGAAGCCCAAGAACAAATCGCCTTTGCAGATGTGATTTTGCTCAACAAAACCGATTTAGTCACTTCAGAGCAGTTAGAAGAATTAGAACAGCGAATCCGAACCATGAATGCGATGGCGAAAATCCACCGTACCCGTAATGCTGAGGTAGAAATGGATGCGCTATTAGGGGTTAAAGCTTTTGATTTGGATCGGGCTTTAGAAATCGATCCAGAATTTTTGGGAGAAGACGCTCACGAACATGATGAAAGCGTTTATTCCTTAGCTTTAGTCGAAGAAGGGGAATTGGACGGTGATAAATTAAATGAGTGGTTAGGGACTTTATTACAAACCAAAGGTCCAGATATCTTCCGCATGAAAGGGATTTTAAATATTGCTGGGGAAGATAACCGCTTTGTATTCCAAGGAGTACATATGATATTTGACGGGAAACCAGACCGTCAGTGGAAAGAAGGAGAAAAGCGCCAAAGCGAACTAGTTTTCATTGGACGTAATTTGGACGAAGCGAACCTTCAAGAAAATTTCAAAGCTTGTGTGGTTTAGGGATTGGGTAATGAGTAATGAGTAATAAGTAATGAGTAATGAGTAATGAGTACAGGACTTACGCAAAATTAACGTAATTGCGTCATTACGAGCGATCGCGACGTATATGTCCTGCGGACACGCTGCGCTAACGCAAAAACTCTGGGATTGCTATCTCCTAAACGGAGACGCTACGCTAACCCTGCACTACGTTTCGGTCGCAATGACAAATCTATGTCCTACGGACACGCTATGCTAACGTTGCGTAAGTCCTGGAGTAATAAGTAATGAGTAATAAGTAACAAGTAATAAGGAATGTGGATTAAATAAAGTAAAAAAGTAGGGTGCTGTTAGCATCGCGTAACGCACCATTCCAAATTTCAGAATTACAGGTTATTAAATTCTCATTCCTAAGTAAATTCCCAATTCCAAATCCCTAATCCCAATCGCCAATCAAATGAACCTTTCCACCCTAAAGTCACAAGAATTTCAACTGCATTTTTCTGATACTCTATCGGATTATATTACTGACATGGCTTGGTCTCCGGATGGTGAAACTTTAGCTGTTACTACTTCCAACGGCGAAGTTTTATTATGGCGCGATCGAGAACTGGAACACTTACAAATTGAATACTTACAGATTGGAAGTGGAGAATCCGTAGATTGTCTCGCATTTTCCCATGATGGACAATTTTTGGCGGTTGGAGGACAGGATGGAAGAGTTAAAGTTTGGCGAGATAATCAACTAATCGCAACTTTAGAAAATGCTCCCTTATGGATCGATCGCTTATCCTGGAGTCCAGTTAATAACCATTTGGCTTTTGGATTGGGACGAGATTTACAGGTATGGAACCCCGAAACAGGACAAGTTTTAGCAAAATTGAATTTTTCAAACTCTTCAGTATTAGGTATTGACTGGTCATGTGACGGTAAATATATTGCAGCTTCCGGTCATCGGGGAATCAAAGTTTGGGATTATCAAAACCCGAAAGAAGAACCATATATTTTTGATATTCCATCTGCCACAATTGCTATGGAGTGGTCTCCAGATGGTAAATATATTGCTTCTTGCAATATGGGTAATACCTTGACGGTAGTAGAAGCAAAATTATTACTATCTCGTCAAGATCCAGATCCTTGGGTAATGCGCGGTTTCCCAGGAAAAGTTCGTGAATTGACATGGTCAGAAGCTACAACCGAAACAGGTGCACCGATATTAGCAACTGTCAGCATGGATGGAATTATTGTCTGGGAAAAATCAGCAGATGAGTCCGTTGGTTGGGAATCTAGAGTCTTAACCAATCATATAGATATAGTTCGTACCGTTAGTTTTGCACCCCAAAGTTTTCTCCTCGCTTCTGCGGGTGCGGACGGTTGGTTATGTTTATGGGAAGAAGCTCAACAAGTATCCCAATTACTTACAGGTGTTTCCAGTGGTTTCTCATGTATCTCTTGGCACCCCAAAGCAACCCACATTGCTGCAGGTACGGAAACGGGAGAATTACGTGTCTGGAAAAAAGGAAGAACTCAATAAAAAGTGAACTACTGGTAAATATTAGTATCAAAATATCCGTAAAAATCTTGATTTAGGATAAATCAAAAGCTAGCTAGAATATTCTCAATATTTATATTATAAAAAATAAGACAACCTGAATGCATCCTAATAGTGTTACCTACTTAAAATTAGAACGCCTCAAAAGAACCAAGTCTCGGCACAGTATGACCTTATCAAAGGATAACTGTAGTGATTTGAAAGTTATGGACAGACCATCTTACATTTTCGGTCAAACGTCTAATATGTTTTCTTTTTGGAAATTCTTCTTGCGTCAATCTAAAAGACTTATAGTCACATATAAAGTAGAAAATCAAGAGTTACGCGAACGTCTTTATGAATCTGAAAAGCAAAAAGAAGAATTAGAGAATTACATTCACTATTTGTTAAATGTGAAACAACAAAAACAAATTAGTAGAATAGAAAGTTTAGCTAGAAAACTTAGCTAAAATCTTTTAAATTTAACATAAAATGTAGGTTTAAAATAATGATTCCCAGGGAGCTTAGCTTTTTGATTTACTCAAATATGAACTCCTCGCTCATACAATATGTTTGAAGATACAGCAGCACCTCAAACAGCTTATTTGTAATACAGGAACAAAATAATAAATAAACTACGTCATTTCTTCTTGTTTTAGTCCTTCCTCTGTATTATCTTTCTTTCTCCAACTTAGGCGTGACTAAATCTACAAAAATTAGCTATGCTGTATCAACAAGCCCCTTGTTAAAAACTAACCATGAAATTAGCTAAACTAATTTTCCTCATATCTCCTTTTTCCGTTGCGTTAACCTTGTTGTTTGTTCATCCTGCGGAAGCATCTGTAGTTAAAACCACACCGACAACCGCACATGTAGTTCCCAAGTTGCAAAAACAACAAACCCTTGCATTAACAGCACCTAGGATCTCAGAACAATCCGATCCGCTCAGAGAACATCTTGGTTGTGGTTGTAGTGCTTGTGTTAAATCTGGATTAGAATTGCAAGGTAAGCTACCATCCCCTAGAAATTTTTAACCATAAAATTTATTATTCGATGACGAAATTCAAAAGTTAAATCTAATTGATAAACCACTGATTTTTGGTTTAGAGAAATCAATTTTGAACTAATTTATTTAGGTTTCCTATGCTTTCCATAGGAAACTTATTAATTTCTATACAAAACTATATTTTCCAGTTTTTGCATAAATAATATTGACATCATCCATAAGTATTAACTTCGATATTACTTGTCGCCGCTTAAACACATATTATATTTGTGGAGTTTCCTAATGAGTAATAGGTAATAGGAACTTTACGATCCTGAATTCAAAATTCTGATTCCTGCTCTCTCATCAAAGTGTGGTATATTCTGATTTCTAAATTCTGATTCCCTAAATTTTGCTGTATCCATAACAGCTACTATTTATTAACTGTCCATGTCAAGAAGAAGCTTAGCACATATAACTTTCGGCATAACTTTGATCGCCCTGTCTGTCGGATTATTCGGATGTAACAATCGAAACCAAGTAAAAGAGACTTCCAAACCTTCTGCAACGACTGTTGATTCGAGCAAAGCAAATAAAAATTTACCCAAAGTATTAGCAACTACAAATATTATTTGCGATCTAACCAAACAAATTGCTGCAGATACTATCCGAATTAAATGCTTGATTCCTCCAAAAGTTAATCCTCATTTTTATAAACCCAAATCAGAAGACAGTGAAGCCATAGAACAAGCCCAATTGATTCTTTTTAATGGTTATGATTTAGAGTCTAAATTAATAGAACTAATTGAAAACAGTAATAATTCTGTACCAAAAATTTCTGTAGCAGAAGTTGCAGTACCCAATCCGAGAAAATTAAAATTAAATGGCAAAAATGTAGCCGATCCTCATGTTTGGCATGATGCCGAAAATGGGATTGAAATGGCAAAAGTCATTAATGAGAATCTAGCCAAATTAAGTCCTGAAAATGCATCAGTTTATGCAAAAAATACCAAAAAAATTAATAGTGAATTAAAACAAATCGATAGGTGGATTAAATCTAGAGTAGCTAGTATTCCCAACAGAAAACGTAAGTTTGTGACAACTCACGATGCAATGAGTTATTATGTTAGAGCTTATAACTTTCCTTTTAAAAGACATTTGATTAGTATTGATAACAATCAAAATATTTCACAAAAACGGATAGAAAAATTTGCTGAAAATATTAGAAAAGATAAAGCTCAAGTAATTTTTTCCGACACAAACACGGATTTAAAATTAACTAAATCTGTAGCGAAAGCTGCGAAGATTGAAGTATCACAAAGACCCTTATTTACTAACACTCTAGAAAAATCCGGTGGTGATGTAGACAGTTACCAAAGAATGATGACTACTAATACCCGTACAATTGTAGAAGCTTTGGGTGGTACTTACTTAATTTTTGAACCTCAAACGATAAAGTAATTTATAGGTATATAAAAAATAAATAAGCGAATAAAAGCAGGTAAACTATATGACTTGTGAGCTATGCGAACGAGATGTAGAGAAACTAACAATTAATCATCTCATTCCCAGACAGAAAAAAGGTCATCACGTTCCCAAAATTAATATTTGTTCTGCTTGTCATCGACAAATTCATACTTTATTTGACAATAGGCGCTTAGCACGGGAACTTAACTCCAAAGAAAAATTAATCAATGAAGCTCAGATGCAAAAATTTATTAAATGGGTGAAAAAACAAGACCCTAACAGAAAAGTTAAGGTTCACCGTAAAGCATAGGGAATGAAAATAATTCCTAATGCTTAAATTTTTTTTGTACTAAATAAAGATTTACCAACCCCAAGTACCAGCACCACCTTTAAAAGGTCCAACGATATCCTTGGTTACCCAACCCCCATAAAAATTACCCATTTGTGCTTGTACTAACTCATCATCAACGTAGCAAGCATCCATAAATTGAGCGTAGAAACATGGATAATCTTTGATGGATGCAAAATCAGGTGTTGGATCGGGATAAAACCAAGCTACATTCTGAGCTTCTTTGTCACCAACGCGAATTGAATAATAAGCCGCACGTCCTTTCCATTCACAAAAACTGGAGTTTGATGTTCTAGTCAAATACTCCATTTTTACATCTTCAGGGGGGATGTAATAAGTTGGTGGATGACTAGTTTCCAAAAATCTTTTGGCTCGACGGGTATCCGCGATCGTTACATTATTAAAAATAATTCGAATGTGTTTATCCGTATCTTCTAAACGGGGTGGACGGGGATAATCCCACACTGATTCTTGACCTGGTCCTGGCTCGATTCGTTGGGGTCTACCAAACATATTTTGTTAAATACTCAGCTAAATTAATTTAACATTTTGTTGAGTTAAGTAACAAAAACTAAATATCCAAAAACATGTAAACAACTTATCATTACTCTATCAATCTATTTAATTATTTTAACTTGAAGAAAAATAATAGATCACTATAGGACTCCGGTTTGATTATTATTAGCAAAGCGCAAGCTTACGCCAACAAAAATCAAATATGATCCCTATAGGTAATAAGGATAATTTTGACTTTTGACTTGTGCATAGCAGTATAACTTGCACCAAACTACATTCAATCGAACAGTTTACCTCGAAAAAAAATTCCCAGGTAGATTGTTGAACTAATTGAAAATGGCGCAAGTTAGATAAAAACTAAACTATCTGATTAACGCAAGCGATCAGTGTTTAATTCCAAACCAGATTGATTTTTGCTTTCACCCAAGTTAACCCCTTTCTTCAATTGACTTCCGCTTCCACCATCTTTCGGATCTAAAAAAGGTTTCAAATTAATTCTCTTTTGAGATGCTGAATTGGGTTTCTTACTGCTTCCAAGCAGAGAACGTCCCATGTTGATAATGTTCTCAAAATCTCCATTATCTGCAGAGTAAGTACTTACTCCTACAGTTTCTCTTCCACTATCAGCAGCAATTAGATTTTCGAATACGTTGTTACGAACCTCATAGGGATCCTTATCTTGAGGAACTGTCAGTACAATCCTACAAGATGGATCTGCTTCACTGGTTACGCAAAGGATGTTATACCCATTGAGTGAAGATGTTCTCAGTTCTGTTAAACCATCCGGACGATAGCGCTCTAAACGTTCAGCAATCTTGTTACAACGTTTAATTGGATCCCAACCACCACCCATTTTTCTGGGTTTAGCCCAAGGGAAGTACTGTCCCGCTTGAGTCTCAGGTTGGTACATCACCGTATACTCACCACCATAACTTGCACAGCTAAAACGAGTTGCAGTAGTAATCGGTGACGACGAATTTCTTCTAGTTCGGGTTTTTGTTCTAGTTGAAGTCGAACGTCCGTTAACTGAATTATCTATATTTACATTTCGGTTGATTTGTCTTGAAGAATTACTTGAGGATGATGTTCTCGACCTGGTATTTGTTGAACCGGTAGGTACTACAACACTATCGGATGATCTATTTGATTGAGCTAAGACTACTGAATTACCGAAAAATATTGATAATCCCAAACTACCAAATAATAAAAATTGCCAGTTCTTTAGTAACATAAATCATCCTCCTACAAAAATCATCAGGCAAGGTTATAGCCGTTGTGACGAAAAATTTTGATATTTTGATTCAATCCTGATCAACTAATTTACGTTTCTTTTTGTTTTCTCTTCGGCGCTTTTTTTTATCTTTTTTCTTATCTTCAAAATCTTTAATTGTTTGTTTGGCTTTTGCTTTAATTTCTTGGTGACGTGCTACTCCTTCATAAGCATAGCGGTTATAACCACTTTCAGAAATTAGTTCTTCAAGATAGCGGACGCGTTTGTTACCCGCAGGGTGAGAAGATAACCAAGCAGGAGGAGTATTTTTTTGTTCTTTTTCCAGAGTTGACATTAAGTTCCGCAAACCATCAGCAGCATATCCGGAAGCAACTATTAAACGGGTACCCAGTCTATCAGCTTGCTTTTCCATTTTGCGGCTGTAATTGAAAGTAAGTATTTGACCGAATGTACCCCCTAAAGGCAAATACTGAGTGACATTAGAAACTAAATTACCCTGAGTTACTAGCTGAAATCCATGGGAAAGAACTACATGAGATAACTCGTGACCGATTAAACCGGCTAATTCTGCTTCAGAATTAGTTTTAGCAATTGCTCCTGCGTGAATAAATACTTTACCACCAGGCAAAGCAAAAGCGTTAAGACTTTTTTCGGGAATTACAAAAAACTCATATTTAAATTCATCGCGTCCAGCTACTTTAACAAGTTTTTGCCCAATTTCGTTAACATAATCTACAATTTCTTTATCTTCAACTAGATCTAAGCGTTTTTTAGCTCGCTTCGCTACTGACTCACCAATAGATTTTTCACCCTTAAGTAATAGCAAAGTAGAATCTAAAGCTGAAAATGGACCAAAAAGACTACCTGTGACAGCGTAACCCAATGCACCAGTAATTACATTAGCGATCGCATTTCCCCGAACTTCTCTTCTGATATGGGATTTGAAGCGTTTGAGATTTTTATCAGCAAGTTCTTTTAATTCTGGAGCTTGGGGAGCTTGGGGATTGAGGATCGCAAATTGACGCGCAGCGAGGGAAGCTTCCATCCATTTTTTTGATTCTGCTAAGGCTTGAACTCTGTATTTTACTAGATCTACTTCATCGGGGTACAAAGAGTTAGCTCGTTCTAAAACCTCTAATGCTTTCTTCTCTTTGCCATATTTTTTTAAAGATTCAGCATATTTTATATGACCGGGAATAAATTCCGGATTTTTTTCAACCAACAAATTTAGGGAAACTAATGTTTTAGTCTGTAGTTGACTGGCGATTCCAGCTTGTGCTTCGCGCCAATATACTTTACCTCCTGGAGAAAGTTGGGTCGGATCGACAATTGCTGCTTTACGTTCTTCAAGATTTTCCGTATCGGTAAAAGGTTCTTTAGCTTCCCGATACAATTTTTCTGCTGCTGAAATATTTCCAGTGAGATAAAGTCGATCGGCTTCGATCAATTTGTTTTGACGCGCAAGTTCGGAAGGACTGAGTTTTATTTCTTCTAAATCTTCTCGATTTTTACCCTTATCTTCATCAGTCTCTTGATTGTTATTTGTGGATGAGTCTGATTTTTGGGGTGTTCCCACCTTGGGATTTGATTCCTCATCTTTTTTCTCTGTTACAGTGTCATCAATTTGAGTTTTACTAGTGTCAATAATAACCGCAGGTTCTTGCGCTACTGAGGGTAAACTCGGTTGAGATAAAATAACAGCAACAAAGGTTAAAAAAGAAATTGAAACCCAATTAACAGCTAAAATTAGAGATTTCCATCTAAGTTTCATGGTGGAATTCACCTATGTAACAAGCATTGTATCCAATGTATGAGGAAACACTCTAATTAGACAGGTCACTTATAACCTGAATCACAAAAAATTAATAAAAATTAGACTGACTTTAGCATTAGACTAAATCTGAAGATTTTCTCCTAGAGATTTTTCTCTAAAGGTTTTAACTACTTAGAACACTTTTCCTTGAATTTAATTCACTTAATCATCAATTCACTAAAACATAAATTCACTAAAGTAAATTTATTTCTCAATCCAACTGGAAAAGTTTTTCAAGGACAAATCGTCTAGATCTTCAGGTGTGGATGCAGAAGAAGATGGTGGTTTTGATGGCGATGGTTCTGGCTTTTGAATAATAACCTTACTTCCGTTTGACGGATCGGTAGGCACAATCACTGGTTGAGTATAAATCTTATAAACATCTACCTTTCCTTCTAGGGCTGGTGGCAATAGAGGAGTAGATAATTGATTTGCATTCCCTTCCAAATTTGGCAGTGTCGCAGAACCTGGTAATGGTTTATTTTTACTTTCAACTGATGGTGTAGCAGAAGAATCTGGTAAGCCCTTATTATTTTCAGAGGTTGCTGAAGAATCATTTTTAGACTCATTTTTAGACTCACTTTTGGGCTTAGTTTCCTCCTCAATCGCCGGTGTTTGAGGGGACTCGGGAGGCTTATCACCATCATCTTTAGCCTTATTCTCAGGAGATGCTTTCGGCGTTTCAGTGCTACTTTTCTGAGTTTTAGTTGGTGGACTTACGGAAGGTGAAGCATTCTCAGAATCGATATCAAATCCATTAAACAAAGGACTATTAGCCGGTGTTGAAGGCTTCAATGGCGATTCGATATTTGTTGAATCTTGCCCTTCTTTACCCTCGTTCGTATCGGTTGATTGTCTGGGATCGCCACCAACAGAAAATGGTCTTCCTGGACTTACGGATTGGGAGGGGTTACTAGTAGGTAGATCGAACCGTTTTTCGTAATCACTTGGGTTAATTGGTGGTTGTGCAGGTGAAACCCTAATCTGTTCGTTGGGGTTCGTTAAAGGTGGAAAACTAAGAGGATTTGATGAATTAAAAGGATTTACTTCTACTTTTTTCTCAATTCCTTCTGGAGAAGGTTGTGGTTTAGGGTTACTACTTTGAACAGGGGAAGCAGATGGTGAAGTTTTTGGCTTACTATCAGTTTTCTCCACCTTGTTAGTGCCATTACTGCTTGCATTATTCTTAGGAAGAAGGCTTGCACCAAAAAATGTCAATCCCAAGCCTGCTCCTAATAAACCTAAAAGACCAACAACTTTAACCACCTGTGGGTAAGACAAATTTTCCAACGGCATTTGCCGTCGAACTTCCCTTTCTGTATTCGCTAGTAGGTGTTGTGGTGGTGCCGGCATTGGCGAAAGTAGTGCTTGCAAAGCTTCCCCGGCAGTTTGATACCTTTGGCTGAAATTACAGCGCACCATATTTGTCAAAACCTGAGCCATCTTATGACTGACATTCACTTCTTGCAGCCACATAACTTCCCCACTGCTGGGATCTAGGGGCAAACCACGTGGTGGTTTCCCAGTTAATGCTTGAATGCCAATCATCCCCACTGCATACACATCACTACACAGCCTGGGCTTACCATTTGCTTGTTCGCTCGGCATATAGCCGGGAGTACCAATTACCAATGTGGAATTGACTTCTCCGTCATAAGTTGTTGCTAACCCTTTAATTTCTTTTACCGCACCAAAATCGATCAGCACTATTTTGCCATCGTTACGACGACGCATAATATTCCGCAGCTTGATATCCCGGTGAATCACATTTTGTTCGTGGACAAATGTTAACACCTCGAGAATTTCCTGCAGCAACTTAGCCACTGCAGCTTCACCCATCTGCTTGCGCGATTTGATTTCTTTGGTTAAGTCATGTCCATCTATATATTCCTGTACTAAATAGAACTCATTATTTTCTTCAAAGTGACCAAATAATTGGGGTATTTGACTGTGACCTTTGCTTAGACGGTATAAAACCTTAGCTTCTTGATCAAACAGTCTTTTGGCAATTTGTAAAACTGTGGGATTGGATTTTTGAGCCTTAAGGTGTTTAACAACGCACTTTGGGCTACCAGGTAAATCAATATCTACCGCCAGATAAGTATCACCAAATCCGCCGCTTCCCAACAGTTTGAGGATTTTGTAGCGATTCCGGAGAACTGTGCCAATGTGCATCAGGTTAACCTGTCAGCAAATAGAATGCCCTTAATTTTCATATAAAAGTCCCCCATTGAAGTTCTCCCCTGACAATTTCTTAAAGTTTCAATGACATATTATGTCTTATTAACTTTGAAGTTGTCTTTGATTGGGTATGTCTATGAAAGCCTTATGTACTGGAGACTCCTGTTAATTCTACACTTTTTGGACGCAAAAAGTGTAAGGCTTCATCTTCCTTAGAACAATTACTACTTTTGATTGTTTTAATGGAGTAATCTTTGTTACTTTTTCAATCACTAGTAAATCGCAATCGATTGAATTTTCTGCCCCATTGGTTGATTTTTGTTACTTTCAAGTTTAAACTAAAAACTAGATAAAATGCTTCATAAGTCATCTTAAATAAGGATAAATTGATTATCTAACCTTAACTTTGATGGCAAGTATCTTGTAACAATAGAGTCATTGTCTACGGTATAATATTGAAGAATGTTGCCCTTCGCTTAAATAGATTTTCGGGTTTGGAAGATGAATAATTCTTTACTTTACAAGTAACAAATTGTTCTATGAGTTAATGTTTATTTTCAGCATAAACAACTAGAAACTAAAAAAAATAAATATTCTATTGCGCACAAATTTTAGTAGTCCAGACTCCATTCATATAAGCATCTTGTAGTTTAATAACCTTGAACGCGGGCGAAAAAATACAAAATTCTGATTGCTTTATTTTGACTAGGAGATTTATCGGGGTAGACCGAATTTGATAATTTTTGTGTAGACAAGTTTGGTTTTTGGCATTTGGAGTGCAAACAACACTTACGGTAGACTATCCTATCGCTACCTTACGCTTTCATGCATTGCTAGCTCCTTACAAAACTGGGGTAAGAAATTGGGAATAGCAATAAGATATTTGTTTTTACTATTACCCAGTCACCAATCCCTAATTACGCATCACCGCATCTAGTAATTTACCCGCACCAAAACGAATGGGATCTGTACAAGGTCTTCCTGTTTCTTGTTCTACTTGTGCGATGGTAGATTTTGCAGTTGATTCTTCTAAATGAGAAGTATTAAGAGCAATTCCAACGACTGCGACTTTTTTAAATGCTCCAGCAGCACTAGCCACTGTCTCATACAATTTAATTACTTCCGGTAAAGGTGGAATTGGGAAATTATCAATTACATGAGTTTGTCCAACCCGATGTACCAAAATCATGTGAGTTGCTTGTGAACCTCGGATTAAAGGTAAAGTTGCTGTAGAACCTGGATGTAGCAAAGAACCTTGTCCTTCAATGTGCAAAATATCATAGTTACTACCGAAGCGTAGTACTATCTGTTCTACAGCACCAGCAGCAAAGTCAACCCTGACCGCATCCAATGCAACTCCGTCACCTTCGAGCATTAAACCAGTTTGACCAGTCGCCAAAAATTTAGAACGCATTCCTCGCATTCGCGAAGCCCAATGTAACTCCAAAGAAGTTGACATTTTGCCAGCATTCATATCTGTACCAATAGTTAGTACTCTTTTACAAGAAAGATTGCGAGCTGCACCACTAGCAATATTTAAATTTTGTGGTTCTTTTCGTACATCCCAAATCAATTGTCCCGGCTTCAATTGTTTTTTCAAGTCCGGTATTGTCGCCAATGGGGTATGCAAACCATTAACTAGAGACATTCCTGCAGCCAAAGCTTCCTTAATTTCGTGCCAATAATCATCCGGTAAAGCTCCACCTTTAGGAGCAATACCAATGGCTAAAACCTGAGGTTTATATTGTAAAGCATCCTTAAGAGATGAAACTATTGGGACATCGCGCTTAATTCCAGTTAATTCTGTCAAAGATTTTCCCGCACAATCGCGGTCGATCGCTGCAATAATTGGGGCTTCACTGTATCGCAAGAGTGATAGACCAGTTTTTCCGCCATCACCACAAATACCCCCATGCAACAAAACTACTACCCGTTGATTAAGAGCTAGACGCACTGTATTGTACCCCCAAGCCTGGTAAGTTATTTGGTAAAATTCTGCCTTCTTGGATTGATGCTCCCTCAAAGGGATCGTCAATTAAATTAAGGTGACTATCTAAGTCGAGATAATCAGCCAATGGTGCGAGCTGTGCGGCTGCTGTATTAGCCAAAGTGCTATCAGAATAGCAACCAAACATCACTTGTAAACCATAAGCACGTGCGGTATGTACCATCCGCATCGCCTCAGTTAGTCCTCCAGATTTCATCAATTTAATATTGATCCCATCCACCAAGTTTGCCAATTTAGGAATATCTCGACTGTTAAAACAACTCTCATCGACAAATATTGGTAGAGGTGAATGTTTTCGCAGTTCGGCTAACTTATGTTCTTCCCCTTGTGCTAAAGGCTGTTCCACGTACTTAACACCCAAATTTGCAAGCCAACTACACATTTCACAGGCATTTGTCAAATTCCAACCTCCGTTAGCATCGACATACAAATCTAAATTTGGTGCTTCGTCCTTAACTGCTGTTAGCATTTTTCGGTCGGCTTCAACACCCTCCGGATTACCTAACTTAACTTTTAAAACTTTGATGTTAGTAAATTCCAACCAATCGCGGGTTCTTGATTTTGCCCCTTCGGGAGAGTTTATACCAATTGTGACAGAGGTAGGGACAATTTTTTTACAGTCTAACCCCCATATTTTCCACATAGGTAGTTCAACTTTTTTCCCTAACCAATCATATAATGCTACATCAAATGCTGCCCGTGCTGATGAGGGTAAATTGGTGGTGATGAGAACTTGTTCGATTTCCTGTCGTTGTAAAGGATGAAATTTTTCTAGTTGGGGTTTAATTTGTTGTAATGATTCGTAAATAACTTCGGTTGACTGACGTCTATCTCCTACTTTTACAGGCGAAGATTCTCCCCAACCCTCAATCCCATCTTGGGATATTTTGACCAAAACATTGTTAGTTTTAGCAGTAGTTCCCCGACTAATAGTTAAAGGGAAACGCTTATTGACTGTAAAAATTTCAACCTGTATTTTCATTTATTTAAGTAGGAGCAAATTTAATCTTAAGTTTGAGGATAAGGCATAAAAGGAAACGGTAAAGGATGACCCTGGGCAAAATTTGGGTACAAAATTTAGATAATTCCAATCAAATTTAATTATCGATGAATAATAATATTTGACAGGCTATAGTCAATCGCTGGCAAATCAAGAATCTAAAAAATGACAAATCTCAAAAAATGGCAATTATTAGAATCTAATATGGTTTTGGATCATCCCTATTGTCAGGTAAGGCGGGATGAAATCCAGTTACCAAATGGGAAAGTAATTGATGATTTTTTTGTGCACGTTAAGCCGGATGTGGCTTTAGTTTTAGCTATGACTCCGAAGCGAGAAGTAGTATTTGTCAGACAATATCGTCATGCAATGGGTGAATTTTTTATTGAATTACCTGCGGGAGGTTTCGACCCCACGCAAGAAGCTCCAGAAATTGCCGCAATGAGAGAAATGCAGGAGGAAACAGGTTACTCTGTCAACTATTTGCAAAAAATTGCAACACTCTACGACCGACCAAGTAAGGATACAAATCAAACACATTTATTTTTTGCAGAAAATGCGACCGCAACAGGTAAGCAAAATTTAGATCCAACTGAAGAAATTGAAGTGTTGTTGATCCCGGTGGATTCAGTTTTAGAGAAAATTAATTCTGGGGAGATTTCCGTGATGGGGACTGTTACGGCGTTGTTATTAGGATTAAAGTTTTTAAGCTAAATGTCTATCGCTCAAAGTTCCCCGTTTATAAATTACGCCTTATGTGAATTAGAAGCTGAAATAACCTAAATTCGTAGGAATAATCACAAACGTGATTTAAGCCGGTTCTTGAAAGCCTTGACATTGCAAGGCTGAATTTAATTCACATTAGCCGTAAATTAAGACTACTCAATAACCGAAAGGAATTTAGATCCCCCTAAATCCCCCTTGGGAAGGGGAACTTTAAGATTACTCAGTAACCCAAAAGAATCAGATCCCCCTAAATCCCCCTTGGAAAGGGGGACTTTAAGATTGCTCAGTAACCCAAAAGAATCAGATCCCCCTAAATCCCCTTGGAAAGGGGGACTTTAAAATTACTCGATCGCCAAAAATTTTAATCTGACCAATTTCAATTAAATCTCTCTCAGAGGTTAGCCCTAAAAATGGGAATGCTAAAAATAATACTTTTTGTTTGATATATCAAATGTCATGGGGTATTCCATGTCAAATGACTTTCAACCAAAGCTGAAAAAATCGAATTTTTTCTTACCTTATAATCCCAAACTGCTAGTAAGGGCAAAATACATGCGTAAACATCCTACACCAGCAGAAGAAAAATTATGGCAAGAATATTTGATAAAGTTTGAATTTCGGGTTTTAAGGCAAAGAGCAATCGACAATTTTATTGTTGATTTTTATTGTGCTGCTTTGAAACTGGCGATCGAGGTTGATGGTGATTCTCACTTTACAGAACAGGGAAAAGTTTACGACGAAGAGAGAACCAAGATATTACAAGGTTATGGATTGCGTATAATTAGATTTACCAATGATGACGTCATGAATGATTTTGATGCGGTTTGCAAGCAAATTCACGAATTTATTGAAAATTTATAAGAATTCCCAAGTCTCTTTTTCTGAACGTAGATTTAGGAAAATCTCAAAGTCCCCCTTTCCAAGGGGGATTTAGGGGGATCTAACCCATTTTGTAAACAAAATTGAGTTTCCCAAGGGGGATTGAGGGGATATACCCCACCTTGAAAGTGAAAGTAACTCACATAAAACCCCCGATCGCACCGAAAATCCAATTCAGGTTTAATGATATTAAGCATTACCAAGAAATATTAACTATTTGTGCGATATTTCATTGCAGAGTGAAATTTTTTGATAATAGTCACAGGAGTATTTTGAATCGCTACTAAATCACAGGAGAAAAGCAGTTGTTGACATCGAACTTACTTGCAGCAGCTACCGCCCCCTTGCAGTGGAGTCCAACAGTTGGCGCGATCATGATTATCTGCAACATCATCGCGATCGCTTTTGCTAAATTTAAAGTCACATACCCCAAAACAGGTCCAGAATTGCCATCATCGAACTTCTTTGGGGGTTTTGGCGTACCCGGACTATTAGCAACTACGTCCTTTGGTCACCTTTTAGGAGTAGGAGTGATTTTAGGTTTACATAATCTTGGAAATATATAAATTTTTTATAACCTGAAGATTTTGTAATTTAAATATATTTACATCAAAGCCGGAAAAGTTGTTCTCTGGCTTTTTTCTTATTTTTAGAAAAGCAAATAGGGAATGAGGAATGAGGAATGAGGAATGAGGAATGAGTAATGAGTAATGAGTAATGAGGAATGAGTTACTGCTTCTGACTTCTGACTTCTGACTTCCGACTCCTGTCTTCTGAATAATTCTGCTATATATATTTGTCAATAGGTCTAAAATGCCTAATGGTGAGCGAAAAAGTTGACTAATAATTATGACAAGTAAAACTCCGATTCCTGTTGTTGTGATTGGTGCTGCAGGCAAAATGGGTCTTGAGGTGGTTAAAGCTGTAGCACAGGCTGAAGATATGAAGTTAGTTGGTGCGATTGACAGAAACCCCGAACATCAAGATAAAGATATCGGAGAACTCGCGGGCTTGAGCGAACCTTTAGAAGTACCTGTTACCAATCAAATGGAATCGATGCTGGCTTTTGCATGCCAAGAAAAGGAGCCAGGGGTAATGGTAGACTTTACCCATCCTGATTCGGTTTATGATAATGTTCGTAGTGCGATCGCCTATGGTATTCGTCCTGTTATTGGTACAACTGGCTTAAGCACAACACAAATTCAAGAATTAGCAGATTTTGCGGAAAAAGCCAGTACTGGATGTCTGATTATTCCTAATTTTTCCATTGGCATGGTTTTACTGCAACAAGCTGCTGTTGCTGCTTCCCAGTATTTTGACCATGTAGAAATCATTGAATTGCATCATAATCAGAAAGCAGATGCTCCCAGTGGTACAGCAATTCAAACAGCCCAAAAGTTAGGGGAAATGGGTAAAACTTTTAATCCTGCAATTGTTGAAGAAACGGAAAAGCTAACTGGTGCAAGGGGAAGTCAAGCCGAGGAAGGCATTAGAATTCATAGTGTACGCTTACCAGGACTCATTGCTCATCAAGAAGTAATTTTTGGTGCTCCTGGTCAAATTTATACTTTACGTCATGACACCAGCGATCGAGCTTGCTATATGCCGGGAGTATTACTAGCAATTCGTAAGGTGCTTCAGCTAAAGTCGTTAGTATATGGATTAGAAAAGATACTTTAAAATCAGTACTTAGCCAAAATGTTAGTCCCCCTGACTCGCGAAAAATTCCATCAACTCATACCTCTAATTGCTACTGGTCCCCAGTATAAATATTACTGGGGTAAATTTCCTGATTTTTTGCAGCGACTATTAATATCAGTTGTTGCTGCTGCCATAGTTTTATTACTTAAAGTAGTTTTACAGCTTGACTTTGGACCAATTGTATTTTTTCTGGGTTTAGTGGGCGCATTATATTGGTTGTGGGGACCAGTTTTTTGGGCTAGTCTACAGAATTCTAAATGCCGACGGTACAAATATGTCGGCTTTTTTCGAGGTCGGGTGTTGGATTATTGGATAACTGAACAGTTGGTTGGCACACAAGAAACTGTTAATAACAGGGGCGATTTAGTAATTGTTGAAAATCGAGAAAAAACAATTAACTTGGAAATTGGTGACCAAAGCGGTTTTGTTGCGGAATTCAGTGCTCCGTTACGCGTTACTCATAAAATTATTAATACTGGTCAAATTGCGGAAATGTTAGTTTTTTCCAATCGCCCCGATCTGAGCCGGATTGATGAAATTAGCGATGTTTATATACCTAGTCGCGAAATTTGGGTGAGTGACTATCCGTGGATCAGGAGAGATTTTTTTACTGGAGTTAGTCGTCGTATTGGTAGAGAAGGAAGAAGAAATAACAGAAGACCGAATTATAGATATTCAGATGATAGGTATTCTGATGATAGATATTCTGATGACAGTTATTCAGATGACAGATACTCTGATGAAAGGTATCTTGATGAAAAATATTCTGATGACAGATATCCTGACGATAAGTATTTAGACGATAGATATTCTTCTAATGATAGATACTTAGAAGATAGCGACCCTGATGACAGAAATTCAGATGACCGCTACTCAGATGACAGATACAGAGAACCTCGCCGTCGTCGCCCAGCTAGGGATTATGATGATGATTGGTAATCGGTAATCGCTAATTGGTAATTGCTAATTGGTAATTAATTATTTGTTTTTCATATTTCTTTGGTTCATTCCCCAATCCCCAGTCGCCAATACCCAATCGCCATATGCCGCTTGCGGCAGCACGCAGTGCTATCCCCTGTCGCCAACCCCCTACCCCCTCCATCACCCATTTTTCCCATAAGCTTGCCAAGCTAAATCTACAAGTCCATCAACGATTGCTGCAGCAACAACAGCATTACCTTTGTCACTTTCAAGAGTAATGTGAGGAATCACAGAATTTTTCAAACTTTCTTTTGCTGCTGCTAAATTTAAAAATCCAGCAGGAGTTGCAATTACCAAAGCAGGTTTAATTTCTTCCGCTTCAATTAAATTGATGATGGTGTTGAGAGCAGTTTGAGCTTGACCAATAATAAAAATTCCTTCCACATATCGTTTGGCTAAGCTTTCCATTCCCCAAGCTGCAATAGTTTTAGACTTTTGAGGTCTGGTTAATGCTTCCACCCCACAATAAACCGGATTAACAAAGGTATTTTGAATGCTTTGGGAAATTCCCACTTTTACCATCGGAGTATCTACAACAATCGCAGTACGTGCGGCTAAAGCTGCCGCTCCTGCGTGCAAAGCACGTTCGGAAAAGCGAATTAAAGATTTATACTCAAAGTCAGCTGTGGCGTAAATCACTCTTCGCACAATCTCATATTCTGCAGGTGAAAAAACATGAGCACCGATTTCACGGTCAATTATTGTCAAACTTTGAGCATCACTTGAATGCCATTCCATCGTCTATATGCACCAATTACTCATTTTGATTGAACTTCAATCATATCCGCAGGATTCCAAAAGCCAAGCGTATTGTTAAAGTTTTCCAATTAAGTTTTTTCGGTTGATCTAATTCAATTTGATGTAGAGACGTAGCATGCTACGTCTTCATTAAAATCTCCTAATTCTAATCATGTACGGGGTTTTTCGTTAATTAATAACCCTTATTGCCTGTTTCCTGTTCCCTGTTAATTATTTTCCGCGCCAGGAGATTGGTTGAAAATTGGAGATAGGTAAGCAACTAAAACGCCAATAAGGAAACCAGAAACATTACGAACTACTGGTAACCAATCATTTGTTCGGGTAACTACCGGACCAATACCGAAAGCAACAAATAGGATCCCCCATAAAGGAGAAAATATCAAAGCCCATTGCCAAGCAAAAACTTGTCCTTCTTTACGGGGTTGAGCAGCAAAACCACATATAACCCCACCAATTACCGAGCTAATCAATGTTAAAATCCACTGTTCTCTTGGTAGCCCTGGTACTACATTACAACCCCCTTGGCTCAAACAATTTTCAACTGTTCTTACAGCCGTGAGAACTGCTTGGTCTTCCCCTTCTTCACGGACAAAGTATAAATTTCCAAAGCGGGTTTGTAATTCAATCCAAAAAGTACGTGGTAATAATTCATATACTGCATCGCCAACACTAAAGCTTAAAATGTTACCGCCACGCGCATCAGAAACAAAAAGAATACTTCTATCATCTAAACCCCAAAAATTAATTACCGCCCTACCAGGAGTACGATCGTATTGGGTCAACACTCGTAACTTCCAACCTGTATCAGCTTCAAATTTTTCTAATTCTTGAACTAAATTATTTTCCTGGACGCTATTAAGAGTTTTTGCTAGGTCTACAACTGGAGTGGGATTATCGGGTAATAATTCGGGATTATCATAGGCATATGCACCCTCTGATTGGGTAATCCATACCAAAGTGGCTATAAATATTACTGTTACCAATTTGAAAGTTTGCTGAAAAATTCGCTGCCAAAAACAGTGCTGCATGATTTTTTATACAGATGCCAATACTAGAAGTAAAGAAGGTTTTTTTTATTAAAATACGAAAAAAGTAATTCTTCTTTACAGTTTGTTACTTGAATCTAATTTATTTTACCCGAGTACAGTATCGCCTTTGTTCCCTAATTTATTTTGTTAGATAAAGGAACAAAGGCGATGATACAGATATTTAGTTGTACAAATAGGCTTAAAATCTAGATTAATTTTAATTTAGTACTGAAATTGTCAGGAAACCTTAACGTGAAACATCCTTATAATTGTCTTTGATACGGTATGTCTCATCTGTTTCACGGTTATCTTGCCTAATTGTTTCTCGTTCGCGTTCACGTAACTTGAGCATGTGGAGTGATGATGGTGGCATACGTTCGGTCATTCTTCGAGGAGATCTGTAGCGCGTAAAACTTTTAAATGCAGTTTTGACACCAACGAAAAAGCTACGGGTGCTAATTTGAACCGTTTGAGCTTGTTTCCTGGCACCGTCAATACTTCGATCTACTTGTCGGATAATGCGATCTGCGCTCTTGACACCTTCACTAACATCGTCAGCTAAATCATTGATTTCCAAGTTAGTCATGCGAATCGCATCGAGAGTCGGTGGTAGTTCTCTGGAAAGAGTGTCGAATAGTTTTTCTGCGCTTCTAGCTGCTCGTGCAAGTTCTTGCAGCGCTGGCATAGCCGCAACCAAAACAGCTATCAAACTGGTAGCGACTAAAATAAGGGATAATGCAAGCCAAAATAAAGGTTCAATCACGCTTATATTATTTATCAGCGATCCATCCTGTGTCCAAGTGAATTTGTTTCCTCTGCAACTGGAGAAGAAGAAACGGTCTGTTTATCTAAAATATCTTGTTGTGTCAATATTTGACTTTCTCTTTGGCTAGCATCAATACCAGCTGCGATCGCAAGGCGTAATCTATCCAAAGTATCATCCCAGTTAGAACGAGCGTTATGGGAAAATTTATCTGCCTGAAGTTGCACGCTCGTAGATAGATCTTCTGCTATTTCCGGTAAGGCATTGGCAGATTTCTTCAATAGTTTGCGTGTTTCCCGTCCCGTACGGGGAGCAGTTAGTAATCCAGCTAAGGTACCAATAGCAGTTCCCAGCACCAAACCGCCAATAAATACTCCAGAATGGTTTTTTGACATATTACATCGACCTCCTTCCACCCATTTTATTAGGGTTGCCCAGCTTTACAAGAACCACGAAATATTACGTACCATTATAAACGTGAAAATTTAACTGCTCTCATCTTTTATTGGTAATTGGTCATCGCTTGGGCTTATGAAACTTGAGTATTATTCCAGCACCTCCGTTGTATTTGGATTGTTATTGAAAAATAAGCAACGTATGGATGTGATCTTTTCAGGATAAAATAATCGAGCCTTTTATCATGAAGTATATTTAAAGTTTCCTTATACTATCTCCTGAAGCGATAATTTTTTATATATGAACGCTACACAAGAACAACTTAAAATTAAATTTCAACAGGCTTTAGCTTCGGCATTTGGTAAGGATTATGCTGAAGCCGATCCAATCTTAGTTCCTGCATCAAATCCTAAGTTTGGTGACTATCAAGCCAATATATCTTTACCATTAGCAAAAAAGTTAAAGCAACAACCAAGAGCGATCGCACAACAAATAGTCGAAAAGTTAGATGTGTCGGATATTTGTGAAGCCCCAGAAATTGCTGGACCAGGTTTTATTAATATTAGATTGAAAACGGTATACCTGGAAGCCCAATTACATTCGATTCAGACTGACCCTAGATTGGGAGTACCAGAAACCAAAAATCCTCAACGGGTGGTTGTCGATTTCTCTAGCCCCAATATTGCCAAAGAAATGCATGTTGGGCATTTACGTTCGACAATTATTGGAGACTCCATTGCTCGAATCTTGGAATTTAGGGGACATGATGTCCTACGATTAAATCATGTGGGTGATTGGGGTACCCAGTTTGGAATGCTAATTACCTATCTGCGGGAAGCTTACCCTGATGCTTTGACAACTGCAAATGCTTTAGATATTGGTGACTTGGTTACTTTTTACAAAAAAGCTAAGCAGCGGTTTGACGAAGATGAAGTATTCCAAGAAGCTGCACGTCAAGAAGTTGTCAGATTGCAAGCAGGTGCAGAAGATACAATTCATGCTTGGAAATTATTATGCGAGCAGTCCCGGCGAGAGTTTCAAGTTATTTACGATCTATTAGATATTAATCTCAAAGAAAGGGGGGAATCTTTTTATAATCCCTTCCTTGCGGGAGTTGTAGCAGACCTAACCGAATCGGGTTTATTAGTGGAAGACCAAGGAGCAAAGGTTGTTTTCTTGGAAGGTTTTACCAATAGGGAAGGTCAACCGTTACCTTTAATTGTTCAAAAGACTAATGGCGGTTATAACTACGCGACAACAGATTTAGCTGCTTTACGCTATCGAATTGAAGAAGATAAAGCTACCCGTTTAATTTATGTTACAGACTCTGGACAAGCAAACCATTTTGCTGGGGTATTTCAAGTCGCACGTCGCGCTGGTTGGATTCCACAAGAAGTAGAAATAGTCCATGTTCCCTTTGGTTTGGTATTGGGTGAAGATGGCAAAAAATTCAAAACTCGTTCCGGCGATACTGTAAGATTACGAGATTTATTAGATGAAGCTGTTGTTCGTTTTCGCAATACCTTAGAAGAAAAAATTAAGGAAGAAGGTAGGGAAGAAACAGAAGAATTTAAAGCCAATGTTGCAGGTGTTGCGGGTATAAGTGCAGTAAAATACGCAGACCTCAGTCAAAACCGCACCAGCAATTATATTTTCAGTTACGACAAAATGCTTTCGGATAAAGGTAATACAGCACCTTACATGCTTTATGCCTATGCCAGAATTAAAAGTATTGGTCGTAAAGGTAACATTAATTTTGAAAAATTGGGAAGCGAACAGAAAATTCAGTTACAAGAAGAAGCTGAATTAGCTTTAGCCAAGCACATTTTGCAATTAAGCGAAGCGATCGCCGATGTAGAAAAAGAATTATTTCCCAATCGCTTGTGTGAATATCTGTATCAACTTAGCGATAAATTTAATAAGTTTTACGAGCAATGTCCGGTATTAAAAGTTGAAGAACCACGAAGAACATCACGTTTAGCTTTATGTGACTTGACTGCGAGGACATTATATTTGGGCTTATCTTTGTTGGGTATTCAGGTTGTAGACAGAATGTAGCGCGAATTTGTCTTCAATAATATGACCTGCGATGCTATGCGCAAGATGCACTATCGCGCTATCCGAACAAAATCCTAAGCCAAAAGCCCAGTCATAATGACCAGGCTTTAATTGTGGGATATATTCCCGATGGCTATTTATAGAAGTCATTTATAATCGTTTTTATCTGAGTATGACTACAAACTGGTTCAGATCGATTTCGGAAAATTACTTCTAATATTTCTAGTTTTCTCAAATCAAAAACCCAGTCATAAGACCGGGCTTTGATTTTGGGGTATGTCCCCATCGTTACTTATAGGAGTCATTTATAATCGTTTTGTTCTGAATATGACTACAAACTGGTTCAGAACGATTTCGGAAAATTAGGTTTATTTCTGAGAAAGAATTTTCTCAACTTTATTCTCAAACCAGAAAATCCTGAATCACCGTGTACTTTCAGAACCTGACCCAATAAAAATAAAATTTCACACCACAACACATTCAGCTTGCATTTCTGCTCCAGATTCCTCATAACGTGCTAAATCTTCGATCGCCCGATCAATAAGATCTAAACCTTGCTGTACAGTTTCAACTACACTTAGTTTTCCACGCAGATCAGCAGCATTGAGAAAACCTTTTGCATACCAAGTCATATGTTTGCGCGCCTGACGTACGCCGCGATCGCCTTTATATTCGTACAAAGCTTGTAAATGTTCTCGAGCACATTCAAGGCGTTGAACTGGTGTAGGTGGTGCTAACTTTTCGCCAGTTTTGAGAAAATAATCAATTTCACCCACCAAAAAGGGATAACCTAAGGTTCCGCGAGAACACATCACCCCGTCAGCACCAGTTTCCTCCAAACATTTTACTGCTGCTTCCACAGAAAAAATATCGCCGTTACCAATTACTGGAATCTCAAGTATTTCCTTAACACGAGCAATCCATTCCCAACGAGCATTCCCGTTATAACCTTGGGAGCGGGTACGTCCATGTACCGTAATCATTTTTGCTCCCGCATCTTCCATCCGTTTGGCAAAATCGAGAATATTTATTTCTTTATCATTCCAACCGATACGAGTTTTAACTGTTACTGGGACTTCTACAGCTTTAACTACTTCCCGTACAATAGCTTCAGCCACTTCTGGCTGTCTAAGCAGAGAAGAACCACCGCCATTCTTAGTGATTTTATTAACTGGGCAACCCATATTAATATCAACTGTATCGGCACCCTCATCAACTGCTTTCACTGCAGCTTCCGCCAAAAAGTCTGGACGACAATCAAATAACTGAATACTGATTGGTCTTTCTCCAGGATCCACCTCCATAATTTTGGGTAATTCTTTAACGTAATGTAAGCCCGTAGCATTGACCATTTCGGTATACATCATAGATTGTGGCGCATAGCGACGTACCAAACGGCGAAATACCAGATCAGTTACACCAGATAAAGGTGATTGCAAAACTCGACTTTTGACTTCAAATGAGTCAATTTTTAAAGGTTGGGAAAGTCTAGCTTTTAGTTCGGGAGATAGGGCTAACATACGAAAAATGAAAATTAGAATTCAGGAGTCAGGAGTCAGGAGTAAGAAGTAACAAGTAAGGAGTAAGAGTAAGGTTGGGAGGTGTGACTTTTATATTTTAGAAGTTCCTACGGATTAGTAAAGCCTAATTCCAAAAACAATCTATTATCAATAAAAAGTTTTAATCAATTTTATTTCTCGATTTCAAGTTAAGTTAAATTTTTTCTACCCACTCTACTCTTCAGAGTGGGTTTTTTGTTTTTCCAAAAAATACTCAATCAACATATAGCTTTCTCATTACCCAAAAGGAAAGGGCACTGACGTGCCTTGCTCGGTGAATTCAACAACATATGGCTTTCTCTTTACCCGAAAGCATGTGCGCTAACGCGCCAAACATTGTGAAGTGAATAATGCAAATAATCATGAATTTAAAGTTAAATTTCAACAAATCTGTTGTCGTGACCATTCTTTCTGCCTCTCTAATCTTTGCTGCAATTGACAGGGATTGCCGCCCTTATTTTATGACCATTGCTAATACTGCTCTTACCTTTTACTTAAAGTCCAATAATAAGGAATGTCGTCAAGATAAAAAATAAGATAGGAAATCTCTTTATTTATCCCTCTTATTTTTAAAAAATAAGATAGGAAATCTCTTTATTTATCCCTCTTATTTTAAATATTCCGATTTCTTATCCAATTTATGATGGTGTTATGATTTACTCCTATTTGTCGTTCGATTGCGCGATAGCTCATACCATTTAAATACATTGAAATGCATTTTTGCTTGATTTCGTAGGAGTATCCCCTGGAAGAATAATATTCTACGAATTGGCGACCGCACACACTGCAAATGTAGTTTTGTTTACCACGTCTATAACCATTTTTGCAAATTTTTTTGGATGCACAATAACGACACTTCATCCCTTGATTATGCACCTTCAGATTATAATTTTTTAAATTTTGATTCTTGAAATTTTGATGTTTTTCTTCTGATGATTGTATGTATAGTCTAAAGCCACTCTCAGAGACGCAGGCTCTAAAAGATAAAGTTTCTTCATTAACTTCTTTTGTTTCACGATTTGAGTCAATTAAGTCTTGGTTGCTCTCTTCTAATAAACGCATATATTTTCTCAAGACACCCCCAACAGCAATGGCTCTAGTTTTGTGCAACTGGCGAGTTAACTCCAAAAGCCATTTTTTATTGCTGATCAAATCTGATTCTTTAACCTGATACTTAAGAATTTCTGGGACAAGCCTGATGGGATCGCAATCTTGTGCGATCGCGCTTATATGAACAATTGGTTGGTAATCAACCCTCAAACAGCGTTGCCATATTTTCATCCATTCCGTATGGGAAAAATAACCATGATTAAAATATGATGGCGCAACCATCGCTAGAACATGCAAATGAGGATGTGCTGATATCTTGTCTTGTCCCCTGGTCACTTCTACTGACTTAATCCAACCAACTGCTGACCATGCTTTCAACTCTGTCAACCGCTTGAAAGCTTTGTTCATCCAATCCAAAGTTTCCCTTAATTCAAAGATTAAGCAGTTTTTAACTGTCAGAGTCATAAATAGCCAACGATGATTAGGATATTCTCCTATCACTTGGGGAAGAATTTTGTAAGCCTTTGCTTTCCACATCAAACTTCGCCGCCATTGACAAATTGGGCAATGACGAACTCGACAAAATCGAGCATCTGATAACTGTAGTTGGTGAATACCCTTTGATTCTTCCAAAACTAATCTAAATTTCAACCACTCAGAACACATTTTTATCCGCCAAGCATAGCGTTGAAATTTATGTTCAGAAGCTTCAGCATAAAGACTGGAAACTTTATCAGCATTCACTCTGTGTTTATCCCAAGTTTGACCTGTCTCAGATATCTCGGATAATAACAGCAGTTGATTTTTACTTTTTTGACATTTGCTTTGAGCAGACATCTTAATCTTATTCCTTGAAGTTCTTAATTTTTCTCCTAAGGAATTTTATCCGCATCTAAAAACAAATTTTCACTAATAGCAACAGACACCTTGTTTAGGACATCATTATTTTGAGTTTAAAGGGAGCAGGAAACAGGGAACAGAAAAACGTCTTAAAAATAATGGCGACGGCTATATTAAATTAGTTTTAAAGAGAGAAATACTGACATAAATTTCTATCTTCTAATTATTTATACAAAAGTAGAAACTCCAATCATTGACTATGAAGAGGACTTATTCTGAGCTTTCTTTCTTGCTTTCATCGCCACAACGAGTAATCCTGCAAATAAAATAGATCCTAAAACGTTTTCAGGTTCGGGAACTTTGACGTTAGATTTTGTATTTTTGAAAGCTAATAAAGTAACATTACTATCTTTTTTGAACGATCTATTTACAGAACCTTCCACAAAAGAACTTTTAGATGCTTCACTTCCATTTCCACCATCAATTGGACCAAAACTAGAAAGACCAGAATTGCTAGTAAAGCTGATATTGCCGCTACTGGTATTATTAATAAAATTATTTTGACCTGTAGCGTCAATGCTCGCAGCTAGGGTAAATGAGTCTAGTATATTATTCTGACCAATCTGGGTTGGATCGAATTGTGGTGAGTTGAGGAAGTTTAACCTTTGATCTGCAGAGGTACCAGTTGTATCTAAGAGATAAAAAGAAATATCCCCAGCTGCGCTAGCATACTCAACTCCTGGTTGATCTACAGAAGCATTTAAATCCAAGAAAGCACTAAAATTAAAAGATAAAGTGTCGTTACGATTGACGTCAAAATTAGCAAAGTATCTCGGTGATGTTGTCGCTGAAGCTGTATAACTAGGACCATCACCAAATACCAAACTTTCCGCGACATTAGATATTTCTAAAGGAGAAGGTTCGGCAATCGTACTAGAAAAGTTATCAAAATCTGATACGCTATCATCTGTTCTGGATTCAGCGAAGCCATCAGCATCATTTACAGCTTCCAGTGCTGATGTTTCTTGTTGACTGAAATCTGTAAAAAATAGATCTCCATAGGAACCAGCTAAAGTTGCGGCTAAACCAGGAGAACTTGCTAATACCCAAGTAGTCACAAATGGGGTAACTCGCAAACCAATTTTTTTGACTAATACTGAATATGACTTCATCTAAAACCTCTGTGATAATGTTATCGATAACTTGGTTAATTAGTTTTTATTCCAAAGGACTTATGTAAGACCTTTTTTACTATTGGTTTGAAGAGAATAAAATTTTTCTATCTAAATATTTATCTACAACATTTAGGAGATATAGAAAATGTTCAAATTTTAAGAGGTTAATATTCTACTCCAATGTTTTTTAAGTCTTTAATTTGAGTTAGTAGTCGATATTAAATTACTATAAGTTTCTCATAAATTTACAAACTCATTTAAATAAATGTTTTTCATTGACTACAAAGATCAATTTTCCTGATTGAAGCCTCCACAAAATACAAAAATGCTACATGTAATGTCGCCTGAAATACTGATTAAAAAACAACTATTGTCAATTTAAAACTTCACTGAGAATGGAGATAAATTGAGAAAAACTTCAAAAATATTCTCTTCATAAGAATATACTTTTATACCAATCCAAACCCTCAAAAAGCTATAAAATAGTTTGCTAGTAAACATCTCAAGAGAGATGCATCAGTTATTCAGAGTCGATTACGTATAAATTTATTAAGCAACCTAGAGGAGGAAAAATAATAGTGAATTTATTTATCTCCTTAGTTAAATATCTACCTCAGTCAAAATACTAAAACATTAACATTAAAGTATGTATGAATTTTTGATGAATTTATTGAGGTCGATGCTTTATTTTGCAGAATTAATCAATGTGTATCAAATAGTTTCTTGTAAACCAAATAAATATTTTGTTTTACAAATATAAGTTAATAAATAATATTGAATGCTAAGTTTGTATAGATTTATTTTTAATCAGGACTTACGCAAGTGTCACAATTGGTGGTTGGTGCGTGACGCTATAAGTCTGATTCTTACGTTCAGGTATTTTTACAGCGTCACACACCCTACAGGAAAAATATGCCAGTTGCGTAAGTCCTATTTAATATTGAGCGGACATGTGGTTAATATGTTGCTTGCAAACGACTTAAAAGGTAATCTCCAGCAAGAATGGGGGGATATATGGGAGGATGCTCTTTTTTACAGCTTTCCAAACAAGTAACTGTTGTATCGTCGTTGGGATGACAGAAAAAAGCTAAAGAGTAGCGTGATTGCATTATTCTTTTGTCATCAGGAACTATGACTCGATGCTTTGTGGAGCAGAATACATGATTTGTCCAACTTTGGATTAAATCCCCTGTATTGACTATAACTGTATCGGGGATACTTGGAGCACAAATCCGTTTACCGAAATCACACCATTAGAACCAGAAGAACTAGTTTTGATTTCCAAACCACCAAGGGAATCTTGAAATAATAAGGTAATGCTTCCATAGTCTGACTGTTCACCTGATTTTTAATATTCTGATTTCTTAGAATTCTTCCATTCGCCATTCCCACTGTTATGCAATATCCGTTTCATTAATCCCTTGAGCAATTAGTAAAGCTGATTGAGTATTTTCTATCGCATTTGACCAATCTTTACCATTTTCATATAAATTACCAATAGTCCCTTATCTGTTATGGCGCAAACTCACTCTCCAATGTCTTTTAATTCACGATCTATTAATCTCGAAGATTGAGTTGTGTCAGATTCTGGTTGTGTTGGTTGTTGTGGTTGAATAAAATTTACCAGGGTCATAAGCATAGGCAAAGCAAACGCCAAAACAAGAGTGATCGCAGCCCATTGAAATATCGCAGGTCGTTTGCGCCCTTTAGTCGGATAGCCGCAACTAAGGCAAATTTCCTCCTGATCGCTGTTTAAAGTACCGCAAACATTACAAGGTTCTAATGCCATTTCTTACTTCCTAATTCTTATTTCCTAAAAGTACCTTTAATCACACAATTATTCTGCATACACTTATCACTATGCTTTAGCATATACTTATCTTGACAGAGGAGCGAGAGATGTTGCTAACGCAAAATGGGAGTTTGATTCTAGCAAAACATTACCTTGTCGTAGAAATAAGCCTTCTTCACGTCGTAATATTGAGAGGGTTGGTCTTACCCCTGGAAACGTCAAGGATTTTCTCACAGTCAATGCTATGAATGTTATGCGGGTAAAAGTGGTCGAAATGGTAGGGATGGTATCAGAGGTAAAAGTGGTCGCTATGGCAAAATAACTCTCATACCGAGATTGGATATCCCTCAAGAAAAACTAGCTACTACCAGCCAATATCTAAGATTTTAGATCGAAATATTCAATTGGTAAAAAATATTTGGGTTCAGAAACAGGATTTATCTGCACTTTTAAATCCGACTTCTGATGTGTCTAGTACTTATACTTATTTGCAAGCAACAGTTCGTCCTCAATACCGCGTTACTTGGAATGCAAAATCAACTCCAGAAGATTTAGGTGTTAACAACACCAAAGTGGGAGCAGCAATTGAACTAGAGCAAAACAAAGCTAAAATTAATTTCCAAATTCCAGGTACTTTGGAGTATGGTATTTCCCAGAATAAAGACATAAAAGTTTTGACAGTCACAGGAGGTTTTTCTCCATCCCGTTTAGATTTTCTTAATGATCTTTTACGTAATATTGACTAGATAAAAACTAGTTAAGGAGATTACACTTGGTAAGTGCCTTGAGAAAAATTTACGTAAGAATCATAAATACTTGATAAATACTTGAATTTGAGTTCGGTTTCAAAGGAATTTGTCTTTGTTTGTTTAGCAAAAATAAAATAATGAAGAATATTCTTTTTGTGTTGTCAGAGTGGGGCTATTGGGGCGAAGAATTAATAGGACCACTAGAAGCCTGTGATGGTGCAGGATATAACGTCACCTTCTTGACTCCTACTGGGAAAAAACCAACTCCCTTAACCGTTAGCATGCAACCTGGTTATATAGATCCTCCTTTAGGTCGCTCGGTTACTTCCGAAGAATACGCACAAAAGACTCGCCAAGTAGATAGTTCCGATCGGTTAAATAATCCTAAGAATTTAGAAACTTGGTTTCCTTTGAGGGCTTATCCTAGTTCTCCCACCTATCTGCGAGATATGGAGACATACTACGATAAAGTAGACTGGATCGTAGCTAATGAATTAGTCAATTATGATGCTTTAGTCATTGTTGGCGGTAGCGGTGCTTTGGTTGATTTAGCCAATAATTCCAGATTACACGAACTGGTTATAGGCTTTTACAAACTTAATAAACCTATTGCTGCTGAGTGTTACGGAGTATCTTGTTTAGCTTTCGCAAGAGATATTCGAGAGAAAAAAAGCTTGATCTGGGGCAAATATGTCACCGGTCATCCTATTGATTATGACTACCTTGACGGTACTGGATTTGAAGGTAATCATGCAAACGATGATTCTAACAAAGGATTTGGAGATGGTTATATTAACTTCGGTCCTCCTTTTTATCCTTTAGAGTACATTCTTCGCGATGCCGTTGGTCCAGATGGTCGTTATTTAGGTGGTGTTGGTCATAAAACTTCTGTAATTGTTGATTATCCCTTTATTACCAGTCGTTCTACAGCTTCTTCTGCTGAGTGCGGTCAAAAATTAGTAGAAGTGCTGGAAAAAGAATTGACCCGCTACGGGTGGTAATAGATTATTTGACTACTTTTTTTAATACATAGGTATAGTCAAACAATGGGATAATTTTCTAAAAGAATTACTTGTACCTTAATAACTTTAGTCGGACTTATGTACGGGAAAATCTTATGAAGGTTACATCCATTGTGATCGCATTTGAATTCCTTGGGCGATCCTAGTGCTTTACCACGCAAATTTTAGTAGGTTCTTCCGCATTCGCCATGCTTGTATCGGGAAACCTATAGAGAATTGTTAGCAAACTGTTCTTCAAAGAAAATATGTTGCATATTAAAAAAATCAGAATTTTAGTGTTGGTATGACTAACACTAACAAAATTGATGTGGCAAAGTACTAGTACCGCTGCGCGGAAGTCATCAGCATAGCGTATCCGTAGGACATAACAGACCGCGCCCACGGCGTTAATGAAGTGGGTGGGGCGTTAGCACAGCAAAAGTACTGTTTTCTCTGCCTTTGACTTTTTATAAATGGGTGCGTTATTTCCGCCGCACTGTACTAGTTAATTTCTCTAAATTCTTAAATCAAAATTAGAAATTACAACTAATGTGAATTAAATTCAGCCTTGTAATATCAAGCCTTTCAAGAACCGGCTTAAATCATGTTTGTGATTATTCTCACGACTTTATGTTATTTCAGCTTCTAATTCACGCCTTATGTGAATTACATATTCATATGTAAGTTCGAAGTAAAAAAACAAAAAATATGAATAAAAAAACTGGACGTTTTGCCATTCTGGAACAATTTTTAGCAGATGGTATAGATCGCATGTTTGGCTGTCCTGGGACATCAGAAGAAGGATTCCTAGATGCTCTGTGGGATTACCCAGATCTGAAGTATATCTTGACTTTACAAGAATCTGTTGCGGTGATGGCAGCAGATGGTTATGCGCGAGCAACTAGAAAACCTGCTTTAGTGCAAATCCACAGTACTCCTGGTTTAGGAAATGCGATCGGGGCGTTATATCAGGCGAAGCGCGGTCATTCACCTTTGGTGGTCATTGGTGGCGATGCGGGAATCAAATATAAAGCAATGGATGCACAGATGGCGGGAGATCTGGTTGCTTTTGCCGAACCTGTGACAAAATGGTCAACGATGGTAATGGATCCATCTTCCCTTCTTAGAGTAATACGCAGAGCAATCAAGATTGCCAGTACTCCTCCCATGGGACCGGTATATGTTTGCGTACCAATGGATATTTTAGATGCTCCTGCAGTTGAGGAAGTCAGACCCACTTCGTTTCCTTCCACTAAGGTTGTAGCAGATGAAGGTACTCTCAAAAATGTAGCTGCAATCTTAGCGAATGCAGAAAAGCCAATGATTTTTATTGGTGATGGAATAGCTTTTTCTGGCGCACAGCAGGAGTTAACTGAAATTGCCGAAATTTTGGGAGCAGAAGTCTGGTCTGCAGATGCTGGTGAATTAAATATGAGCTATGCTCATCCCCTTTACCAGGGTTCTACAGGGCATATGTTTGGTTATCAAAGTCAACCCATAACCTCGAAAGGAGATGTCAACTTAATTTCTGGGACTTATATGTTACCAGAAGTTTTTCCCATCTTAGGTAACATTTTTAAACCGGATGCCAAAATAATTCATATCGATTTAGATAGCTACGAAATTGCTAAAAATCATCCAGTAGATATTGGTCTGGTTTGCGATCCGAAATTGACTTTGGGTAAGTTAAAAACAATCCTAAACGATGTGATGACCCCCGAACAAAAGGAAGCAGCTAAGGTTAGAACTGTTGAAATTACCCAAGCAAAACAATCTAAACTGGAAAGCCAATTAGAAGCCGACCGGGCGGTTCGAGATTCTGTACCCTTGTATTTCTCTCGTTTTGTGGAAGAACTCGCAACTCAACTACCAAATGATGCGATCGTCTTCGATGAAGCATTAACAAATTCTCCTCCTATCTCTCGCTATCTAAAACTAACAGAACCAGGACAATATTTTCTTACTCGCGGTGGTTCTTTAGGTGTGGGGATTCCTGGAGCTATGGGAGCAAAACTGGCTAATCCCGATAAGACAGTAATTGGAATCACTGGTGACGGTGGTGCGATGTTTACTATTCAGGCTCTATGGTCTGCTGCTCGCCATAATATAGATGCTAAATTTATCATCTGCAATAACCGTTCTTACAAGCTTTTGCAAGTGAATGTACTAGCTTATTGGCGAGAGCGGGGTATACCAGAACATGATTATCCTTTAAGTTTCGATTTGTCCAAGCCAGAAATTTCTTTTGACCAAATGGCGCGATCGATGGGTGTTGAGGCTGTTAGGGTTGAAAAACCGGAAGAAATAGCTCCAGCAATTCAAAAAGCATTAGCACACAAAGGTCCATTTCTTATAGATGTGGTTTTAGAAGCTGATGTTCACCCAGAAATGATTGGTTTGAGATGCGGTCAGTAGAAGATTTAGCAAGAAGAATTAAACGAGAAGGATTGAACGAACAAAATAGAACAAAAATAAAAACTTAATTCCCGATCGCAATAAATCTAGTTACTGGATAAAAACTATTAATCGCGTCCATTTTGACTCTAACGTTTTACAAACGAATGAGATAGTACAAGTTTCTCAAAATCAGACATGAAGGAAAGAGTTTTTATTTTTGACTTCTGAATTCTGATTTCTGACTTCTGATTCCTGCTCGCTTTAGCGCGGTCTGTTCTGACTCCTGACTCCCACTCTAGATATTCACTACCCTTAGGATTATTTATGATTCACCAGTTGATTTTTGCTCATCCAAAACCAGGTATGAGCGAACAAGACTTTCAGGATTATTGGGTAAATGTACATGCTGTGGAGTATGCAAGCAAAATTCCTCAAATTAGACGTTATCTTATTGATTTACGAATTCCTTTTGGAATTGAAGCTACAAATAAAGATCCCCTTTTTAGTGGTGTTGCTGAAATTTGGTTAAAAAATGAAGAAGAACAAATTGCTTCACTTCAGTCCAAAGAGTTTTTGGAAGGAGCCCGCAGAGATGAACCTAACTGGGCTGCATTCTGGCGTACAGTTGGATTAGATACTAATGCTCACCTTCTATTTGAAGAAAAATCCGTATCTAAGAATTTTCATGGAATCAAGATTTTAATAATGGTAAAAAGAAAAGCTGGAATCTCATTAGAACAATTTCGTGAATCCATGCTAGATAATCATGCTTCCAAAGTGATGAAGATTCCAGGTATTCGCCGTTATCTTCAAGGTCATGTTCGCGATAGCTTTTATACTATTGGTGAATCTATCCTTGATTGTGTTTCCCAACTTTGGTTTGATGATATGGAATCTCTTGAGATAGCCTGTAGTTCGCCAGAGTATAAAGAGTTGTTTATATTCAACACGGATCGTCTTTTTGAGTCTAAATATATTCACACAATGGTCGTAAAAGAAAAATGGGTTATTGGACCAGAAAGTCGCTAATTATTGTTTCAAAATAAATACTCTGTCAAATCTATCATTCAATAATTCATCATTCAATATATAAATTGCCGAATGTCTAAGCAAAATGTCATCGATTTTTTTCGAGCTATTAGTGTAAATTCAAAGCTGCAGGAAAAATTTAATGCTAGAAATTTAGCAGAGTTAATTTTTCATGCCAATAATTTAGGCTATGAATTTACTCGGGAAGATTTAGCTTCTGTAATTGGTCGTATCGAAGAAACAGTAATCCTGAAAAAAATTAAAGAGAAAACAATTGGTAGTAGAAGTAAACTATGGCCAAAAATGTGGGGTAAATATCATTTTCAGTATGTGATTGAAGTTCTTATGAGCTACTTTTCAGAAGAAGAATTGAAAGAATTAATTAGATGATATCTTATATTAATAGGATTGTTATCTGATGTATATAGTTCATATTTCAATTGTAAATGTCAAATTTGGATAGTTTAAATTGAGTAATTTGATTGGTGTTCCAGAATCATATACTTGACAGTTAATGGTTAATCATAAATTTATACTGAATTATGATTTATGATTATTGTACAGATGCTATATATTTTTCCACATCAATCGTAATAATGACGCGTATATAAGATTTTTTGTTATTAATTTTAATCCCCAATAATGAGTTAGATTCTATTAATAAGGAAATAATTTTAATGTCAAGAAAAGCTGTTTTTGACTTTTTAAATGCTGTGGCTAAAGATTATTACCTACAACATGAATTAAGTCGCAAATCTAAAGATGAAGTTATGAAAAATGCCAAAATAATGAACTATGATTTTACCCCTCAGGATTTTGATGATGTTATTTGGGAAAGTGAAATATTTTTGGCGAATAAACATAAAGAAAAATTTGATTTAACTTTTAGTTTATGGGAAACAATGTGGGGAAAATACTATTTTCAATACTTAATTGATAACGTCATTGGTAGCTTATCAGACCAAGAGATGAAGCAAATTATAGGGTAATAAGATAAAAATATAGGAAAATCAAAAATATGAAATTTGAACAAACATTCGATTACATTGTAGTCGGTGCTGGGTCTGCAGGATGCACGATCGCTAATCGCCTCAGTGAAGACCCTAATGTTTCAGTACTTTTATTAGAAGTGGGAGCAGCAGATACTAATTCTGCAATTCATAAAACTGACATACAATCCATGACCTCTCTATGGGGTTCCAAACTTGATTGGGGCTATTCTACAGAGCAAGAACAGTATTTAAATAAACGTCAAATTGCGATCGCTCAAGGTAAGGTTCTCGGAGGTAGCAGTTCCCTAAATGCGATGATGTACGTCCGAGGAAATCGTCGTGACTACGATAGTTGGAGTCGTCTTGGTAACGAAGGTTGGAGTTACGAAGAGGTATTACCCTATTTTAAAAAATCTGAAGATTATGAAGGTGGTGCTTCAGAATTTCATGGAGTAGGAGGTCCCCTTAGTGTTATTGACTATAGGAATCCTGCACCAGTTTCCCAGGCTTTTGTTAATGCAGCAATTGAACTGGGCTACAAAGGAAATAATTGGGATTTTAATGGGAGTCAGCAAGAAGATGGAGCAGGTTTTTATCAGTCCACTAGAACAAGTAATAACCAACGCTGTAGTACTGCTGTTGCTTTCTTGAATCCGATCCTGGAGCGATCTAATTTTACCGTCCAAACCAAGGCTTTAGTTACTCGTTTGCTAATCTCTAAAAATCAAGTTGTTGGAGTTGAGTATAGCCAGGATGGTACTCTCCACCAAGTGAAAGCTGAATCTGAAGTGATTGTTAGCTGTGGAAGCTTTGACTCACCCAGGTTATTAATGCTTTCCGGAATTGGTGATGCTAATCATTTGAAGTCCCTAAATATTCCGGTAGTGCTGGATTTACCGGGAGTAGGATTAAATTTACAAGACCACTTATTACTGGGAGTAGGCTACAAATGTAAACAGGAACAACCTAGTCCCAACCTACTTGCTGAAGCTGGACTATTTACCAGAAGTGGTAATAACTTGGATGATTCCCCTGACTTACAATTCTTTTTTGGTCCAGTACAATTCCTCGAACCTGAATACTTATGGGACGGTCCAGGTTTTACTTTTGCACCAATTCTGATTGCTCCCCAAAGTAGAGGTACGGTTACTTTGCGTTCCAACAATCCTGAGGATTTAGCCATCATCCACACCAATTATCTGGAAAAGGATGCAGATATAAAAGTATTAGTTAAAGGGATTCAACTATCGCGCGAGCTAGTCCATACCCATGCTTTCGATGATTTTCGTGGAGAAGAACTTGCTCCGGGGGCTGATATTACCAATGAATCTGGTTTGCGTGAATATATTCGTAAGGTTGCTTCTACAGTTTGGCACCCCGTTGGAACCTGTAAAATGGGTCGCGATCGCAATGCAGTAGTGGATCCACAACTCAAAGTTCATGGAATTGCAGGACTAAGAGTTGCAGATGCCTCAATTATGCCTACGATTACCAGGGGTAATACTAATGCAGCCACAATTATGATTGGTGAAAAGGCGGCTGACATGATTATTGCTTCTCGGTAAATGAGCAAAAGTAAATAGGCGAAAGTAAATAAGCCAACTCTTTGCTTATTTTTTGTTTGAGTGAAATTTATTTGAATCAAAATAGTGTAACAATGACAGATAATTTTGATTTTATTATTGTTGGTTCCGGTGCAGCAGGTTCGACTATTGCCTATCGCCTCAGTGAAATTAGTAACCTAAAAGTATTGGTAATTGAAGCCGGCGGTACCAAAATTCCCGAACAGGTACAAATTCCTTATCGTTGGAATGAACTTTTGCTCACAGATATCGATTGGGCTTATATGAGTGAAGCTCAGTCCGGTCTGGATAGCAGGCAAATTTATTCTGCTGCTGGTAAGCTCATCGGTGGAACCTCCAATATCTATCATATGATCCATACCAGGGGAAGGGCTGCAGATTACAATAACTGGGCTTATAACGGCTGTAAAGGTTGGTCATTTAAAGATGTACTTCCTTACTTCCAAAAACTGGAAAATCAAGAAGATGATACTAATCCAACTGCAGGTAAAGGTGGACCAATCAATGTCATCAATGCAAAAGATAACGGTAATCCAGTTTCACAAACTTTTATTGATGCTTGCGTTGAATTAGGATATCCACATATTGAAGATTTCAACGCCAGTGATTTTGGTGTTGGTTGGCATCATTTAGATATAAAAGATGGTCAAAGATGTGGAGTTAGGACAGCTTATCTGGAACCAGCCTTAAGTCGTCCCAATGTCACATTAAGTGCAAATTCCCTAGTAACCAAACTTCTGTTGGAAAACAATCGTTGTGTGGGAGTTGAATATCAACAGGACGGCGTTATTAAGACCGCAAGAGCAGATCGAGAAGTTATCTTATCTGCTGGTGCAATTCAATCACCAAAATTACTCATGCTTTCGGGTATTGGTAATCCAGAGCATCTCCAACAATTTGATATTCCTGTTGTAGTGGATCTTCCTGGTGTCGGTGAAAATTTTCACGATCACCCACTTGTCATTGGACCCATGGGTTTAATGTCACAGCCAGGAGCAGACCCCAAAGAAAATATGACAGAAGTTGCTCTCTTCTGGGGTTCTGAAGATGGCTTACCCATCCCTGATCTAGAAATCTGTCTCGTACATCGTGCTCCGTTTGGCGATTCATTTTTTTCCAACGTTATCAAACGGGTTCAGACTAACCAGCCTATCGCCTCAGTGGAACAGTTAGTTGACCCCAGAGTTATTTTGGCTCTTCCTGGCTTAGTTAGACCTCTTTCACGGGGGTGGGTTCGTTTAGCAAACAACGATCCGACAGCAAATCCTCTGATTAATGCCAATTACGGTCAAGAAAAAGTTGATATCGATCGCATTGTCACTATGGTCAAAATGACCCGTGAGATATACAAAACCAAAGCATTTGCTGAGTTAGGTTTAATTGAAGTTAAGCCGGGTTCTGATTATGACAGCGATGATAGCCTCAGAGATTGGATTGTAAACAATATTGGTTCTTACTATCATTTTGTCGGTTCTTGCAAAATGGGTGTGGACAATATGGCTGTTGTAGATCCAAGCCTTAAAGTCTACGGTGTTGAAGGTCTGCGAGTAGCTGATGGCTCGGTTATACCTTCAATTCCATCAGCTAATCCCCATACTTGTATCGTAATGATAGGTGAGAAAGTCGCAGACTTAATTAAACAAGATTTGGGTTAAAGCAAAAATTTGTCTCGAAATTTCAGGAATTTACTGCTTTGGAATTTTTGATTGTACTACTCCACAAGTAAATACCAGGTAATGCTCAAGCATCCAATCTGAATCATTGAAAAGGACATAAATGATGTTAACTTCCCATTTATATAATCCAGGTCCCAACCATAGTTTTTCTAGAGATGTTATCAAAAGTGATGACCCTGGAAATAAACTTAAGGGACAAAAAATTGGCATTCTTTTTGAAAGTGACTTTTACGAACATGAAATTTGGTACTATCATTACCGATTTGCTGAAGAAGGAGCAGATACCCATCTTTTAACTCGTTTATGGGGTCAACCATCTTTAACTTTCACCGGACATGAATACAAAGCACCGATTGAATGTCAGGAAAGTTTTGAAAACATGGACGATCGAACTCTAGAAAGTTTTTCAGCAATTATCGTCCCTTCAGCGATGGTTTCTGACCGTTTGAGATACACAGAAGACATCAATAAACTTCCTCCAGCCACAGAATTTCTTCAGCGAGCATTTGCGAAAGAAAATATTCTTAAAGGTATTATCTGTCATGGAATGTGGCTAGTTTCTCCCGTTCCAGAATTAGTCAAAGGTCGCCCTGTTACCTGTCACAACAATTTGCACGGTGATGTTGTGAATATGGGTGCAATATATACAGATCGTGATGTGGTGGTAGATGGTGATTTAGTGACAGGTAGAACGGGAGCCCATTGTCACCTCTTTGCTAAGCAGATAGTTGACATTCTCTCAGGAAACTCTGTCAAAGCAAAAGAATTATGCGTTGGAGGTAATGTCAAATGATTGCAATCCCAAAATATCAAGATACAACACCTGGACGTAAAAATATTACTTACCAAGTCGATCGGGGGAAAGCCCATCCTTTAGGTGCAACTGTCGATCGCAATGGGGTAAACTTTTCACTTTTTTCCGAACATGCTACAGCGGTAGAGTTATTACTATTCGATAAATGTGATGCTCTAGAACCATTTCAGATTATTAAATTAGACCCCAAAATTCATAAAACTTTCCTATTTTGGCATGTTTATATCAAAGGGTTAAAAGCTGGTATGCATTATGCTTATCGAGTTGATGGTCCTAACGATATCAATTCGGGACATCGTTTCGATCGCGAGAAAGTTTTAATCGACCCCTATGCTAAAGGTAATACGAAAAATCTGTGGCGACGGGGCGATGCTTGCGTACCAGGAGATAATCTTGCGACCTCAATGCGTAGCGCCATTATCGATACTTCTGACTATGATTGGGAAGGCGATCGACCTTTGAATCGCCCGATGAATGAAACAATTATCTATGAGATGCACGTGGGTGGTTTGACAAGTTCCTCGACCTCCAAGGTTAAGCATCCCGGAACTTTTGCTGCTGTCATTGAAAAAATTCCCTATCTGCAAAAATTAGGAGTTACAGCAGTTGAACTACTTCCCATCTTTGAGTTTGACAATACAGAAGTGCTGCGAGAAGTAGATGGTCAACCCCTGAAAAATTATTGGGGCTACAGTACCATGAGTTACTTTGCTCCCCATCCTAGCTATTGTGTAAACCCAGAAGAAGGGAAGCACGTACGAGAGTTTCGCGATATGGTCAAAGCTCTACACAAAGCAGGTATAGAAGTAATTTTAGATGTAGTTTTTAACCATACTGATGAAGGTAATCATCAAGGACCAACTTTTTCTTTTAAAGGTATTGATAACAATATCTATTACTATCTAGTATCTGGAAACAAGCAATACTACTACGACTATACAGGCTGCGGAAACACCTTTAATTGTAACCATCCCATTGGTGAAAAATTTATCATTGACTGTTTGCGGTACTGGGTTGAAGAGATGCACGTTGATGGCTTTCGTTTTGATGAAGGTTCGGTTCTTACCAGAGGTGAAGATGGTAGACCAATGGAACATCCTCCGGTGATTTGGGCAATTGAGTTAAATGATATTTTAGCGGACAGTAAAGTAATAGCTGAAGCCTGGGATGCTGCCGGACTATACCAAATTGGTCATTTTCCCGGTTATCGCTGGGCAGAATGGAATGGTCGCTATCGGGATGATGTGAGACGATTTGTGAAGGGAGATGCAGGTGTTATTAATAATCTGGCTTCTCGTATTACTGGTAGCGCCGATCTCTATCAATATCGCGGTCATTTACCAATCAATAGCGTTAATTTTATTGATGCTCATGACGGATTTACGCTCAATGATTTGGTTTCCTACAATGACAAACATAACGAAGCGAATGGAGAAGGCAACCGCGATGGTATCAATGACAACCTAAGTTGGAACTGTGGTGCGGAAGGAGAAACCAACGATCAGTGGATTAATGATTTACGAGAACGCCAAATTAAAAATTTTGCGACTATTTTGATGTTGTCTCAGGGCGTCCCCATGATGGTTATGGGAGATGAAGTTCGGCGTACCCAAAAAGGTAACAACAATAGTTACTGTCAAGATAACAAAATTAGTTGGTTTGATTGGAATCAGGTAGAGCAAAATCAAGATTTCTTCCGTTTTTGGCAACTCATCATTAATTTCCGCAAACAACATAGTGCTATTCATCGCCCTCGTTATTTCACTGGAATTACCAATCAACGTGGATTATCAGATATTTCTTGGCATGGTTGTCAACTGAATAGTCCTGGTTGGGACGATCCAACAGCAAGAGCTCTGGCTTTTACCCTCGGTGGTCGCGATCGCGAAGTAGATATTCATGTAATGATGAACATGTACTGGGAAAAACTTAACTTTGAAATTCCCCCAGTTAAAGGTAGAAAATGGTACAGAGTTATCGATACTTCTCTGGCTTCTCCTCGGGATATCAGTGAACCAGGTCAGGAAATCATTATTACCTCAAATAATTATTTAGTCGCAGATCGCAGTATTGCAGTGCTGATTTCGAGTTAGGGGATTGGCGTTAGCGGCTAGCGTTTTAGTCATCTACCAATTTTCTCGTTTTTCCCAATTCTTTGTCGATCTAGATCTCCAATTCTCACTTCATTTGTCTTGCACTCAGTTGAATTTCAAAAACAAAACTTCACAAATAAATCCATGACTAAAAGAATAGAATTTCCTTTTTCTGACCTAATTGCTGGGTATGTGACCCAGTATGATGCAAATAAAGATACTTTTGGCTTAAAAACTTCCGATGGTAGAGAATTCTTAGTTTATATCACTCCTACCGTCTACGCAGAGTTAGTACGTAACTTGGGAGAAGCTTATCACGATGCTACTGGGCAAATAAGAGAAATGCTCAGTCCCAATCGTTATTTATTTGTTTACGGTATCTTTTATCCCGATGGTGCTAATGACGAATATAAGTTTGAAGCCAAGCATATTGTCTTCCTCGGTCGCAGTGATAGTGAATATCGCTTTGAAGCCCAAGACTGGTGGATTAATCAAATTAAACAACTCGCTGACTTTTACCTCGAAGCTGAGTTTGGCGTCAAAGAAGGCGAAGAAATTGATTATTCCAAATATCGCACCGAATTAACTCTTACTGGGCAAAAACAAAAATCAGGACGACAAGAAACCGATACTATTTCTCGTCTAGTCTATGGCTTTGCTTCAGCTTATCTAATGACAGGAGAAGATCGTTATTTAGAAGCAGCCCGCAAAGGAACGGATTATCTCCGGGAGCATATGCGCTTCCAAGACAAAAGCGAAGGTATTTGCTATTGGTATCATGGTGTAGATATCCAAGAAGATGGTACGGAGCATAAGCTGTTTACTTCCGAATTTGGGGATGACTACCATGCAATTCCTTGTTACGAGCAAATTTACGCCCTAGCAGGTCCCACCCAAACCTATCGGATTACTGGCGATCCTCGTATCATGAACGATGTTAAGGGGACAATTTCTTTATTCGATCGCTTCTTTAAAGATAAAAGTGATAAGGGTGGCTATTTTTCTCACATAGACCCAATTACCTTGAGTCCCTATAGCGATTCCTTAGGACAAAATAAAGCTAAAAAAAATTGGAATTCTGTCGGCGACCATGCTCCAGCTTACCTGATCAATCTTTGGTTAGCTACAGGTAAAAAAGAGTATTCTGATTTCCTCGAATATACTTTTGATACTATTACCGCTCATTTTCCCGACTACGATGAAAGTCCCTTCGTACAAGAAAAGTTTTTTGCAGATTGGACAAAAGACCAAACTTGGGGATGGCAGCAAAATCGCGCAGTTGTCGGTCACAACCTCAAAATTGCCTGGAACTTAACTCGGATGTATAGCCTCAGAGCTAAAGCAAATTATAAAAACTTAGCTGAAAAAATTGGTGGGATTATACCTAATGTTGGTAGCGATCGCCAGCGTGGTGGTTGGTATGACGTTATGGAGCGAGTCTTAGCCCCTGGTGAAAAATTCCATCGTTTAGTCTGGCACGATCGCAAAGCCTGGTGGCAACAGGAACAGGGTATTCTAGCCTACTACATAATGGCTGGTGTGTATAAAGATAATCCTGACTTTTTGCGCTTTGGTAGGGAAGGAAGTTCTTTCTACAATGCTTGGTTCCTCGATACTATCTCAGGAGGTGTATATTTCAACGTTCTAGCCAATGGACAGCCTTACGCTTTAGGTACAGAAAGGGAAAAAGGCAGTCATTCAATGGCTGGATATCACTCCTTTGAATTGTGCTACTTGGCAGCAGTTTACACTAACTTGCTGATCAAGAAAGAACCAATGGATTTCTTCTTTAAACCCATGCCCGGTGCTTTCCCAGATAATATTCTCAGAGTAGCTCCAGATATTTTACCTCCTGGTAGCATTCGCATTAGTCAAGTATGGATTAACGGTCATGCTTACGATAATTTCGATGCCAAGAATCTCACCGTTACCTTACCAAGTGACCAAAAAGACATTAAGGTTAGAGTTTGTATTACACCTACTGACCTTAATTTTGATGCAGATTTAATGGAAGTGACTGATGGAGTAGCTAAATTAAATCTATCTGGTTCTCTAGAACCAAGCACTCTTAAATATCTTAAAGAAAAGCTAGAGAAAAACTATGGTTTGAAAGGGGTGGTTTTAAATATGGAAGACTTAGATTCCATTTCATCGGAAGCCCTAAGATATTTACTTTTCTACAAACAGAAAGCAGGTTCTGATTTTAGCATCACCGTATCTGGAGCAAAAGGTAAGGTGAAGCAAGGCATTCAAGATAGTGAGTTGAATCAAGAAATTGACTTAGTTTAAAAACTAATTTTCTTTAAGGTAATTTAAGTTAACTAAGAAGGGGTTATTTGTTATTACCCCTTCTTATTATTTCTCTATATTTAATTGACTAGATTAATACATTTTGGCTACTTAAATTTCTAGATTATAGTAACTGTAAATCAGTATTTTTTTAATAAAGTTGAAAATATAAAGTTTATAATATACGGATTTAATATAAAAAATAAATATTTTATTTCAATAACTATTAAATGATTTATATTTAGTGATGTTTCCCAATTTAAATGTAATAGCTTCATCAGTTACAACCAGTGAAGTTTCTCATAATGATTTAGTAACAATTCTATCAACTCTAACAATAACTTTGGGTTTTGCAGCAATTCATATTTGGTCAAAACCTCTTCATAAACTCCTTTATCGCTCAGAATATCTTGCGGCATCGTTCAGTGGAGGGATGGCAATATCCTATGTATTTATGAACTTATTGCCAGAATTAGAAACCGCTGAAGAATTGATGGGACATTCAATTCATATTGTCGTTCTTATTGGTTTCCTAATTTTTTATAGTTTACAAAGTTTAGTTTGGAAAACAAATAATAAACAACAATCTCAATATCTCTTCATTTTTGGAGTTGAGTTATTTTTTTATTGTTTATATAATGGCTTGTTAATTTATACCATCCCAGAACGTGCTAGTAGTCTTATAACTTCTAACTTTCCTTATTTGATCGCCATCGGTTTTCATTTACTTCATAACAATCATCAGTTATCTAAAAAATATGGCGAGCTTTTTAGTTGGAGTCGCTATTTTTTGATTGGGACAATTACTATTACTTTTTGTCTAGATATTGTAGTCGAGCAAGAAAATAAATTAATCTCCGACCTGCTCATTGCTTTTTTGGCAGGATCAATTATGTTTAACGTTTTTTATGAAGAATTACCTGCTCCAAAAACTTCTCGCTTGCATTGGTTTTTAGCAGGAGTTACGGTCTATATTCTCCTTTGGAGTAGTAGTTTAATGTTTGCTTAATCTATAAATCTTGTACTTGAACATAAATAAATCTTGCTAACCAGGGAAAACTATGATTGTATTCCCGCAATTGGCTATTCGGGATTGAAATTAGCAATTCTAAATTAGCTAATTAAGAACGACAGGATACTACATCATTAGTCTGAAAAAGCAAATGCGAAATAAATCCCTGCTCAGTTTTTTTAGTTTCTCTTTGTCCTTATTAATATTTAATTCCCAAGCTCATGCTTTACCAGGGGAAGCGGTAGAAAAAGTTAGTACCTGGATTAAAGCACATCCTACTCTACAACCAAGGAGTGGAGAACGATTATTTGTAAAAAAAAGCGATACAGCAGCCCAAAGATTTAGTTTTCTTTCTTCTGTATTAGCTCCCGGCAAAGTTGGAGTACCCACTAATCGGAGTAAAATTCGTAGCGAACGAATTACTATGTATGACGCCATTAATGGTATGTCATTCCAACGTTTAAAAGAATCTTTGCGAGTAATTTACGGCTTAGATATCTATCAAGACTACAATCGCTCTGATAAAGTTTATGAATATCCCAACCAAAGCGTAATTAACTCAGCTCGCTTTGCCAAAACTCCAATCCGGGAAGCTTTACAAGGAGAACTCAGGATCGGCGATCGCTTTGCTTATTGGGTAGAAGTTGCTCAACCCAAAAATGGCAAAGCTTACTTCGGAAAAATTACAGTTTTGCTGAAAAGTGATTTGGAAAAACTGAAAACTGAGTTGCAGAGTCGTTAATATTCAATTTGTTGCCAAATACCAGAAAATATATTTTCGCAGCCACTGCCAATTCTTAATAAATCTTCCTTGAGCAGTGGTGGCCAATTAATACCTGCTTTGTAGCCTGCTGCAAATAGTTTCTGGGGACTGACTGTCAATTTATACAAGCTATATGCAAGTTCTCTATCTAAAGTTTTAGAATCTTTCAAATTTTCGTGCAGTACCTTTAGAGCTAACAAAATAGATGTAACTTGACCTGGAACAGGTGGTTTACCTTGTTGCATCCGTGCAATTAAGGCATCAGCATTATCTTCAAGGCTGACTGTTTGAGAAATCAGTAATTTGCGCGCTGTTTCGTAATTCATGTTACCAGGCTACCGCACTTTGTTCTTATTGTCGTCACATTATATATTCGGTTTTAAGTAATGGAAAAAACAAATAACCCATTATCAATAGGACTTACGCAAAATCTACATTACGTTCCGCTCGTAATGACAAATTGTAGTTGCGTAAGTCCTGAGATTTTCTAATTCGTGATTGAATTATGCTTTCGTCTTAATTTAAAGGTAAATTAATGAAGAGTGGATTCAGATTATATAAATTAAAAATCACTACGAAATAAGATTTATATCATCTATTATCCAATTTATACATATATATATTTTGAATCACAAGATAATTTACTATTACTCATAAATAACAAAAAAACAGCTTAATCGTATACTCTAACACAGAGTAATTATTCATTGATTAAAAGTATTTTAATGCTGCATAAAAGTTATTTTTAAATCTATTTTTTAGCAGTAGAATCTATGAAAAATATACATATCAAAAAATAAACAATATGATGAATAATAAAGAAAAAGCACAACAGGTAAAATCAAATTGGTGGCGATGGCCATTTGAAGCCTTATTCCCTGATAAAAAATTTGACGGACAGTTACAAAATCCTGGTAGTGAAGAATTTTTTGATTTTGATGATGTCATAGTTGATACAAATCCGATCGCAACAATTAGTCAAGAAATTACTTACTATCCAGAAAACGATCGAGGAGAACTATTTGCAATATTTATTCCTGGACTCGGTCAAGTAGCAAAAGAGTCTTCAAGAAGAAGTCGCAGATATGCAGTAACTCTCAAAACAGGAGTTGCTAACTTGAATAATTCTTCTTTTATTAGAACAAATCCCATTTCTCGGTTCATTAATTCACTTCTTGACTGGGTTGATGCTGCGATTCATCGTATAGGCTTATCAGGTAGTCCGGCAATTAACAATACTACAAGCCTGATTTTGAGTGCCATAGAAAACGAGACACCTGTAAATTTTTCCGGCGATAGCCATGGGACTATCCTATTAGCTCGAGGGATTCATCGTGCTAGAAGAAAATTTATTGGTCGGTATGCAAAATTTTGGAATCTTAAGCAGCGACAAATTGGGTCTGAAAAATGGGAGAAAGTTACGAATAAGGTAATAAATGTCTTCGCTTTTGGGAACGGTTACAAAGATTGGGCAAAAGGACCAAAATATATCATGGTTTCGATTGAAGGGGATATAGTCCCAGAAACCTTGGGTATTACACCACAAAAAGCAGTCAAATATAAACGAGATGACATAAATTTCCTAATTTTTCCCCGCATATTTCCCCAAGGTAGTTTTGAAGCACATAATATGATGTTCACTACAGAGCTTCTTCGTCAAACTTTCCTCAAAAATAGTATGGAGATCGGTGATTTTAATACCTTGTATGAAAAACTAAAAAATCAAACATTAGAAATTGCAAATCCAGATGAGGTACCATGGCCTAGTGACATGAAAGATTATGTCTGGAACGAAGAAAGCCTTAGTTCAATTCAAATAGCGAGTGACTAACAAGCCAAACATCGTTTAGTTTTGTTTATTTTTTAGTTCGTAGCCCACACAAAAAAAAGTCACACAACAACATTATTTACTCAAACCCCAGCCAATACTAGAAGTTCAGGATCCGGCGCTGCGCCTGCTATTTAATATAAAGCAGATACAGCACCTATAACAGCCCTTGGTTGAGATTGTTCTTAATGTTTAAATCCGAGCACTGGGTTTTCTTAACCGTTCTAAAACAGTTCTTGTCATACTACAATAGATGCGTATCTTAAAGCTGCTAATTCACTTGACATCACACAGAAACAGCAGTAAAATCAATTACCAGTCTGAAGAAAAGTAAGTTTTTCCCCAGAATAGTCATTGCTATTGGCTTTAGGTTCCTTTGCTGCATTGCTAGGGTATCCTTTGCCATTAAATTTCAATTCTATTTTCTCTGAAAATAGTATGTGGTTTGCATGTTGTACAGTTATGTCTCTCCAACCTCTTGTCTTACTGTCATTTATTGTGATTGGTATTTTCACTAGGCTGGTTACAGAGATTAATTTGAATTTTTTGTTTCCAACTCCTTGATGTACGAGCATTGTGCAACCACCCGAGCCACAAAAGCGTACTCCACTCAGTAGGGTTAAAGCATCTTTAATGTTGTCTCCATTTAGATCTATATATTCTGTTGTAAAAGGAGAATCTTCTGGTGAAGCTTTGTGACTTTCTAAGTACTTTTTGACAGATTCCTTGATGTAAGCAGGCTTGTCATGTTTTTTAACGATTTTGGCATAAGCTGTGGACTTGGCAGACTGTAAGCGAGATGTAATAAAGTTTGAAGACTTCGAAGATAAAGCTTTTGGCTCGATACAACCAGTTAAACCAATAGATGCAAGAAGCCCTAGGGATATAATACTGTGTTTCATGGTATTGTCACTCTTCGGAGTTTCCAAAAATGGGCATAAAAAAATCAGCCGATTGATATATGAAATCGCCTCCCAACTTATTTCTTAATTCTTTCTATTAAGATACTAGATTACTAACTAGTCTAAAATTATACGTAATAACAGCAAAAAAGTTAACTTTAGGTACAAGAAATTTAACTTTTGATTAAAAAATATATTTAGTATCAAGCCAATATAGTACTGGTAGACTATTAGCAGGCTTTTTGATGAGTTTTTATAATGCCGTTAACAAGTTTTTTGAGAATTTTTAGAATTCAGCACTCAGAATTCACCATACAGGTGTAGTGGTAAAAATCTTTACAGATGCGGTCTATCGCTTTGACTTTATCCCGGTTAATTGTTATTTGCTAAAAACTATAAATTTTATTTAACCCCCGTTTTTTAGATCTTTACAAACGGGGGTTATTGTTCGTTAACATCCCCCAAGTAATGGGGGATATTATTTTTCCATTTTAGGTTCGTGGCTAACTTTTGATAGTTAACTATTGAACCAATTACAATGGCTTGGAAGTGCTCGAACAACAGTCATCGATTGTACTTAAGCCAATCTTACTTTGCTGCAGTAGCTTCGGCGATGGGTACCCACTCGGTATGGAAAGTTCCTTCTTTATCTGTACGCAAGTAAGTATGTGCACCGAAGTAATCGCGTTGAGCCTGGGTGAGGTTCTGAGGTAGGCGCTCGCGTCGATAGCTATCGAAGTAATCTAAGGAAGCACTAAATGCAGGAACAGGAATTCCTAGTTTAGCCGCAGTGGAAACCACTTCGCGCCAAGCATTTTGTCTGTCAAGAATTGTTTGCTTAAACTCAGGAGCTAACAATAGGTTTGCAAGTGAGGAATTCTCGTCAAAAGCTTTCTTAATCTTATTCAAGAACCCAGCCCGAATAATACAACCTCCTTTCCAGATCCGTGCCATTTCGCCCAGGTTCAAGTTGTAGCTATATTCTTGAGAAGCTTTAGCAAGTAAAGCCATCCCTTGAGCGTAGGAGCAAATCTTCGAGCAGTAAAGAGCATCCCGTACCATCTTGATGAATTCTTTGGTCTGCCCTTGATACTTACCATTAGGACCAGAAAGTTCTTTAGACGCTGCAACTCGCTCTTGTTTGTAGGATGACATAATCCGAGCATTTACTGCTGCACCGATGGTAGGAATTGCAACACCCAGTTCTAAAGCGTTTACTGCGGTCCAACGACCAGTTCCTTTTTGTCCAGCAGCATCAAGAATTAGATCTACTAATGGTAAACCAGTACCTTCATCAATGTAGGGGAAGATATCGGCTGTAATTTCAATTAAGAACGAATTCAATTCGTCTGTAGTGTTCCACTCAGCAAAAACTTCGTGTAATTGCTTGTGATCCAAGCCGCCAAGATTTTTGAGCAGGTCATATGCTTCTGCAATTAATTGCATATCACCATATTCGATACCATTGTGCACCATCTTGACATAATGTCCTGCACCACCAGGACCACAGTAAGCAACACAAGGACCATCGTCCACCTGAGCGGCGATTTTGGTCAAAATGGGTGAAAGGTACTCATAGGAGCTTTCCGTGCCTCCAGGCATCAATGAGGGACCGTTCAGGGCTCCTTCTTCACCACCACTGACACCCATGCCAATAAATCTAAAACCTTGGGGCTCCAGTTCGCGGGTGCGTCTTTCAGTATCTTCATACAAAGAGTTACCACCATCGATGATAATGTCACCCTCATCTAACAATGGTTTTAACTGTTCAATAACTGCGTCTACTGGTCTACCAGCTTTTACCATTACCAGAATTTTGCGGGGACGTTCTAAGGAGCCGACAAATTCTTTTAAATCAAACGCGGCTTTTACATTTCTTCCTCCAGCACGAGAAGCCATGAAAGCATCTGTTTTCTCACGAGAGCGATTGTAAACAGCGATGGGGAAACCATTACGCTCTACGTTTAGAGCAATATTTTCTCCCATAACAGCTAATCCAATCACACCAAAGCTTTGTTGTGTCATAAATTTTTTGGCTAACTCTTGCATATCCTTTCATTTTTTAGGGTAGTCCGAGAAATTCAGTTCGCTCATAAAGAAGACATTAAGACTTGAGAGAAATTGCCAAAAAATAGGATTTTTACAAATAAAAATTTTTAATTTGTTTCTTCTTTTATAATCCGCTTGCAAAATATGTCAAATTGAAATATCTAACATAGGGATGGGGAATGGCGAATAAGGGATCAAAATATAGATGGCGAATAGTCAATAATTTGTCAATAATGTAACAACTTCGCGATCTATTAATTAATACCCTTCAGTCCAATGCCCCAGTCGTAAGACATAATTAAGGAGTAACCAGAAAATGCTGGCACATTTCCTGGCATTGGCGGTCGCTATTGGTAGCATCGCCCTGTATCTAGTGGCTTTCTTTATTCCAGAAATCCACCGCAAGAAAGATTTTATCTGGAGTGGTGTAGGACTGTTTTACGCATTAATGCTCTGGGTGTTTTCGGGTCGTATTACTGGCGGTTTATTTTTGGGTCACTTGGCTAGTGTGGCTCTTCTCGGTTGGTTTGGTTGGCAAACTTTGGAATTACGCCGCCAGTTGACACCAGAAGGACAAAAAACTCCCGTTCCTTCAATGGGAGCGCTACAAACTAACATTCAAGAACAATTTGAAAAACTCTCGATATCAGAAAAGTTAACTCAGTTAGTAAGCACAATTACTAATACATTTTCTGCCAAGAAAGCTGAAATTCAGCAAAAGCAAAATGTTACTGCAAGTGGGACTGAATCAACAACTTTAGATAAGGCGGCTATTGATGCAATCGCTGATGCTGAAAATACAACCGAATCTCCTAAAGTGACAGAAGTTGCTGAAGTTAAAGTTGAGCCTCCTTTAGAACAGATTGCTACCGCAGCTGAAGAAAAAGTAGAAGTTACTAGTTCCGAGACCAATGTAGGCTTTACAACATCTGAAAAAACAGAAAAAACTACTACTGAAAAAGTAGAACCGGAAACAAACGAGGTAACAAACGAACTAAAAGCTCCTAATAATATTGGGTTTACAATCGTAACTCCTGATACAGAGGAAATTGAACCACCAGAACCTCCAGTAAATACAAACACTTTAGAGGAGTCTGTAGAAACTACAATTTATGAACCCCATGTAGAAAAAGAAGTCGAAAATGCAAAGTTAGAAAATATCGAAGCAAAAAAAGAGTCAGAGGTTATTGATACAACTGAATTTACTATTGCAACTCCTGGTGGCAAAGAAGTTAGTAATTCAGAAGTTAAGGTGACTAAAGATACTCCAAGTTGGTTGGAACAAATAGACGACGACATAGAAGAAGCTACTTTTATTCAGATCGATCCTGAAGATAAATCGCCTGAAAAAAGGCGACCCGATTATCCGACCTTCTAAAAACTTGCTTCTTAAATACTTTGCTGTAAATATCAATCATTTATCAGGAATTTATTTTTCCTGGTTGATAGATTAAAAAACTGGATTAATATGCAAATTACCCGGTTTCTTCGAGAAATCGGGTTTATTTGTTGTAATCTTTTAAATCTGAATGTTCTGAATTGGAATTTTCGGAAAAATATAACAATATAACTGTATTAAACAGTAAAGATGTATTCCTGGACTTAGTAGAGGTTTAGTATCCCTCCAACAAGCTCAAAATTGAGTTCAACTAGTCTTTAGTACTCGAATATAAACTGGCTCCAACCAAAATCAAGAAGGTATTTAAGTATGAAATATAACTTAAAGTTTTTATTACTATCAGTCAGTGTTTTTATTACTTCGATTGCAGCTTCAGTCGATACGGTTTTAGCTCAATCAGTCACTCAAATTGATAGATCTTCCCAGTGGAACATTCAAAACCAAAGTAACTACAACCTAATTGCTAGGAGAAATAGAAAAAAAGAGATTAATGCATTCTTTAGAAGTGATTATGATTATTGGGATGCACGGGTTCTTGCAGATTATTGGGGACAATCCATAGACGATTCCAAAGCACGCATCGGTAGAAAAATTATGGCAGGAGGAAGAGCTGTTGCAATTCTGGAACAATTTCTAGTGGATGCAAGAGTTCAAGCTTTAGTGTCAGTAAGTTCTTCTTTAAACCGCAATCGCAATCCTCATAAATTTTACACCGAATCTAAATATGATTATGACGATGCAGTAGATCTTGCTAAGTTTTGGGGCGATCGCACACCACTTGATGCCAAGCTTCGCATCGAACGTAATCTAATTATGGGTAATGATGAAATCATTGAAGAAGCATTACGATTTGCTCGTCAATAATTAACCTATAAATTGATAGTGTGGGCGTTGTGGTTTGACTGTGTATAAATTTGTAACATTATACCAGGTTCCAGGCAAAATAGCTAGGTACAATAAATTTGATAAATAAATTTTTTAAGCTTAATATTTTGTCAAAATAGGAGATATCAGTTAAACCTAGCACCACAATTTTTGATCTGGTTAACTGGGTTTAATACACCCCTGATTCAGTATTTTAAATCCCACATAGTTCAAGAATCACGTAGATTGCAAAAAATAGCAAGGGTTAAGATAATAAGTAAAATAAAAGACTTCCAATTAATTCAATAATACATTTAGTAGGTGCTCAAGGGTAAAAATGTAACGAGCGCCAACACAATTAACGCTGTGAGGTCATCTACTATTGGGATTCCTTAAGGAATACTGAATACACAAACTATTGTTTTTACCTGCTGATATCCATAAGTTAGATGAAGCCATTATACGGTTGAGATAACATAACTTCTCCTGGTCGCTCTGACAAAATTGTTTGTGGAGGTGAAAGTACTTGTAGGGTATTTACAGTGCAAAATTTCTGCAAAGAAAACTGTAGTTTTGCTGACCTCGCTGTCTATTAGGGTGTATTTTGAATCTATGTCTGAGTTGAACTGGAAAATTGGTCTTGAAATAGAATTAATGGCACCAATGGGGCTAAGTAGACAAGACTTAGCAGAGTCCATTGCCAAAAAATATAATGGTTCGGTGCATCGTATTTTTTATCCCCAATCCGAACCAAGTCAGGTTCCAGGAACGCAAGTATTTCAAAATCTTACTTTAGGGTTTGAGGTTTTTGACCCACAAGGAAATTTAATTGCTCGCTGTGTTGATGATTTGACTTTACAGGATGACTTAGACAAAGCTCAAAAACCACAGCCGGGATGGTATAGGATTGTGAGTGATGATACGAGATTACTTCAACTTGTTAGTTGTCAGTCTGATGCCTTGTATTCACTAAATCAAGTCCTCAAACCCATAGCAGCTTTGTTTGGTACCGATACCGAGACTGGACCAGAGGGAATGGTTCGAGTAGCTGATAATACAGGTAACCCAATCGCGATCGCTGCACCACTTCCAGGAGAACGAGAACGTCCTTGTGAGTTAATAACCCCACCCATCGAAAAAAACCATTTTCAGCGCTTGGAAGCACTTTTAGAAATAGCACGTTTCCTTAGATTCACAATTCCCTCTGAGGGGGCAACTCATATACACTTTGATGGTAAAGCTTTGTGTTCTGCAAGAGTTTTTGCAAATTTGGTTAATATACTGTGGACTTACGGAGAGATATTAAAACATTTAGTAGGAACTAATCCCCAATGTAGAAGGCTGGGACTTTGGGATTATGAATTATTGGAAATGGTAAATGAATCTGACTTTAGAGAGTTGACTTGGGAAGAGGCTCAAACCAGACTCACTAAACTTCAGTTAACAAAATATTGTGACTTTAACCTGAAGAATTTAATTCACCATATTCCCGAAAAACACACTTTCGAAGTGCGTATATTTCCTGTCTGGCTCGAATCCAAACCGATTTTAGAATCAGCGATGTTGATTGAAGCTGTACTCAATTATGCTATGTCAATGGAGAAAATCTCACCAGCAACACTCCTGCAATGGGATTTGGTTACTGTAAAAGAATTTTTATTATCTTTACCTATGTCTGAAGAATTGCGTATCTCCTGGTTATCTCGTGCGGCAAAAATATCTTAGGCTTTGGTAGAAAATAAGTACTTGGGAAAAATTCATTAGACATTTTTTTGAGGTCGGGAACAGGGAACAGGTAACATAACTCGATAGTAAATGTATAAGTAATTTTGCTTACCTACTTAATATCAAGTCTGCTTAATTAGTTACTATATAACCCCATTGAAAAGACGGCGGTTATTACCTACTACCCCTTTTACTTATTAATCATTACTGTGCGCAATACCTACAGTACGCTTACGCTAGGTCGCGCCCCGCAATACCTACGGTACGCTGACGCTAGCTACGCTAACATTACTCATTACTTAGCCCCCACAGATATGATAACTGTTAAGCCGGACATGATATAACTACCGACCCCTATTCAAGTATCTACACGAAAACTTCATATATTTTATTTATCTCCCATCGTATTATATTTTGATAGGAAGGGGTTAGGCGTTTGAAATCTAGCTAATTGAAAGCAATATGTAATCCGAGTAGTTACTTTTCAAATTTGAGGCTGATTTTTATGCAAGAACTTCCCAAAGAAAATTTCGACAAATCAAATTTCGACAAATCTTTAATGCAACCTCTCACTGATGAGGAAATGCAAGCTGTAAATGGTGGAGAAACATTATTTTTTTGTCCTGTTGGTCTACCTGGCTTTACAGGATCTAAGATTTTCCCGACCCCCGATACAGTTTCCAGCCCTGAAGGATTTCCCAGTCCTGCAATCATTCCAGGTGGTCCTTTAGACTGTGGTGTTATTTTTTAGAAATCATAGATTGCAAAAGCTACAAATTAATCAATTAAAGTTTACGATCGTAAAGTTTGCAATAACCAGAGGTGTGGTCAATGATTTTCTGGGATAGTATATTCAAACAGAAAGGGACTAAGCGTTTGAAATCAGATTAGTTGATTACATTTTGAGAAATATGCCGCTTACTTCTGTAATTTAAGGATATTTTTTATGCAAGAATTTCCCCAGGACGGTTTTGCAGACTTTTTTTCTGAAACCCTTACAGATGATGAGATTCAAAATATTAACGGTGGCTCGTTGGTTTTCTTAGATGATGACGAACGGGTAGTTGGTTGGACAGATATGATACTTCCAGGTGAATTTGGTCCTGTTGTTTTAAGTCCCGTACCTCCAGGAACAAAACCAGGAGATCCATATCCCAAGTCTTAATTTTGGAATTTTAAAACTATCGCAAATATCAAACATTAAAATATTCCACAGTAATAACTGTGTTGAAGCACTGCTGGGCTTTCACAGTGTAGTGAGATACAACAAAATGGAGTACCTAATTGATTTGCACTCACTAAAGCTGTTAACCTTTGAGACTTTACATTATAATTAACCGCTACGATGGGATATTTTTGTTTGGCAGACTTTCAAAGCTTATTTATTCAAAACTTATTTATTCAAAGCCGACTTATTTAAGTGTTTTGAGTATAAATCTCTATTAGCTAAAGGCTTAGCTGAGTTCTAATCTGTTCGATAAAATTACCCAAAGTTTCTGGTAAGTTAGCGATCTCTTTGATTAGATCTTCGGGTGTAAAGCCAAAAGCATTTAAAAGAATAATGATTACAAAAACAGCAACTGCTGTACTGAGAAAAGTTTTGAATACATTAATTAAAGCTCTAAAGATAAACCAAGCAGAAATTAATGCAGCAGTTAATAAAATTAAATTTGTTGGCATGATTTTGCCTCAGTAAATTTAAATAAAAGTAGAAAATAATACTATCCGAACTTATTTAATTTTGGAAATAATTTATTTTATTGTTTTGATGTTGTTATTGTTACATGGAATTAAATTAAATCACAAGCATAAGAGTTATATAATTCTCCAGGAAAATTAGCGATTTGTAACACTCCGAAGCTGACACCAAGATAATCTGAATCCAAAGCTATTCCTAGCGGACTTCCTTACTAAAATCTACACTTTATTTTTATCTACACCGTATCTTGCTCTGATATCGGAAATTTAGTGCGTTCTTAAATAAAAAGTGTGTTTCTTGGGTTAAAGTTGATTTAATTTAGCAGATAACCCATACAATAATTTCCCAAATAGTTTTACTGTAACGAAACCCACACTTTTATATTCAAAATTTGAATCACATGCTTAACGCCCGTCAATTAGCATTTTTTGCCCTAAAAGAAGTTCACAAAGGGGCTTATGCTGATGTTGCTTTAGATAGAGTATTAAAAAAAGCCAGTTTAAGCGACAATGACCGGCGTCTAATGACAGAATTAGTTTACGGTAGCGTTAGAAGACAACGAACTTTAGATGCTCTAATTGATCAATTAGCTACCAAAAAATCTCATAAACAACCTCCAGATCTGCGTATAATTTTACATTTAGGTTTGTATCAGTTGCGCTATCAAGCAAAAATTCCCACTTCAGCCGCAGTAAATACAACCGTTGCTTTAGCTAAGGATAATGGTTTTAAGGGGTTATCAGGGTTTGTAAATGGCTTACTGCGTCAATATGCCAGACTTGCAGAAAAAGAAGATCCTTTGCAACTACCACAGGAAACAATTGGACGTTTAGGAACTTTACATAGTTTTCCTGATTGGATTGTGAAAGTATGGACAGAACAGTTTGGCGATCTAGAAACAGAGCAATTATGCAGATGGATGAACCAAACACCAACCATTGATATCCGCATCAATCCACTGAAAACTAGTTTAGAAGAAGTTAAAGCTGCTTTTCAATCCGTAGGCGTTTTATCTCAACCCCTTATAGATATACCACAGGCATTACGATTAATGGGTCGTACGGGATCGATTCAAAAATTACCTGGTTTTCAAGAAGGTTGGTGGACAATCCAAGATGCTAGCGCTCAGTTAGTCAGTCATTTGTTAGATCCCCAACCGGGAGAAGTAATTGTAGATGCTTGTGCTGCACCAGGAGGAAAAACTACTCATATCGCTGAATTGATGGGCGATCGCGGCAAAATTTGGGCGTGCGATCGCACTGCTTCTCGATTACGCAAACTTCAGGAAAATGTCCGGCGTCTGGGTTTTAAATCTATTGAGACAATAACTGCAGATAGTCGTAATTTAACCCAGTTAGAAAATTCCGCTGATCGAGTTTTATTGGATGTACCCTGTTCGGGTTTAGGTACTTTACACCGTCACGCTGATGCTCGTTGGCGACAAACTCCCATTTCTGTGAATGAATTGTCACAACTTCAACAAGAATTACTATCCGGTGTGACAACACTTGTGAAAGATGGAGGAGTATTAGTTTATGCGACTTGTACCCTTCATCCACAGGAGAATGAAAACATTATTGAGACTTTCCTCGCAAAAAATCCAAACTGGAAAATTGAATATTCACGCTTGGAAGAACTGGGAACTAGGTACAATAAATCACAGGGATACTTGAAAGTATTGCCACACGAAAACAATATGGATGGGTTCTTTATGACATGTCTAAGAAAAAGTAATAGTTAGGTAAGTGGTAATTGGTAATTGGTAATTGGTAATTGGTAATTGGTAATGGCTAATGAGTATTTTTTCTTAATTCCCAATTTCCAATCCCTAGTCGCCAATCCCTAATCCCCATAATCCTAAACCCCATTGTGCCGTTCAATCTCAAATGGAAACATTACTACCATAGGAGGTAGTCATGGCTGCTAATTCCACCAACGTCAAACAACTAGTTAAAATTCTGATGGGAGCTGCCTGGATTGATGGCATAATTCAGCCACAAGAGAGGCAATATATTCGCAAAATAGCTCAAGAACAAGGAATAGAATCTGACCCAGAAATCAAACCGTGGCTGTATGAATTAGTTACTGTTAAGCCAGCAGAATGCTACCAGTGGATCAAAGAGTATTTAGGTGACTCCCCCACTGCTGAAGATTATCAAAATCTACTTCAAGCGATCAGTGGTTTAATTTACAGTGATGGGGAAGTTGCAATAGAAGAAGCAAAGTTTTTGGCGAAATTGCAACAATTATCTGACAGTAGTAGTTCAAGTGAAACTGGTTTTAATGCGATTCTCAAACAAATTCAAAAACTATACCGTAGTTGGGTAGAAGTTCATCACTGAATTTGGTTTTTTAATTTGGGGCTCAGTAAATTGTATTTACTTTGCCCCTAATGACCTATTTAGCACATATCCGATATCTTTCCCCTTTCCAAATCTGCACTCAGTGTTATGTTTGCATCAAGGCAATAAAAATAACCTATAAAAGAAAGGGTCATTGCATGTTTTGAAATTAGTTTTGTTCTAATAAGCACAATCTTATAGCGACAAACTTATGACAAACTTATAGTGACAAAACTCACAATTTGTTCTCAATCAAAACTTTTTTTTTTCAAAATTTGGTTTTAAAACTTGGTCTTAAGGTTCAGATCTTAAAGCTTAGGATCTCAACACTCCATATCTTAGAATTTAAGATTTTGGTTCGCTGGTGCTGCTTTTATCATCTGCTTCAACTTTAGGTACAAAGTCTGGACGGTCTTTACTTTCCCAACCTGCAGGACGTTTGGAATTGTACCAAGCAATTGAGCCAATACCCACAGCAGCAATAAAACCAACTATGTATACAGCAGTAAAAGCAAGGGGAAAGTTATGTCCAGTATTTGCTGCGACTTCCATCAATAAATGCATTTGAGATTTTCTCCTAGAAAAACTTAAAAGTAATTAATAATGCTATAAAAATAGCCTACCATTTACTGAGAACACTCTCGGAATAGTAATCCTATCCGTTGCTAATATTTCTTGCACTATTAGAGTTATCCCCAGTAAATTCTCCTCAATGGGGACAAAAAGTAGGGTGTGTTAGGCGCTCGACAATACCTAATTCCTAGGTCACCTCTCAAAAAGCGCCGTAACGCACCATCGAGTAATCCCAAGCAAGCTTCAAATTTCGGGTAAAGAGAAATATTTTGGGTTTATCCCATTAATTTTGACACTTTTAATTATTTATCTTTGAGTTGACTGAGTGAGTTCATCTAGATCTTTCATCCTCAGCAATTAAATTAACTTTGTTGGGGATCTTTTATCGATCACATCCTATTCTCATGTAACTCAAACTCGGTAGATTGGTGAAACAAAATATCTGGTGCGGTCTACATACTTAAAAAAATTCTCCTTTCGGTAACTATTTTCCTAAACTTTGTATTCTGCGATCGACGAAAACTATACTTGATTGAGCTATAGTTAGCTGTGTCGTTCAACTTTACTCAGAAAATCATGCGTTGTTGGCGGTGGTTTGGTTTTTTCTTAATTGTGGGTTTTGTTTTCAGCATTAGTGTTGCATGTACCCACTCAGCCGATAAATCTACTACAGCAACCGAAGCTAAAACAGCCGTAGTTTCAGCAGAAACGAAAATATCCCCACAGGTAAAACCTTTACCTCCCGAAACAACCGCAATCCTTAAAACTGCTCAAGCTAAAAATTTATATAATCCTCCCCGTGGTGATGTCCGCTTCGTAGTAATTAGTGACTTGAACAGTGCTTATGGTTCCACAGACTACGATCCAGAAGTCGATAAAGGAGTAAACCTAGTACCTTTCTGGCAACCGGATGTGGTAATTTCTGGTGGTGATATGGTTGCAGGTCAAAAATCTTCTTTAACTCCCACTCAAATTAGAGCCATGTGGTCGGCTTTTGACAAACATGTCGGAGCTCCACTACGTCGTGCTAAAATACCATTCGGTTTTACCATCGGTAACCATGACGCTTCTGGTGCTGTAGGCGTGAACGGAAATTTTCTATTTCAGCGAGAGCGAGATTTAGCTAGTGAATATTGGAACAATCCAAAACACGATCCAGGAGTAAAGTTTGTCGATCGCTACGAATTTCCTTTTTACTATACCTTTGAAAGTAAAGATATATTTTTCTTGGTTTGGGATGCTTCATCTCACCGCATTCCAGCCGAAAAAATGGCTTGGGTAGAGAAAACTTTAGCAAGTCCCAGAGCGCAAAAAGCCAAAATGCGAATCATCGTCGGACATTTACCTTTATATGGAGTTGCTGTTGGTCGCGATCAACCTGTAGAAGTAATGGCTGATGCGGAAAAACTCCGGGCTATGTTGGAGAAATATAAGGTTCATACATATATTAGCGGTCATCACCACGCTTATTACCCTGGTCATAGAGGTAATTTGCAGTTACTTCACACAGGTATTTTGGGTTCTGGTCCCCGACCGTTAATTAATGGTAAGTTTCCACCGACTAAAACTATTTCTGTGGTAGATATTAACTTCGACTCACCCGAGTTAACAACTTATACAACCTACAACATTAGAACACTTAAAGTAATTGAAAATAATCAACTCCCTCGGTTTCTTACGGGTCATAATGGTATGGTTTTACGTCGTGACATTGAATTAAAGGATTTAACTCCCCAAGAAAAAAATCTTGTATAAAAACCTTAGACAAAAAACGCTGTCAAGCTTGAATCAGTTATCAGTTTATGGTTAACACCACGCGCTTACGGGCTACAGTTAACAGTTTTTTATTGCTTTTCCCATTATGCCGCAAGGTGGTGGGACGCAGTGCTTATGGCTCTTAGCAGAAGCATGACGCCAGTCATACGCCACGCTTCCGCTAACGCCAGTCCCTAATCCCAAATCGCCAATTCCTAATCCCCAACCATGAACGAAGAATCACCATGTCCAGATAACGTTAATCTCGGAGACCAAGCAAGAACTCATCAAACTATTCAAGAAGCAGTTCTTGGTCTTTGGGATGTTGTTAATAACCTTAGTAGCATCCAACCTCCAAAAAGCGATCGTTACCGAGTTACAATTTTTGGTTCCGCTAGACTCAAACCAGATACTCCTCTTTATAACGGGATAAAAAATCTGGCAAGCGAACTGACAAAAATGAAATGCGATATCATCACCGGTGGAGGTCCCGGTCTAATGCAAGCAGCTAATGAAGGTAGTGTCAGTGCTGACCCAGAAGACGAGACGCGATCGGTAGGAATTCGAGTTCATCTTGATTACGAACAAACTACTAATCCCTTCGTGGAAAAAGTTTACCATCACCGTACTTTCTTTTCCCGGTTACATCATTTTGTCTTGGTTTCCGATGCTTTTGTCATAGTACCTGGAGGAATTGGTACAACTTTAGAAACCCTAATGATTTGGCAATTATTACAGGTTCGCCAATTACAGGATAAACCACTAATTGCGATCGGTGAGATGTGGTCGGAGTTAGTTGCTTGGGCTGAGAAAAATATGATAGATATTGAGTCCCCTATGGCTTCACCAAAAGATATGAAAATACTCCATTGTGTGGATAGTTGCGATGAAGCGATCGCACTTTTAAAGAAAGCACATGAGTCTTGGAATTCCGATTAAGTAAGCTCAAAAGATATAGAGAGAGGCGTTGCAGAACTGAGATGAATTTTTAAAATTTGTAGTAGAGTGTAGCCTCTAAATACACCAATTTTCCAGATTTTTGAAAGGTCTGTTCCCCCCATAGCGGATCCGTAGGTAGCGCAGCTATAGCATAGCGTGGCGTTAGCCATAAATTGGGGACTAGGGGGCAAATTATTCCTCAACCAAGCTAAAAATTATTATCTGTTCACGTTGCGGTATAACCACCATCTACGAATAACACGGTACCGGTAACATAAGAAGATGCATCGGAAGCCAGAAAAACAACTGGTCCAACTAATTCTTCTAATTTTCCACGCCTACCCATCGGTGTAAAGGTCATTATTTGCTGTTGTTTTTCCGACCGTTCGTGTTCTATATCTGCTCCATCCATGATATTTTCTAAGTATCCAGGAGCTATAGCGTTCACTCGAATGTTTTTCGAAGCCCATTCAACCGCCATCACGCGGGTGAGTTGATTGATTCCACCTTTCGCAGCACTATAAGCTACAAGTCCCTTAATACCAATAACCGATGCAATTGAAGAAATATTGATTATAGAGCCTCCCAAACCCTGTTTTATCATCTCGATCGCTGCAAGTTGAGAACAGTTGAAACATCCTTGGAGGTTAACATCTATAATTCGTTTCCATTCATCCTCTGAAACAGTTTCAGCTGGCTTGATAATGTCAATTCCAGCATTATTAACTAACACATCAATACGCCCTAACTCTGCGACCGCAAACTTAAACAAGTCTTCACAACTAGAACGTAAAGCAACGTCAACATAGGTCGATATTGCAATTTTATCTCCAACTACTATTTCTTGAGCAGTTTGATTAGCTTCCTCTCTTAAGCGGTCGCATACAACTATCCTTGCTCCTAATTCAGCCAATCTCTTCGCAAGGATTTTACCCAACCCTCTACCACTTCCAGTAATGATTGCAACCTTATCTTTAAGGTCAAATAAATTTTGACTCATAATCATCATAAATTAGATTGAGAACAAATCTGCGTTAATGATAAATTAATAAAATATTAATCTTTTGTTAATTTTTGCTCGACTTGGAATTCATCGTAAATCCGATCAATCCACTCTCATCTCTAAAAAAGGATAATCAATCCAGATGTAGTATTGTTATATCCTCGACAAAAAGAGAGTCCAAGAAGGTGTTTATAAATGAAAAATAAAAAATGATAACTTTAATGGATTGTCCCACACCATTTGATATTAATGGGTTATAGAAAATTTTCAATTATTCCAACAATCAAACCCTTATTTTGCCGTAACCCACCGTTATTTAGAATTTTTGTATGAACATCCTCTTAGAGGCGAAATTAAAGACCTGAATCCATAACACCATACAAACAAAAACCCTATGACTTGTTCAGTGGTGTCGGCAAACCATCAATACTGATAAGATTTTTCCGTTGATGATATTCTTGAATACCTTCTTCTCCTTTTTTATCTGCCCACTTAATTAAATTCTCCCGTTGTCCTCGATACTCATACATGGGAACTCCAAAACCGCAAGAAGTCTGTATCCGCTCAATATCAGCTACGATAATTTGGCGGGTTCCTGGTATTTGTGAAAACAATAAATGTAAACATTCCCACTCAGAGTTACCTGGTAAAATAGTACTTCCCGAGCCATAAAGACGTAAAATAGACGGTTTTTCTCCAAAAGAGCAAAACATGAAGGTTATACGTCCATTTTCTTGTAGATGGGCTGATGTTTCGTTTCCACTTCCAGTCAAGTCTAGATAAGCTACCCGCTTTGGTGAAAGTATCCGAAAGCTATCAAGTCCTTTGGGAGAAAGATTAACGTGACCAGAAGAACTTAAAGGTGCGGTACCAACAAAGAAAATATGTTGACTTGCAATAAATTCTTGTAAGTCTTCTGTAATTGAATCAAAAATTTTGGCCATAAAGAGAGAGATTTTATGATACTTTTTACGAACGTGCTTAATTAGTGCTATGCCTCAGACGTAGCATTTCTAAATCTCTAGATAAGTAATTTCTATGGTATGCGGAATAATTCCTCGCAACTATCACTTTCTTAAGGATAGAATACAAAATCAAATCATTAAATTTTTATCTGAAAAAATATTATTATTTAATAAGCCTGGAGCCAATCGCAGCTAATTCCAGTACAAGTTCAAAAATTAAATTAATATGTAAGGGACTTCTAAAAATCATTAATCCTATTACTTATTGACAGTAATGGCGCACTGACGTACGCCTCAATGAATGGTATCTTTTTTTCGGAAGTCACCAAACCCCATCTCTTAGTTTATAGCTGTCGCCATTATTTTTAGGACGTTTTTCTGTTCCCTGTTCCCTTTAAACCAAAATTATGATGTCCTAAATGAGGTGTTTATTGCTACAACTGTTAACTGTAGCCCGTAAGGGCGTGGCGTTAGCCATAAACTGTTAGCAAAGCGTGCGCAGTCTAGCGGTTAGCGGCGAAAGACGCACCTACGGTGTTTGCACGCATCCTGCGGATGTTCGCCCTTTGGGCGCGTCCAAACACGTAGTGCGTCCAAACGTGTAAGCGCGCCCTGCGTGACGTTAATCAGAGGCTTTGCTGACGCCGCAGGCTAAGGGCGTACTGTAAGTATTGCGCATTGACTGATAAGTGTTAATTTCGTCTGTCATATTCAATTTTGCCGTAATCTAACTTAATGATTCTGTCAGCAAGATTGAAATAACGATCGTCATGACTAATAACTAAAACAGTTTTATTTCTTTGTTTAAGATTTTGTAAGATTTGTCTATAAAAAATATCTCTGAATGTTGGATCCTGATCGGAAGCCCATTCATCAAATAAGTATATTGGACGATCTTCTAAATAAGCGGTTAATAAAGCTAGGCGTTTGCGTTGTCCTTGGGATAGTTGTGTAGTCGATAATTTAGCATTTTCAATTCGTACTTTACGTTCCAAATTTAATTGCTGCAAATATTCCCGTGCTTGCACATCCAAATTGGGATTTCCCATACCCAAGAAACTATCGAACAAAAAGTAGTCAGAAAAAACTACCGAAAAATACTGACGGTAAATTTCCCGGTTATCATCATTAACAAAATTTCCATTTATCTTGACTGAACCCGATTCGGGAATATATAAACCGGTAATTAGTTTGGCTAATGTGGATTTACCACTACCATTACCACCAACAATAAATACAACTTCCCCTGCTTGAAGATTTATATTCACAGGACCCAGGGTAAATTTAGTATCCCCTTGATCGCTAGGATAAGCGTGGGTAACTTGTTCTAGCTGTAATGTTGAGAATCTGTTTCTTGTAATATTTGCAAAATCTTTTGTACTTTCTTTATTCCCAGCTAAGGTTAAACCCATTCTTTCTATTTTTTGTAAAGCAACACTAGCTCTGGATAAAGCCTGAAGTTTGTCTAGGATGCTTTGCATTGGAAGCATCATATAGGTCAGGGTGAGGATATAGCTAGATATGATGTTGCTAGGAATTACTAAAAGTCTGGGTAAACCAAACATTAGGGATCCAACAAGAAGAAAGAATAAAAGATTTCCCCATCCTGTAGAAATAGAAAAGGTAAATAATGCAGCCGCATTTTGATCTCGCGAAGAAGCTGCACTCTTCTGCAATTCCTCAGAGAAAAACTCTTGACGTCGAGAAGCATGCAACTTTAACTCTTTTATTCCGTTAGTAATTGCATTGAAATGCTTAAATAGCCGATCTTGTTCTTCTCGCGCCAAATTCAGGAAATATCCAGCCCTGTTAATTAGCAATTGAATACTACCGATCGCCACCATCATAAATCCGATGGTACAAGCAAACACAGCACCAGAAAGAAATCCCAAGTAAATCAAGCAACCACCAATCACTGCAATATCAACGCATATGAAGGGAATTGCATAAACTGTATTAGATAAAGTTGCTACATCATCAGTAAGAGTCGCTAATAAACGTGGAGTCCCAAGCTGTTCTAAATGTCGCAGTTCTGACGATAAAATACCTTTACTCAACTGCAATCGCAGACGGTAAACAGCATTCTGGGATATTTTGATAAGTAAAACCTGAGAAATTATGCTGCTGATTAAAATGATACTTGCTAATGCAATAAAAAACCAAACTGAGTTAGCTGTAACTTGATTTGATGATACTCCTTGGGACAAAGTTGTATTAATAAGTGCAATTAAACGGGCGGTAGTTGCACCGCTAATTAAACCTGTTAAAACAGCTATAACAACTTGTACTCCGGAAGCGCGTAATAAAAGCCAGATTAAATTCATTCGCTCTCACCACAAATTTTGGGTGCATTTTGAACATTAGGTTATTTGGTAGATTTCTCAGACAAGTCATGCTAGGGAAAATATGTATGTATAAAAATAATCTCAATATTTTGCAATCTACTTGCTGTTACTGAAATTACCCCAACGGAAAGTGCTGATGTGACTTTTGCTTAGTATCCGTCATTTTACGCATTAATAATCATTACTTGCATTTTTAATGCACTAATTTTTACGTAATTTTTCACTTGTCAGCAGTTACCGTTTTCTATTCTGTCAGTTGTAACCCAACTCACAAGGAAACTTACCATTATTTTCAGTAATTATAAATATCAGCAATTTCCATGTTGTGTTGACCGTTTAAACATATTATTCCCTCCTCAGGACAACTTGAACTGGTTTTATCTTTTTCAAATATTGCAATTCAAACGTAAAAATACTTGCGATTGCGGACACAATAATTTATGAGTGCGAGCGAGCAGAACCAATATATTACAGTCAAGATATTACAAAGATATTTATTTCATTTGCACGTAACAACTACTATAGTCACATCCTCCACATAATTATATTTAACTAGTTTGCCTCTGTTGACTCAGAAGTCAATAGTAATACTACTAGTTCAAAAAATTAATTCTTAGTAGCTCTCCCAAACAAGCATCTGTTAGCTCCCAAAGCAAGAATTTCTGTGATTATATTCGGGATGTACTCTAACATTATTTTTCTCTATGCGCCAGTAAATTATTTGATAGACTCCTAACAAATACTTAATCCTATAGTATTCAAAACATCAAAAATCACTCACATAAATTGCAAGTATATTTCTGCTTGATCGCATTTTTTAAATGCATAAAAAAGATCTTAAGAATTTCATATATCTAAGTGAAATTATCATCAATTGTCTAATTTCGTACAATCAAGCTTTTAAAATTTTTATAGGTTTGAAAAAATACATCGATAATAATAATTCACTTATTCTATGTCAGTATAAAAATAAGCACTGTATTCATAATAACCATTAGTTTTGATTTGTTTTGCTAATCTAGCTTATGTTTTTCTTGATGGATAACTGAGCCGCGTCAAAAGCTACAAGCAGTAGGGATACTTGATATATTAGCCTATGATATTTTTTACATTACATCAATCAAATAGTTATTATTTTTACTAGATATGGAAATACTTCATCAACCTTTTACATTAACTGTATTAATTTACTGTTTTTTTTATTTTTTATTGTTTGTTTCTTTAACTTATTTATTCCCTCCACTACTTCGTAGATATAATAATTCTTTGGGTTTGCTAGTTTTAGGGGTGTCAAGAAAGCCTTTGATAATAGTTGCAGCTTTATTTAGTCTCAAATTTATTTCTACCCGATTAAATTTATCTCCAGCGATTTATTGGAGCCAAAGGGGCTTAAATGCAGCGATCGTCATAACTTTAACTTATTGGCTCGCTCAATTATTTACTCAGGTTATTTCTTATTATTTGAGGGATTATGCTAAGCAAACAGAGGCTTTGTGGGATAATGTCTTAGTTCCAATCTTAGAAAGATTGCTCCCTGCTTTAACTTATATCTTAGGGACATTTTTATTTTTAGAGTCACTAGGAATTGATTTAACGGGAATTTGGGTAGCTTTTGGTGGTTTAACTTTTGTTTTAGGATTTGCGCTTCGAGATATATTAGCTAATTTTTTTAGTGGTTTGGTTTTATTAATCGATACTCCTTTTCAATTTGGAGATGTAATTGCAATGCCGGATAATTCTGTAGCTGTAATTAAGAATATCGGTTTGCGCGTAACCAAATTATATTTAGTAGAAACCGACTGTGAAGTTTACATTCCCAACGCAGCTTTAGGAAGTAAAGATATTGTTAATTTAAGTCGTCCAACTCCCCATGTGGCTAAGACGATTGAAATTAACGTCAAAGCTGGTACAGACCAAGATGCAGCGAAGCAGATTTTAAGCAGTACTGTTCTGGGTCATCCCGATACCTTGGGTAAAATTACGGACAAACTAGAGAATTTAGATGTATTTGCAGGTTTGAAGTCAGCAACCGAAGAGCAACTTTCTAAGCAAGATGCAGGTAGAAAACGTTTGTTGGCTGAAGAAAAAGTTAATCTCCAATTACAGCGTATTGAAACTAAGTTTAAATACTTAATTCGTGCAATTAAGATTTTGGAAAAAGGAGGATTAAACGAAGCGCAATTAAAAATAGTTCAAAAATATTATCAAGAAATCATTGAATTAACTGGTTTGCAATTGGAAACTGATGAGAAAGGTGAGATTAAAGCTTCATCACTTACAGAAAATACCCAAGAAGAAGATAATTTAATTAATTTAATTAGGAGTTGGTATCAAGCTTGGCTTGAAGATCCAGATTTACGAATTGAAGATGAACAGACCCTAGAGGAAGAATGGGAAACTAAAATCAGTATCCTCAAAGGTAAAATCAATCGACTTTTACAGCGTATCCTCAAGCCAGGAAGTTATGAAACCCGTTTGGATGACAATGCATTGAGTTTACTTGAATGGCTGCAAAACGAATTTAAAGCTGCAACCACTCTTTGGAAAGAACCAGCAATTCGTCTTTCCGATGTCACCCCTGAAATCATGAAATTTACGATTAAGTTTTACGTAGATCACATCAAGTTAGAACATTGGGAAAGAAGCAATCGCGTCGCAAATGAAGTAAGACAAGAAATGCTACGACGTTTAACGGAAGAGGGTTTTAATTGAGTAATGAGTAATAAGTGATGAGTAATGAGATAAGAATTCTGACTTCTGACTCCTGTAGAGACGTAGCATGCTACGTCTCTACGACTCCTGACTCCTTACTCCTAATTTTCTATGAGAAACTAATTCTGCAGCTAGCTGTATTGCAGTTTTCATACTTGTCGCATCAGCAATTCCTTTCCCCGCAATATCAAAAGCTGTACCGTGATCCGGTGAAGTTCTTACGAAAGGTAAACCAATAGATGTATTCACTGCGCGATCAAAAGCCATTAATTTGACTGGAATTAAACCTTGATCGTGATAAAGTGCCAAATAACCATCAGCAGGAGTAACTTTTCCTTGACCATACCAAGCTTGACCTGGTTTTACCCACATAGTATCGGGGGGGATTGGACCATCGATTTGTAAAGATGGGTATTTTTGACGTTGCTGCTCTAACCAAGGAATTAACCATTCCTGTTCTTCGCTTCCTAGTTGTCCCCCTTCACCACTATGGGGATTCAAACCAGCGATCGCGATTTTTGGTTTCTCGATCCCAAAATCCTGTTTAAGACACTTTAATAACAGGTCTAACTTTTGGGTCATTAATTCTGGTGTCAAAACCTGAGGAACTTTTTCTAAGGGAATATGTGTGGTAGCAAGTAAAGTTACAAGGGTCCAATTGGTATGGGGCGATCGCGCAACGAATAACATTCCAAATTTTTCCACACCGGATTTTTGTGCGAGTAATTCTGTTTGACCAGGATAATGATGACCTGCTGCTTTCCAAGCCGACTTAGCGATCGGACCCGTAACAATCCCATCAAATTCACCTTGAAGAGCACAGTTAATTGCTGTTTCCATATAAGCAAAACTCGCCGCACCACTCGCTGCGTTTCCCTCACCAATGATAATTTTGTTTGAATTATTCGATTCAGAACTATTTAAATTGTGTAAATCTTCATTACCCAAATCAACATCGAGAATTGATAGTTTTTCTGGATCTGCCAAAGGGGAACAATTATGAACTAAATTAAGCTTGGTGTAGATTTCTAAAAGTAAACTTCTACTACCCACTACCGTTAACTCGCAATTCTCATAAACTTTTGGGTCAGCTAAAGCTTTTAAAATAACTTCCCCACCAATACCAGCAGGGTCACCTAAGGTTATCGCTAAACGTGAGTTTGTCATTTTTGTCTTTATATTATTAGTTGTTTTTCACCGGTCGAAAAAGGCATTAATATATTGTCTACCTTTGAGAAATATGAGAGGAAGACAAAATTTCCTTGCATCCCAGATTAAGAATTAACTTCCCAATCCCCATATGACGCTGTCGCGTCACGCTGCGCTAACCCCAGTCACCAATCCCCTCTGGTAGACTGAAGTAGACTCAACAATTTGTAATGGAGAATTTTAATCTATGAGTAGCGAAATTCTTACTGCTGCTATCTTACCTTTTAGCTTGATTTTTGTAGGCTGGGGCGTTGGACGCTTGTTACTCAAGGTTCAAGGTGCAGAAGAGGAGTAAAGCAACTAGCTGAGCTGCTCCTAAAAATGAGAGACTTTTTTTCAGTCTCTCAATATCGTATACTTTTTAAAATAAATGTAAATTTTTGTTGATTTAGGTTAATCTAATAACATCCTGGTTAAAAAAGTTTCCGACTTTAATTAAAAAATACTCATGAAAATATTAATAACTGGTGCCACTGGTACCTTGGGAAGACAAGTTGCTCGTCATGCTCTCGACCAGGGACACGAGGTACGCTGTCTTGTTCGAAGCTCGAAGAAATCCGGTTTCTTAAAGGAATGGGGTGCCGAATTAGTGGGGGGAGATTTTTGTTACCCCGAAAGTCTTACAAGCGCTCTCGAAGGTGTTGACGCAGTTATAGACGCTGCAACTGCTCGCCCTACAGACTCCCTAAGTATTAAGCAGGTAGACTGGGATGGAAAAGTAGCTTTAATTCAAGCAGCAAAAGCTGCAAATGTACAACGTTTTATATTTTTCTCCATTCTAGATGCTGATAAGTATCCAGAAGTACCCTTAATGGAAATAAAACGTTGCACGGAACTATTTCTGGCTGAATCAGGTGTAAATTATACAATCTTGCGTTTAGCTGGTTTCATGCAAGGATTGATTGGTCAATATGGTATCCCTATTTTGGAAGGTCAGCCAGTGTGGGTAACAGGGGATTCTTCACCGATCGCTTACATGGATACCCAAGATATAGCGAAGTTTGCTATTCTTGCTTTAGAAATACCAGAAACACAAAATCAAGCATTTCCAGTGGTTGGAACCCGTGCTTGGAGTGCTGAGGAAATTATCAGCTTATGCGAACGCCTATCTGGTAAAGACGCAAAAATTACCCGGATGCCAATTAATCTACTACGTACCGTGCGTAATGTAATGCGATTTTTCCAGTGGGGATGGAATGTTGCAGATAGACTCGCATTCACCGAAGTAATTGCAAGTGGTAAACCCCTTAATGCTTCTATGGATGAGGTTTATAAAGTTTTTGGTCTCGATCAAAGTCAAACAACAACCGTAGAAACTTATTTACAAGAATACTTCAGCCGAATTATGAAAAAGCTGAAAGAATTAGATTACGAGAAAAATAAAGGCAAGAAACAAAAGACTAAAAGAAGCCCATTTAAGAACGTGAATAGTCAATAATTGATCGCGACATTACAACAGAAAGTTAATAGATGTTTTTCCTATTGACAGGTAATTAACGATCTGAATGACAAAAATTGTGTAAAGATTAACAATAATAAGAAATATTGCTTACATAGATTTGGATATTTGAGCGTGCCCAAAGCAGGCGTTATTTACAATGACGTTAAGCCGATAGCGCAAAAAGTTGCTATCGACATCAAAGAAACCTTAACCAATAAGGGTTGGGATGTTTATGTCGCCACCGGAGTTGGTGGAATATTGGGTTATTCTACTCCCCAAAGCCCTGTTTGTCATACACCGATTGATGGTTTGATACCTCCTGGTTTTGACGAGCAAATGAAATTTGTTGTCGTATTGGGTGGAGACGGCACAGTATTAGCTGCTTCCCGTCAAGTAGCTCCCTGTGGTATACCTATACTAGCGGTGAACACCGGACATATGGGATTTTTAACCGAAGGTTATCTCAATCAATTACCACAAGCTTTAGAAAAAGCGATCGCGGGTGACTATGAGATTGAAGAACGAGCAATGCTCGCGGTTCAAGTCTTTCGGAAAGATCGGGTACTTTGGGAAGCTCTCTGCTTAAACGAAATGGTATTGCATCGAGAACCATTAACCTCGATGTGTCATTTTGAAATTGCGATCGGCGGTCATGCTGCTGTGGATATTGCTGCAGATGGAGTAATGATTTCTACTCCAACCGGCTCTACAGGTTATTGCTTGAGTGCTGGTGGTCCGGTAGTAACGCCAAATGTACCGGTATTACAGTTAATACCTCTTTGTCCCCATTCTTTGGCTTCGAGAGCACTAATATTTGCAGATACTGAACCAGTCAATATTTATCCAGTAAATACATCAAGGCTGGTAATGGTGGTTGACGGTAATGGTGGATGTTATGTGCTTCCTGAGGATAGAGTTTATATGGAGCGATCGCAATACACCACAAAATTTATTCGTTTACAATCACCCGAGTTTTTCCGTATTCTACGGGAAAAATTGGGTTGGGGTTTACCACATATTGCTAAACCAAACTCGGTAGAGTTACCTTAAGTGTTCTATCGGATTGCTTTTTGGTATTTGGTAATTGGTGAGGGTTAATTAACAGAAAAAACTAATTGGCTGTCCTGATGCACGTATCATCAAATGGGTTAGCTTACACTGTGTAATTTCTAGTGAAGTATTTTCTCGGAAATTTCCTAACCCTGAGAGTTTGTCGAAATATATGCATACAAAATATATTTTCGTAAAAGATATATTTATTAAATATTAGATATTCAATATCAGATATATAGCAATCTGGTTATCTTATTAAAATTATTCTTGGGGATAAGGAACAAGGAATGCAGAAGAGAGAACAAAAACTTTGTAAACCCCGACTCTTGATTTAAAACTCATTACTCATTACTCATTACTCATTACTCATTACTCATTACTCATTACTTACTGCTCCTGACTCCGTGTTTTTACAAATCAAACACGATGCCGATATGCAGTTAAAATCAGAGTTGTAAGGGCAATTTATTCCGGGTAGTTCGTCACTTCATTGAAATTATACAAGCAGGTAATGTAAGCTTCTAAATGCCTAAAGTTACACAGGTATATATACAAATGTAAAGAATGTACTGATGTGTAACTTCCCCGTAGGTAAACAAACAAGATGAGTTAAAAACTCCTAATAATCAAATTGATATGACTCTTGCTCAAAACCCCTGTGTATTAGTAATAGAAAGCGATGAGGGATTAGCAAATCAACTTTCTTACGATTTAAAGGAAGCTGGTTATGAACCTGATATAGTTCGCGATGCTAGTAATGGTTTGCAAATAAGTCGTAATCTTCAACCTGCTTTGATAGTTGTTGATCGCATGCTCTCAGGGGAGTCAGGACTTTCTGTATGTAAAAATCTTCGTACAGAAGGGGTATGTTCCCCAGTATTGATTTTAATGGCTCGAGACAGTGTTGAAGATCGAGTTGCTTGCTTGGAAGCAGGAGCGGATGATTATTTTCTCAAACCTTACCGTTCTGAAGATTTTTTAAGCTTGGTTCGTCTTTATTTACAACCTGAAGTTGATAGCACAGAACAACTACGTTTTGGCGATCTAGTTCTGGATATCGCCACTCGTCGCGTGCTAATCAATTCCAGAACCATTGATTTAACAATGAAGGAGTTTGAATTACTCAAATACTTGATGGAACATCCCCGTGAAGTCTTAACTCGGGAACAAATTTTAGAAAATGTCTGGGGTTACGATTTTATGGGTGAATCAAATGTAATAGAAGTGTACATTCGCTACCTACGCTTAAAAATCGAAGAAGAAGGTCAAAAGCGTTTAATTCAAACCGTACGAGGTGTTGGTTATGTTTTAAGAGAGTCTTAGAAAATTCGGAACCGAGGAAGGTTGAATTGTAAATTTATAGGTTAACCTTGGTATAATCTCTGGCTAAACAGTTTTGGCTAAATAGTTTTTAGTTAAAAAAAGCCAAAGATGTTTGTTTTGCTTTTTGGTTACCCATTCAAATTATTATGTTTCCTTACCTCAGTATACTTTTAATAGTGCTGAACATATTGTTAATTGGTTGTTCGAACTTAACGGTAGCCGAAAATTCTCAACCTTTATCAACACCAGCACTGAAATCCAATGTTCCGATTACCAAAAAATTAGGTCAGCAATTACCAATCTCTGCTGTTGCTATTACTCCTGATGGTGCAGAAATTCAGTTGGAAGTAGCGCGAACGCCCGAAGAAAAAGCAATGGGTTTGATGTATCGCCCCACACTTCCGGATAAAAGGGGTATGCTTTTTGTGTTTCCTTCTCCCCAACCAGCAAGATTTTGGATGAAGAACGTACCCGTACCTTTAGATATGGTCTTCATGCGGAAAGGAGTAGTACGTTATATTGCTGCTGATGTACCTCCTTGTAAGAGTACTCCTTGTCCAACTTATGGGCCAAGAGAATTAATAGATGAGGTTATTGAATTAAGAGCGGGACATGCCACAGAATTAAATGTAAAACCAGGCGATCGCATCACCATTCGCCATATCAACAAAAAATAAATTCGTATTTTTTTATTTACACTATGTAAGTATTTTTACTGCCAACATTTTTTGTATATCTTACTGCACAATCTTTTGAGTTGTTGGTAAAATAAAGCAAAAAAAATAAAGTGTAAAAAAAAACCTGGTATCATGGCAAAATACTAGGCAAGCGAGCTAAGATGTGATTTAGTGCCAACATTGCAGAAAACCTACTGTATCTGTAGTTGGATAAAAGTTTTAGTACTTGGTTACAAAAATCTTCCTTTGGGTTGAGCCATGCTAGGCTAACGACATTAGTGTAGCTAAACGCTAATGAAGGAAGATAATTTCAATTAACCTTGTTAGCTATAAGTGTAATAAAATAAAACTTAAGGCCAGGGAAGATGAAATTTATTTGACCAAATACACTTGTTCCTCCAGATTAAGTAGGCGAATCGCTCTGAACACTAACAATTCTCCAAAGGCCTTCTACAGAGCGCTTTCATACCGGTTCATCAGTTTAATTTGTCGTATTTTTTCTCTTTTTGCGACAAAGAAACAGATGAAATACTAATTACCTACTACTTAATCATGGTTGATTTTTATAAGACAACACACACTAAGCACAGGGGTGAGATACATATGTCACCGTCCACTTATTCCAGACTAATTAACTTTTTACAAGAGGAATTAGCGATTTCTCCTGCTTGTATTGGCGTTGCTCTACGCCATAGCGAGCAAGATCCTGGTCCTCTACCAATGATTCTTTGGCAGTATGGTTTAATTACTCTCGAGCAATTAGATCTAGTTTTTGATTGGTTGGAAACAGCATAAGCATAGATACCTTATTCAAGACAACCAATAGTAGCCAATAAAATCTGTTTGCCGAAAAAGTTAATACTGCACGTAGCATTAACTGCAATTTCACCCGATTGAGAGTTAAATCTAGTTAGCACTAGCAACTCGATTTTTTTACTCTCTGTGTTAGCTCGAATTTTATTCGAGAAAGAAAAGTCAATTTCCCATTTAAAAGCTACTGTTTACCGTGTTTTACAAGCTTTCCAACGGTGTAATTTGACAATTATCAAAAAAATATTTAATATGGTTTGCCACGTTATTTAGAAGATAGTGACGGCAGAGTGAATTTGCTCACTTCACTTGAGTTACTGTTTGATTAAATCCAGGCGAACTAACAGTTCTTGCAGTACTTATTATGGATTGATTTGTCCATATTGTGGCTGCAAACAATTTGTGTTGATTCAAATTCAGGATTCTAAGCCGGAATTCCAAGTAATTTCGCTTAATTTTTTTGATGTTTGAATTTTCAATTTTGAATTTTCAATTTTGAAATTTCGATGTCTGAAATTTCGATTTTTAAAACTTCAATTTTGAATTTGTCCCGACACTAATATAATTTTTGACACTGTATGAAGCAGCGTCTGTTTTGTCATTTCCGTACATATTTAATCTTGTAAATACTATTGGTCCTGTAAACAAAAAATTATTTTGCGTTTTTAGTGCTACAGGTACTAGGTTTTGCGTATTCACTTCAAAGTACGCCTCATTCTACAAATATGGTTTGTCTTGTGTAATATCATGTCCGGTAAAACACTTTTGATAAGCTTCGTAGTAGCGCTTTAGCGCCAATATTTCTCTATGGCGCTAAAGCGCTACTACAAACAAACATATTTTTTCATCAGTAATTAAGCGGACATGATATAAGAACTATTTTTTGGTGTTAGTTTGAATAATTTATTTTGATTTATACATAAATCAAACATATTGCAAATTAAACTTGTTGCGATAAACGCCTTTTAGGTGTTCCGCGTGAGTAGCAGCTTTACTGAACGTGTCAGCGCGTGCAAAGCGATCGCAGTGAGACGGAGTCTCTACATTCTGATTTCCATATGAATTGGTAACTAGAACACAGAGTCTCTGACTCTTTATTTAAAAGTTATGCAAGTTTTTTTAAGGAATCTCACTATTAATAAGCAGTAAGTTTATAATCCGAGTTATAAAGCAAGGATAAAGTCCTGACCTCCTGTAATAAAAAATGCCACAGTAAATTTATTTATAATTTGTCTGTTAAATGATTCACAGACCATCGGTGCTCAACCTCTAAAGAAGAAACTTGACAAACTTCTTCCAGTTGTTTTTGCTGAACTGCAGCTTTTCTCAGAGTTACGATCAGCTGGTTTACCTGATTTCGCAGATTTGGGTTTTGGTAAACTGCTGACATTGTTTGTCTTTCGAGTAGTTGTAGTATTAGTTCATAATGAACGGGCGAAGGTAGAGGAATTTGCTCCATGAAATCACTTAAATATTAGAATTGTAAATTGTTTGATTAGTCTGTTTGATTCGTTGTAGGTTAACTTTTTGCAGATTATTTTTGCTAATAGCTAACTAAAATTTGGCATAGGCTAAATGTAAATAAAATTAACAAAACAATGACAATAAAGTCATTTCACAAAAATCCTGATTTCATTATTCTTACTCTCAAGCAGTTAATCCGTAGGAGATAAGGATTTAGGCAAATAATTTTGTAATTGCTTGTTGAGGATCTGACTGTTTTACCAAAGATTCACCAATCAGAACTGCAGATGCACCTGAGGAAGCAACCGTTGCGAGGTCTTCAGGGGTATGTAATCCCGACTCACTCACAATTAAAATATCTCGTTGTTGTAGTTGCTCCTTTCTTAACTCTAACAACTGACAAGTAGTTTGCAAATCCACAGAGAAGTCTTCTAGGTTACGATTATTGATCCCAATTAAGGAAACGCCATCTAAACTTAACACCCGATCTAGCTCTTCCAAGGTGTGTACCTCAATTAAAGCTACCATTTGTAAACTTTTGGCAATTTTAACGAAGTATTGTAAATCGCGATCGCTGAGTATAGCAGCAATCAATAATACAGCATCCGCACCGTAGATTCGAGCTAAGTGCATTTGGTAAGGGTAGATGATAAATTCTTTACATAATAATGGTAAATCTACGGCAGCACGAACGGCAGCTAAATTTTCAAAACTACCCTGAAAGAATTTACTATCGGTAAGTACAGAAAGACAGCTAGCACCGCTTTGTTCATATTTAAGAGCAATATCTACCGGGTCAAAATCTGCTCGAATTACCCCTTTAGAAGGAGAAGCTTTTTTTACTTCTGCTATTAATGCTGGTTGCGTTTTACCTTTCCGTAGCGCTCCAAGAAAATCGCGGGTTGGTGGTGCATTAATCACCTGTTTGCGTAATTCAAGCAAAGGTTTTTTTAAACGCATTTGCTCTACTTCTACTTCCTTATGCCAAACAATTTCCTCCAAAATATTATTGGGTTCGGCATCTGGTACAGCAACCTGATAGCGCAAAATAGAAACAGAAACTGCTGGACTGGGTTGACGGCGACGAATTTGCATTATCAGTTATCAGTTAATAGGAGTTAGGAGTCAGGAGTCAGGAGTCAGAACAGACCGCGCTAAAGCGAGCAGAAGTCAGAAGTCAGAAGTAAGGAATTAGGAGTTAGGAGTTAGGATTTAGAAACTAGGATTCAGGAGTTAGGAGCCAGAATAAAAACAATTGATTTTCCAATCCCTAATCCCCAGTCTCCAATCCCCACAACTAAGACACAACAGCCCGTTTATATGCTTCATCCAGAACTTCAGATAGTGTGGGATGAGCGTGAACTAAATGAGCTAGGTCTTGTACTTGTTGACGGTTAGCGATCGCACTGGAGGCTTCATGAATTAAATCTGAAGCATGGATCCCAAAAATATGAACTCCTAGAACTTCGCCTGTATCTTTGCGGTAAATCACCTTAGCAATACCATCAGCTTCAGCTTCAGCTAAAGCTTTGGAATTACCTTTGAAATAACTCTTACTCACACCAATTTCAAAACCTTCAGCGCTAGCTTTTTCCTTCGCCTGAACTTCGGTCATACCCACATAACTAACTTCAGGATGGGTAAATGCCGCAGCTGGAATTGCCTGATAATCTACTTCCTTGGTTCTGCCACAAATATTTTCTACAGCAATTATACCTTGTGCTGAAGCAGCATGGGCTAACATCATTTTGCCAGTTGCATCGCCAATCGCCCATAAGTGAGGTACAATTTCACCCCCACTCAATACCGCCATGGTGTCATTAACGGGGATAAAGTTACGTTTATCAAGTTCTACCCCTACGGATTCTAAACCAAGATCCTTAGTTGCCGGAATACGCCCAGTTGCAACGAGACAAGCATCAACTTCCAAGACATCCACATCTTCTTTAGTTTCAAAGTTTGCTAATTCAATAATTACTGGCGAACCAGGAATAACTTTTTTTGCGTAGATTCCGGTGTAGGTTTCGATATCGCGGAGAGTAATTAAAACCCTTTGCGCCAGTTTAGCAATATCGCGGTCAAATCCCGGCATTAATTGCGGTAAAGCTTCGATCATAGTGATTTCGCAACCCAAAGCCGAGTAAATATCGGAAAATTCTAAACCAATGTAACCACTACCAATAATTGCCACCCAATCCGGCAAAGATTCTAGTTTAACCCCCTGATCGCTGGTAAATACAGTTTTGCCATCTACTTCAATCCCTGGGGGTACAAAGGGAACAGAACCAGGGGAAAGAATAATATCTTTGGCTGTAAAAGTTTTTTCACCAATATCAGTAACCACACTAACCTTCTGATTACCAACAATTTTTCCCCAGCCACGAATAATATCTACCTTCAAACGTTTGAGGCTGTTAGTTAAATCACCTTGAATTTTTGCTACTAAATTTCCTGCATGGTCAGCAATGGCTTGTCTATCAAAATCAACATTACCGACTTGAATTCCTAGGGTTTTGAGATGGTGAGCATTACGTAAGTCCCGCACACGTCCAGAAGCTGCGAGCAACGCTTTTGATGGGATACAACCTCGATTTACACAGGTTCCACCCATGTCACCGGCTTCCACGATCGCAGTTTTCAAACCACAACTAACTGCATGTAGCGCAGCGCCATGTCCGCCAACACCAGCCCCAATAATCAATAAATCGTAATCAAATCCCTGGCTCACTTTATTTTCCCCGTAAGTACGCTTTGCCTATTTATTTTGCAGTTTAGAAACCAATCAGTGCAAACCTAATCAATTTTAGTTGCTTTTGCCTTTATGGTAATGATGATTTTGGGGATTGGGAATTAGGTAATTGGTAATGGGTAATGGGTAATTGGTAATGAGCATTAGCAATTGAGTAATAAGGAATGAATTGATAAGCTTATTCTGACTTCTGACTTTAAGCTTTTTGAAGTAGAGAAAATCTATCGACTAATTTGGGTTTAGAATTTATCCTGTAATATCCTGTGAAAGGTTGCTCCAAATGCTGAAATTTCTCGGGACGGTGGTTCGTAAGAACTATGCGTAAGTAACTCTAATGTCTATTCCCAAACTCAGCGAAGCATTTATCCGCGATCGCGCTAATGCTAAATCTTTTCAACGAGGTGAAGATTATTATCAAGTAGGTGCGGTTATTTCTTTAACTCTACGTGGCGACCTTCTACAGTCGGAAGTCGAAGCAAGGGAAATTGGAACCTATGCTGTTAGAGTAAAATTCGACCGCAATGGCATTCATTTCGCGGACTGTAATTGTGCTTATAATTTTGATGGATGGTGCAAGCACATTGTAGCCACAATGCTCATGTGCGTACGTCACCCTGAAAGCATTCAAAAACGTCCTACTTTAGAAAAATTATTAGATTCCTTGAACCATCTGCAAACCCAAAAGCTAGTACAAGATTTGGTTCAGGAATATCCCCATCTAATCGAAGATATTGACCAGCACGTAAGCTTAATAACCCAAACGGTAACACCTCAAAAATCTATTGCGGCTAAACCCATCCGTCAAGCTTTAGATACTGCACCTTTGCGCCGACAGGTACGTAACATTCTTCATGATGCAGTGCGCTATTGGGAAGATGGTTATGAAGACGACCCAATCCGCGAAGAATTACTAAGTTTAGTACAAACAGCCGTGGAGTTCTGCAATCACGGTGATGCACATAATGCTTTGGCGTTTTTGAGAGCAATTACTTCTACCTGTGTTGATAATTGGGAAGATGTAGAGCAATATGGCGCTGATAATGAAGAAATTGTTGAAGAACTGAATGATGCTTGGTGTGAAGCAATTCTTAGCGTTGAACTCACCCCGAAAGAGAAAACTGATTTACAGTTAAATTTGGAAGGATGGCAAGATGAATGGAATGCTGATTTCAGTTTGGCTTTAGAAGCATTGCGACAGGATTGGAATTATCCCCCACTATTGGAAGTTTTACAAGGACATATTACTCATTTAGGTGCTTGGGAAGCAGAACCTCCAGATTATGCTGATGATTTAGCTTTAGTTCGCTTAAAAATTCTCGAACGACAGCAACGTTATCAAGAATATCTCTATTTGGCGGAAGCAGAAGGACAAACTCAAGAATATCTGACAATGTTGGCGCGTTTGGGTCGGGTGGAAGAAGCAACAAAAGCCGCTCAAAACCAAATGACTTTAATGGAGGAAGCTTATACTCTTGCTCGCACATTAAAGATGCAGGGAGCATCCCAAGAAGCTTTAGATATTGCCCAAATGGGTTTAAAATTACCAGGTCATTCCCGTTATGAGTTAGGAACTTGGACTAGTGACTTAGCTGAAGAGTTAGGTAATCTTGAAGTCGCTTTAACATCAAGAAAAACTGCTTTTGCAGCTAGTCCATCTTTTGTTGATTACCAAACGATTCAAGATTTAGCTGGGGATAATTGGAAAATTGTCAAGCAAGATTTACTGGAAATTCTCCGGACTTATTTGGGTTGGAATAAGGAATCTGCAAAAGTAGATATTTTTCTGCGTGAAGGACTAATTGGCGATGCAATTAATACCGTCACCGACCTCAGTTCTTATCATGCAGAGTTAATCCATCGAGTAATGCGTGCAGCAATTAAGGAAAATCCTGATTGGGTGATTGCTAATGCCCGTAAACGTGCGGAAAAAATTATGAATGCGGGTAAATCAGAATACTATAAATTTGCTGTTGATTGGTTAGAGCAAGCACGCAATGCTTATTTAGAATCAGGAAGAAAAGCAGATTGGTCTGACTACAAAGAAAGCTTAATTCAACAGCATGTTCGCAAACGCAAATTAATGGGTTTGTTTAAGCAAGCGGGTATGGGGTGAGAAGAAGTAAAAAGTAAAAAGTAAGAAGTAAGAAGTAAAGAGTAAGGAGTAACTGATAACTCTAGACTTTTAAAGTTTTGATTTCCAAAGGAACGACTTTTAACAAACAAAATTAATGTAGGGTGTGTTAGACCCATTACTATATTTAATTCCTAAAGATAACTTAAATAGGTCTAACGCACCGTCTGCCGATTGGTTGTATTTGAGTAATTTATATACATGTTTCAATCCCGCAAGCGGGATTAATTTAAAAGCAATGAAAGCTTAGATGTTATAGCAGATACTTTCATGTTTCAATCCCGCAAGCGGGATTAAGTAATTTGAAAGGTGATTTTCCAATTTGAGCGCAACCGGCAGTGATGTTTCAATCCCGCAAGCGGGATTAAGTAATTTGAAAGTAGACCTTTGATTGTAAAGAAATGCAATTTTAGTTTCAATCCCGCAAGCGGGATTAAGTAATTTGAAAGACAACGCTTGTGGTTGTTTCATCACACAGGATGAAAGTTTCAATCCCGCAAGCGGGATTAAGTAATTTGAAAGAACTGAGGTCAGAGTTCTTGCTGGTGTGCAAGAATGTTTCAATCCCGCAAGCGGGATTAAGTAATTTGAAAGTAACTCTTTTAATCTGTTTGCAGTGCTAAATAAATGTTTCAATCCCGCAAGCGGGATTAAGTAATTTGAAAGTACTTTGTAAATTATTTATGGGTAGGCCTCAGCTAGTCGTGTTTCAATCCCGCAAGCGGGATTAAGTAATTTGAAAGTTCGGCCGGGCCGCTTTCCGTGGCAACATGGACGATTATGTGTTTCAATCCCGCAAGCGGGATTAAGTAATTTGAAAGTGGTATATTTAACCCTTCCGACATTTTCTTTTCTGAAGTTTCAATCCCGCAAGCGGGATTAAGTAATTTGAAAGTTCTGCGTATAGGTGTCCTATCAACAGAAGCTAAATGTTTCAATCCCGCAAGCGGGATTAAGTAATTTGAAAGATCCAGAAGTTCTGTGCAAAATCTGTTAGCTGACGGTTTCAATCCCGCAAGCGGGATTAAGTAATTTGAAAGAAGCCCAAAGCCTAATTCTAGCTGAGGTTGCCAAAGTTTCAATCCCGCAAGCGGGATTAAGTAATTTGAAAGTCCTCTTCTTTCTGCGAGGACGCCTTCTTTTCTTTGGTTTCAATCCCGCAAGCGGGATTAAGTAATTTGAAAGAAGGCATGAATTCTTCTTGGATTTGAAAGTTTTCTAGTTTCAATCCCGCAAGCGGGATTAAGTAATTTGAAAGTTTTTCAATGAAGATTTCTCCCTCACTATACTTATGGTTTCAATCCCGCAAGCGGGATTAAGTAATTTGAAAGTTCCAGCTTCGCTTAAAAGCTTCCCAAGACTTCAGTTTCAATCCCGCAAGCGGGATTAAGTAATTTGAAAGGCATTAAAATCTGGCGTTCGTCTGCCAATCGCACAAGTTTCAATCCCGCAAGCGGGATTAAGTAATTTGAAAGTTCTCTTCATCTTCGCGAGTATTGCAAGCTGTTTGTTTCAATCCCGCAAGCGGGATTAAGTAATTTGAAAGTGCCAGGGGACATAAAAGTAAAATCCCCAGATAACCGTTTCAATCCCGCAAGCGGGATTAAGTAATTTGAAAGATCCATCAATATCAAAAAGCGGAAGTAGAAGGTAAGTTTCAATCCCGCAAGCGGGATTAAGTAATTTGAAAGTCTGCAATCTGAAACCCAATAATAAAGGTATTTCCACCACCTATTTTGACGGGGGAATTAAAAAACCCAATTTCAGCAATCGCAGAAACATGAAACATCAAGTAAATAACTCCTGAAAGTATTGAATTGTCAAGGTTCTGACGATTTGACGGGACACAGGGGTTTTCGACCTCGCTTTCCCCCGTCAAAAATATTGTAGCAGCGCTCCAAATAAAGTCAATCAAAAAACTTTTTGTAAGTAAAACTCTTAACCCAAACGGCATAACTAATTCAGATTTAAACTGAAACCATAACTCATTAATTTAGTTTTCAGTTTTTATGGAATTTCAAGATATCAAATTTCAAGATATTAATCTAATTACAGGCTACCATGCCCACGTTTACTTTGATGAATCCACCTGCGAAAAAGCAACAGCATTATGTGAAGAAGCAGGAAAACTATTTTCAGTAAGAGTAGGTCGCGTGCATCGCAAACCAGTTGGACCCCATCCCTGCTGGAGTTGTCAACTTGCTTTCGATCGCGAACAACACGCAGACTTACTATCTTGGTTAGCCTTAAATCGCCAAGGTTTAATAGTTTTAATTCATCCCCTAACAGGAAACGACTTGAAAGACCATACCGATTATGCTTCTTGGATGGGAGAGCCACAAGCATTAAATCTTGGTGTTTTATCAGTTAACACTTAACAGTTATCAGTGACCAGTTATCAATTTATGGCTAACGCCACGCCCTTACGGGCTACAGTTAGTTTTCCCACCCAATCGCCATTCACCGTAAGGTGCGGGCTCACCCCAGTCGCCAGTCCCCAATCCTCATTACCCAATCACCAAAAACAAAAAACTCAAACCCAATAAAACAGGAGTCAACCAATCACCCCAACGCACATATAAAGTTTGCGATCGCCGACGATAAATATTTTCTGCATGGATCTCGTAGGTATTATGTCCAGAAATCCAAATTGTTTTACCGTGGGGATTAACAAAGGCTGAGTAACCTGTGTTTGTTGCTCTTACCGCCCATCTGTCGGTTTCTATCGCTCGCATGATATCTTGAGCGTGGTGTTGAGCTGGCATTGCTTCACTAAAATGAGCATCGTTAGAAGGACTCAAAATAAATTCTCCACCTTGGGATGCTTGATAGCGAAACAGTTCAGGAAATGCTGAACCATAACAAATAACTGTGATCGCTCTCCCAAATGGAGTCTCAAATATTTGATCTGCTTCTCCAGGAACTTGATGTTCGTCTAGAGGTGATAAACGTTTGACTATACCACCAATAATCTCCCGAAAAGGAACGTATTCGCCCATAGGGACTAGTTTTGCTTTGTCATAACGACTAAAAACTTCACCGTCTCCGGTAAAGGTAAACAAACTATTGGTGTAAGTTCCCTGTTTTTGTTGAGCAAAACCACCAATCCAAGCTAATACACCTTTTTCTCTCACTGCTGCGACTAAGGAACTGCGAAGAATTCTGCTTTTAAAGAAAGGTAAAGCTCCTTCGGGTGTCAGCACAGCATCGACATCTTGCTCGACTAAATTTAAATACCCGTTCGTATAATGATTTAACGCCCTTTGTTTGCCGTATTCAGTTAATTTGATTGTATTTGGAACATTACCTTGAACAATTCCCACTTTTAACTGTGTTTCTGCTGTGTCTTGCAGAGGAATACTATATAAACCAAACCCGATCAGATGGGAAACTACCAGTATTAATACAGCAGATCCTAAATAAATCGATGCTGGAGAAGTTCTGACAACAGAAGAATTTCTTGCTGTTTTATTACCTGGCTTATTGGTTGTTTTATTCGCCCTTCGTGCATACTTGATCCAAGCTTCTGCTAACAAGCAATTAACTGCAACTATCACTGCAGTAATAGTTGTAGTACCAGAAATTTGTCCCAAATGAAGAATTACCAAATTTTGTGGGCTTTGGGTATAAGCAAGAGAACTCCACCATAGAGGACCAGAAGTCCAAATTGCTTCAAGGAGACACCATACAGATGTACCGACTAAAACTCTGAACCATGGAGAATTCTGAGCTTTAAACCCAAACTTAAATTTAAAACTTGAATGAAAACGTGAATTTAAACTTGAATTTAGACTTGAATTCAAATTGGAATTGAAGCTTGAAATCAATTTTGAATGAAAAATCCAATTACAGATTAATACCCACGTTATTGCAAGTGCAGTTCCCCACAAAGTAATAAACGACCAACAAAAAAGCGCGATCGCTAAACTTGCTAACCAAGGAACCCCCATCCATGTCATGGGATGAATTCCAGTAATCCAAGAAAGGGACATACCATAATATCCAATTCCCCATCCTAAAGCAGTTAAAAATGAAGATTTTATCCCCTTTTTTACTTTTGATTGTTCGTTACCGCTCGACTTTTCGTTACCAACCACAAAAACCCATAAAGGAGACAGGGCTAACCATGCTAAAAACCAAGCCCCAAAGGGAGCAACAGTTAACCCCATTAGAATTCCACTAACTAAAGCTGTTAGAAACTTGAAGTTATGAGTTTTGAGTTTGATATGTGTATTTAAACCCATCTTTAAACTCATTACTCACAACTCCATTGCTTATAACTATTCTTCTGTTTCTTCTGTATCTTCATCATTATCTGCAGCATCACCGGTATCCGGAGGAACTATTGCTACACCCATGATTGCATCTTCCACGTCCAAACGTTGTACTCGAACTCCAGTAGCAGAACGCGACTGAATGGAAATTGCATTCACAGCTTGGCGAATAATAATTCCTCGACTGGTAACCATCATGATTTCATCATCATTACCAACAATATGTAAAGCTGCTAACCGATCTTGAACTTTACGATTTTTGAACTTAGTTGCCATTAAACCTTGTCCAGCACGGTTTTGTAGGCGGAATTGGGAAACAGGTACCCGTTTACCGTAACCTCCCATAGTAATTACCATTACCCAAAGAGCAGTAGAGCCATTGCTATTTAGCTCTAAAGTATCTCCATTTTCCAACTCTTCTACTTCATTTTCTTCAGCAACAGCTTCGCTATCAGTATCTATGTTGGCAAGAATTGCTGCAGGAAGAATATCCATTCCTACCAATTCATCCCCTTTACGCAATTTCATGGCTTTGACACCGCGAGTTGCTCTACCCAAGGGACGCAGCTGTTCGTTACTGCATTGGAAATGAATCGCCATTCCCTGGCTGGAACCGATAATTACGCTATCTTCGGCTTTAGCTCGTCGCACCCACCGCAGTTGATCACCTTCTTCTAAGGAAATTGCAATTAAACCATTGGCGCGAATATTACTAAATGCTGCTAATTCTGTTTTCTTGATATTCCCACCCTTGGTTAGCATAACAAGATATTCATCACTAGTAAATTCGCTAACCGGGACGATTGAAGTAATCTTTTCTTCCTTAGGTATGGGTAACATTTGCACAATCGGAGTTCCCCGACTGGTACGGGAACATACCGGAATTTGATATGCCCTCAGACAGTAGACAACACCACGTTCACTGAAGAATAGTACGCTATCATGGTCGCAACAGGTTAAGAAATGCTCGACATTATCATTTTCTTTAACTTTTGCTGCCGCTTTACCTCTTGTGGCACGACTTTGCGCCTCAAAAGTGTTAACTGGCATTCTCTTAATGTAACCTTGCTGAGTAAGCAAAATCACAGCTTTTTCATTAGCAATTAAATCATGATCTGCCAAATCTCCTTCTGCATGGGTAATTACCGTACGTCGGGGATTCGCATGAGTATCTTTAAGCTGTTTAACTTCAGTTTCAATAATTTCTAGTATTCTTTCCCGTCTTGCCAAAATATCTTGCAAGTCGGTAATTAAAGCTTGTAATTCTTCATGTTCGTGACGGATTTTATCAGCTTCTAAGGCGGTTAAACGGCGTAACTGCATTTGCAAAATAGCATCGGCTTGTGCTGTAGACAAACCATAGTTACCGATTAGTTCACCTTTTGCTGTTGGTGCATCAGGTGCATGACGAATTAAGCTAATAATTGCATCTAATTGGGATAAAGCAATCAAATAACCCTGCAAGATATGGTCTCTTTCTTCAGCTTTCCGCAATTCATAATTTGTTCTTCTAGTAATTGCTTCAATGCGGAAATCTAAGAATACTTGCAAGAACTTTTTGATCGTGAGTAACTGAGGCTCACCATCCACCAAAGCAAGCATATTTGCGCCAAAATTAGCTTGCAGTGGCGTTTGTTTGTAGAGATTATTTAAAATAACGCGGGGATAGGCATCACGTTTAAGTTCTATGACTATTCGCATCCCATCACGATCGCTTTCGTCTCGGATATCAGCAATACCTTCAATCCTTTTATCATTGACCAGTTCAGCAATTTTTTCAATTAATCCTGCTTTATTGGTCTGATATGGGAGTTCTGTAACAATTATTGCTTCTCGGTCTGGGCGTCCCCGTTGTTCAATTGTTTCAATTGTTGCCACCCCACGCATGGTAATCGAACCACGTCCGGTGGTGTAGGCTTCTTTGATTGCCGAAGTACCCAGAATTTGACTCCCTGTTGGGAAGTCTGGTCCGGGAATATACTTCATCAATTCCGTATCTGTAATTTCTGAATTATGAATCAGCGCAATCGTTCCATCAATTAATTCACCCAGGTTATGGGGAGGAATATTGGTCGCCATCCCAACAGCAATTCCGGAAGAACCGTTGAGTAATAATTGGGGAACCCTTGCTGGTAAAACGGTTGGTTCTTGTTGAGAACCGTCAAAGTTGTCCGCGAAGTCTACTGTTTCTGACTCAATGTCTCGAAGCAAAGCATCACTAGTCAAAGCATGCAAACGACATTCGGTATATCGCATTGCAGCTGGAGGATCGTTATCTACAGAGCCAAAGTTACCGTGCCCTTGAATTAAAGGCACTCTCATAGAAAAATCTTGCGCCATCCGCACTAGGGAATCGTATACCGCAGTATCGCCATGGGGATGATACTTACCTAATACTTCCCCGACCACACGAGCACACTTTCTGAAAGGACGGTCTGAGGTCAATCCCAGTTCATGCATGGCGTAGAGAATGCGACGATGCACGGGCTTAAGACCATCCCTGGCATCTGGCAGCGCCCGACCCACGATGACACTCATCGCATATTCTAAGTAAGACCGGGACATTTCATTCCGCAGATCGGTCGGGATAATCGTCATAACCTAAAAAACTCCAAAAATCGCAATTTTTAGCGTTTACCCTGGAAAAACCAAAATTATTCCCAGCAAATATCGAGTAATTGCTATAATTTGCTACAATTCTAGCACATATTAGTCTTTTTCGCCGGAAAAACTGGCTTTAGACAAAACAAGAAATACGAAAGAAAAAATAAAAAGAATCAATCAATTTTTTCCATTTTCCAAGGGCAACAGGTCTACAAGTCTAGCAGTGAAATGTAATTGAATAAACCAGGCAAAATAAGTGATATTTGGCAAAAAAAATACCAGTAGTTACACGCTGATACTTAAAAAATAATGCAGGTTTCCCTAAAGCCTTTGCTGAAAAGGGTTTTCAGGGTATGACAAAGGGTCTAATTTGGTGCCTGAAAAATTGAAGTTATACCTATATTTAGCAATAATAAAAGATTAAATTTGAAAAAAAATAATCTTATAGAAGGATAAATAAATAATTAAAAGAAAATATTACTATTATGAAGCGGTAATTGCAATAATAAAACCACTTTTAATAATTGCTAAAATAAGGTGATAATTATCAATTATCCAAACTTCAGAAAAATAAAGCGATATTACTTGGTAAAAATAATAAAATAACTCAATATAATAGCTGATTCAAACGATAATAAAACCTACTACAGGGGATTTGTGATTAGAAATTGGCGATTGGGATATTATTTTTCTAGTTATGGTTTACCACTTAAGTAGGTTAGTAAGAAAAATCATAACTTATTTGTAATAGCGCTTTAGCGCTAAAGCGCTACTACGAGCCAAATACGATTATTTTATATTTCTTTACATGGTTTACTTTTTTCTTGCCCACTTACTTACATCTTACTGATTACTAATCTCTAATCCAGATTCCCAAGTATCAACCCAGTCTCAAATACCAATCCAGTCTCCAGTCGTCGATTGCGAATTCCCTAATGTTACTCATATACTCCGACGAATTTTTAGAACATAAAACCGGGCAATTTCACCCAGAAAAACCGGAACGTTTAACAGCGATTCAAAATGCGATCGCAGCCAGCGACTTTGCTGATCGCGTTGAATGGAAATTACCAACTTCAATTGCAGAGCGTTCTGTACTACCTTGGGTAGAATCAATTCACACCTCAAATTACATTCAAAAAGTTGCTGCGATCGCCGAAGGTGGAGGTGGTTATCTGGATACGGATACTGCAATTTCTCCTCGTAGTTATGATGTTGCACTATTAGCGGTAAGTGCTTGGCTAGATGGGGTAGATGCTGTATTAGAAAAAGGTAAGCCGACTTTTGTGCTTGCGCGTCCCCCAGGACACCATGCTGAAAGTAACCTAGGAATGGGATTTTGTTTATTTTCCAATGCTGCGATCGCAGCCCATTATGCACTAAAACAGCCAAAAGTAAACCGCGTCGCAATCCTTGACTGGGATGTACATCACGGTAATGGAACCCAAGCATTAGTCGAGTCTCACTCAGAAATAGCTTATTGTTCTCTACACGAATATCCCTGCTATCCGGGAACGGGAAAAATTACCGAACGAGGTTTTCACAACAATGTCCTCAATTTACCCATTCCTCCCAACAGTGATGTTCAACTTTATCAGCAAGCTTTTGAGAGAGAAGTCATACCGTTTTTATCTAAATTTGCACCAGATTTACTCATAGTCAGTGCAGGTTATGATGCAAATGCAGATGACCCCCTAGCCACAATTAATCTTCAACCAAGGGATTACGGTTTATTTACGGAATATTGTTTGGGAATTACTTCTAAAATTCTCTTTGGTTTGGAAGGTGGGTACGATTTATCTGCACTTGCGAAGTCAGTTGTGGCGACCATTGAGAAATGTTTGGGTTGATGCTCTCACTTTTACACTTCGTAAAATCAAAATTATTTCGTAAAATCAAAATTATATTGATTCCACATTCAGTATAAATACTTTGATTACATATGCTGTAGACACTTTTGCATTAATTTTATTTGAAAAAAGTATTAGATACGATTAAATTTTTGATTTGATTCTTCCAGGGTATTTCCCGCTCAAGTGTGGTGCATTGCGATATTCCGGGAATTAGGGATTGGCAATTGGTAACTAATGACCAATTACCAATTACCAATTACCCATCACCAATTATCGTCAACTACGAAACAACAGAACTATTGGTCAACATTTCACTCAGGTCAGATACTACAATATCCGCTCCATTATCTTTAAGAGCTTGCGCATCACCTTCGCGATCAACCCCAATTACTAATCCAAAACCACCAGCACTACCAGCTTGAACGCCGGAAATAGCATCCTCTACAACCACTGCTCTTTTTGGTTCTATACCCAACATCTCAGCCGCTTTAAGAAAAGTATCTGGTGCTGGTTTACCTGGAATTTTTAACTGAGCTGCAACTTTACCATCAACTCTAATCTTAAATAATTCTATAATTCCAGCAGCTTTGAGCACAATTTCACAATTTTTACTAGATGAAACTACTGCAGTTTTAATCCCTTGAGACATGAGATGCTTTACCCAGTCCACAGAACCAGAGTATACTTCAACACCTTCTGTTTCTAAAACTAAATGAACGAATTCGTTTTTACGATTACCCACACCACATATTGTTTTAGCTGTGGGATCGTCTTCAAGGGAACCTTGGGGTAAGTGAATATTTCTCGATTCTAGAAAACTTTTTACCCCTTCATAACGGGGTTTACCATCCACATAAAGTTTGTAATCTGTTTCAATTTCAAAAGCTTGAAATGGAATATCGTTTTCTTTGGCGTGTTGTTGAAGAAATTCATCAAAGGTCTTTTTCCAACAACTTGCGTGAACTTTTGCAGTTGCTGTTAGTACGCCATCTAAATCAAATAGAACAGCATCAAATTTATCTGGAGTTACAGAATAATTCACTTGGTTTGGGATCCTATCTGGAGTCATCTTACTTATAGAAGTTAGCTAATGAATATTAGTTCTTGTGTATACTAGCCGTCATCTTAATTGATTATTTATCAGTAAACAGTGTAGCGTTTGCGCAGCGAGGTCTCAGCGTGGCGTTAGCCATACAGTAATCAGTTATCAGTGAAAAGGTAACTGATTACCCAATCGCCAGTCGCCAGTCGCCAATCCCCAATCTTAGTGACAAATTTCCACTTTAATAGTATATTGAAAATTTATTTACCAAAATTTTAGATAAATGTAGGTAAATTTAGTCGATAATATACAATCGATCCTAAGTTTTACTAATACATAAGCACTGATTATTCAAGCTCAATGCTTAAAGGGTCGGCGAACCTTAATATTAGCCAGTAGTCAGGAAAGTTAGTCAAAGAAACTAACAAAAATAAACTAAAAAATCCAGATGAGGGTTCGTAGTTAATCCAGCAAGAATAATATCTTGTAAAACTAATATTCGTAGCCAGCTAGGTCTACCTTAATTAGTAACTATAGTTAATGTAAAACTGCTAAATCCTGCGTTTAATCAGTTGAGCTGCATATGACCACTTTACAAACCCGTCGCTATCACATCACCACCTTTGGTTGCCAGATGAACAAAGCCGACTCAGAGCGCATGGCTGGCATTCTAGAAGATATGGGCTTTGAGTGGTCGGAAGACCCGAATAGTGCCGATTTAATTCTTTACAATACCTGTACCATTCGGGATAATGCCGAGCAGAAAGTTTACTCTTATCTCGGTCGCCAAGCAAAACGCAAGCACTCTCAACCGAATTTAACGTTGGTTGTTGCTGGTTGTGTAGCTCAACAGGAAGGAGAAGTTTTATTACGGCGGGTACCCGAATTAGATTTGGTTATGGGTCCGCAACATGCTAACCGTCTGAAAGATTTACTGGAAGAAGTTTTCGATGGCGGTCAAGTAGTGGCGACTGAGCCGGTTCACATTATGGAGGATATCACCAAGCCCCGTCGCGACAGTGCGGTAACGGCTTGGGTAAATGTGATTTACGGCTGCAACGAACGCTGTACCTATTGCGTGGTTCCCAACGTGCGGGGTGTGGAACAGTCCCGGACGCCAGAAGCCATTCGCGCGGAAATGGAAGAAATTGGACGACAGGGTTATCCAGAAGTAACCTTACTCGGACAAAATATTGATGCTTATGGGCGAGATTTACCGGGAGTTACCCCAGAAGGTCGTCACAAACATACCTTCACGGATTTGCTTTATCACGTCCATGACGTTGAGGGAATTGAGCGCATTCGGTTTGCGACTTCCCATCCCCGTTATTTTACTGAAAGATTAATTAAAGCATGTGCCGAATTACCCAAGGTTTGCGAACATTTTCATATTCCGTTTCAATCAGGTGATAACGAAGTACTCAAACAGATGAGACGCGGTTATACCCATGAAAAATATCGTCGCATCATTAACAAAATTAAGGAGTACATGCCAGATGCATCAATTAGTGCAGATGCGATCGTTGGATTTCCGGGCGAAACGGAAGAACAGTTTGAGAATACTTTGAAGTTAGTAGCAGACATTGGCTTTGACCAATTAAATACTGCAGCATATTCACCCCGTCCGGGTACGCCAGCAGCATTTTGGGACAACCAATTAAGTGACGAAGTAAAAAGTGATCGCCTCCAACGTTTAAATCACCTAGTAGCCCAAAAAGCCGCAGAACGTTCCGGGCGTTACATGGGACGGATTGAAGAAGTGTTGGTGGAAGACCAAAATCCCAAAGATAAAACTCAGGTAATGGGGCGTACAAGGGGTAATCGTCTAACTTTCTTTGCAGGTGACATCAAGGAACTTAAAGGAAAGTTAATAAAAGTTAAAATTACCGAAGTTCGTGCTTTTAGCTTGACTGGCGAACCAATCTAGTACTGCTATGCGGAAGTCATTAGCGTAAGCGTGTCCGTAGGACATAAGTTAAAAGTCAAAAGTCATTAGCGGCTAGCGTAAGCGTACCGTAGGTTATGACGCTGTCGCGTCACACTGCGTTAATGCGTGTCCGTAGGACATAAGTTGAAACAAAACAGACCCCACTAGGTTGTAATTTAGCTCCGTGGGGGTAAGTTTTGCTATTAGGACAAGGGAAATTCACAAAATCTATGAGAGTCAGGGAAATAAAGAAATCAAGTAGTGTGATGGAGAAATGCTTTTCATCATCTTCTCACTACCAATTACCCATTACCCGTTACCAATTACCAACAATACTTTAATTTATTTAATCTTGGGGCTAGCTTTGGAAAAGATGTGTTTTTTTGCTTGCTATGCGAATTTGCCAAAATCCCAATTGCTCTAACCCCTTCAACGCAGCTGAAAATAAATTTTGTGTCAGTTGCGGACAAAATAACTTTGGTGAATTGTTAAGAAATCGTTATGTTGTTTTGAAGTTATTGGGTGAGGGAGGTTTTAGTCAAACTTACGCTGCAGAAGACGTAGATAGATTAAATGCTCCTTGTGTAATTAAGCAGTTTCTACCTCAGATTCAAGGAACGGGAGCCAGAATCAAAGCCGCTCAACTATTTAAGGAGGAAGCTTTTCGATTATATGAACTGGGAGAAAATCATATTCAAATTCCCAGATTATTAGCTTTTTTTGAGCAAGGTGCTAGTTTGTATTTGGTTCAGGAGTTTATTGAAGGAGAAACCCTGTATCAAGAAGTACAAAAACAACCATTTACAGAAACAAAAATTCAATATCTTTTACAAGACCTGTTACCTGTTTTAGACTTCATTCATTCACGGAATATTATTCACCGCGATATCAAGCCAGAAAATATTATCCGTCGTGCAAGTGATGACAAACTGGTTTTAATTGACTTTGGTGGTGCAAAACAAGTAACGCAAACGAGTTTAGCAAGACAGGCTACAGCAATATACACCATAGGTTATGCTCCAAACGAACAAATGGCGGGATACCCCTGTAATGCGAGCGATCTGTATGCTTTAGGTGTTACTTGCATCCGACTTTTAACCCAATGTTTGCCCGTGCAAGATACCTGTGGTAATTTACAAGACTCACTTTACGATCCCATGGGCGGTCAGTGGTTGTGGAGAGAATTATTAAAGAAACGAGGTGTGAGAATTAGCGATCGCTTGGGGAAAATTCTCGACAAATTATTAAAAAATCTTGCAAAGGAAAGATATCAATCAGCGGCGGAAGTATTACAGGATTTAAATGCTCGGGATTTGAGTCAGGCTGATTCTAATCCTGTTACTAATTTTTCTGGTTCCAGTTCGGTTAAAACATCCGAAGATAAATTATATCCCTTGAAAAATATCTCAAACTCCGTACTCCCCCCATTAGAAAGCTTTAAATTTAATGTGGTGACGGTAGATGCTGGTGGGAGAGAAATTAAACGCCTGCAAGGTCAAGCCAAACAATATCGGGAAGAAATCAATAACAGTGTCAGTTTGGAAATGGTCTCCATCCCAGACGGTACCTTTATGATGGGTTCCAAAGAGTATGAAGGAGATCCGGGAGAGCGTCCCCAACACTTGGTAACCATTCAGTCTTTTTTTATGAGTAAATATCCTATTACTCAAACCCAATGGAAAGCTGTTGCGGCTTTACCAATAGTCAAAAAACCTTTAAATCCTAATCCTTCTAAATTTAGAGGTATGAGTCGCCCGGTAGAAAATGTATCTTGGGCTGAAGTTCAAGAATTTTGTGCGCGGTTAGCAAAGAAAACCGGGAAAAATTATCGTTTACCCAGTGAAAGTGAATGGGAATATGCTTGTCGCGCCGGTACTACTACACCATTTCATTTTGGTGAAACAATTACTACTGACTTAGCAAACTGTAGTGGTGCAGATACTTATGCTTTTGAGCCTAAAGGTAAACAACGTAAAGAAACTACACCAGTAGGAAGTTTCGAGGTGGCGAATGCCTTTGGTTTATTTGATATGCATGGGTTAGTGTGGGAATGGTGTGCTGACCCTTGGCATAAAAATTATGATGGTGCACCTGCTGATAATTCCGTTTGGGAATTAGGTGGAGACGAGCATCGTCGGGTGCTTCGGGGTGGTTCTTGGAGTTTTAGTCCAGTATTATGTCGCAGTGCAAGTCGCAGTTGGAATGAAGCCGATGGAGGTTTAAGAGTATGTGGTTTTCGAGTAGTTCTATCTGATTTTTAGGACTGCAGGATAAATTATCTGAAGTATTAGTTATCTGAAGTGTCAGGTTAGCAGATATAATTTTAACAATGTAAACTTTACGTTAACTTTACATACAAGATTAATTAGAGAATTTATTTATTCTGCTTTATTTTACTTTATTTCATAACTTAATTTTGAATTCACTATCAATAATTCTTTATTGACGTACTCTTATCTACCCCAAAGGCTTTGAATGGAACATCGTTATAACTCCTGACCCCTATACAGACGCGTTAGCACTTAGCGACAGCGTACCGGATCCGTAGGTAGCAAAGCTATAGGTATTGCATGACCGCAAGGTTATCATGTTCTGTCTATACGACCTCTGACTTCTGACTCCTGATTTCTGGTTTCTAACTCCTGACTCCTGTAGAGACGTAGCATGCTACGTCTCTACCTACGACTTCTGACTTCTGACTCTTGACCTCTGACTCCTGACTTCTGACTCCTGTTAGTGTAACTTGACCATAGGTCATTCTGATTATTTCTGAAATTTATGTGTCGATTACTCGCTTATATCGGTTCGCCAGTTTCTTTAGAACATCTACTTTACAACCATGAAAATTCCTTGATCGTTCAAAGCTATCAACCAAAAGAAATGATTTATGGGAATGTAAGTGTTGATGGTTTTGGAATCGGCTGGTACGATGCAAACAAGAGTAATGAACCATTTATTTACAAAAGTGTTTTACCAATTTGGAATGATATAAATCTTCCCGAACTCAGTCGCTATGTTGAATCAGAATGTATACTGTCTTACATTCGCAGTGCAACTCCCGGTCAAGGACTAGATCTTAGTAATAGTCAGCCTTTTAGGTATAAGGATTTACTTTTTACTCATAATGGTAAAATAAATAACTTCCGACAGACGCTCTACATTCCTATTCGCGAAGAATTAAACGATGAATTCTACAAATGCATTGATGGAACTACAGATTCAGAGCATATTTTTGCTTTTATACTAAATTATTGGCAAGCTAACCCCAGTAAAACTTTAGAGCAGGTTTTAAGTGTAACCTTGCTTACTCTGAAAGATTGGGCGCAAAAGCATCAAACTTACATCAACGCTAATTTAGTACTTAGTGACGGTAATAAAATTGTTGCTTCGCGTTTCAGTAGCAAGTCCAACCCTCCCTCCCTTTATTGGCTAGAAGAAGATTCCACTTTTTCCGGTGCTGTAGTCATTGCTTCCGAGCCTTTATTCGAGGGAAAATGGACCCCTTTCCCAAAAAATAGCATTATGAGTGTAGGGACAAATCTTGAAATCCAAATACAGCAAATTTAATAACCGTCCAACTAAAGCGGCGATTAAAGAAGCAATATTTCATACCTTTGTTCAATGTCGTCGCAAGACTTTGGCTTTATTTGAAGGTATCGATGAAGCTACTTTTCGCCATCAAGCCCATCCTGACTTTAGTCCTTTGGGCTGGCATTTAGGTCATATTGCTTATACTGAATCTCTATGGTTATTGGAACATAGTGCGGGCTTGACTCCTTTGTTCCCCCAATACCGTAAACTATTTGCAGCCGATGGATTACCAAAATCAAAACGTGTCAATTTACCTGATATTAAAGAAGTTCGTTATTATTTGGACACCATTCGCAGCAGAGTATTAGAGTATTTGGAGGTTGCTGACTTGGAACGGGAAGAACGCTTGTGGCGTTTTCTAATTCAACATGAAAGTCAGCATAGCGAAACAATTGCTTTCGTTCAACATTTGATCGCCAATCAAAATTTTAATGCCTTCACTGCAAATTTATCTGTAAAATTATCTACCTACCAACAAAACCTAGAAATTGGTAATGACTTTGGTACTTTGATTTCCCCTGAAACAGTGAAAATTCCAGCCGGAGAGTTTGAAAGGGGTTGCGATCGCATTGATTCCTTGGATAACGAAGGTCCAAAGAAAACTGTATACACTGATACGTACTATATAGATAAATATCCCGTTACCTGCGGTCACTATCGACAATTTATGAAAGCTGGAGGCTATCAAAATTCTCAATGGTGGTCTGAAGAAGGTTGGGAATGGCTACAAAATGAAGGAGTAAAACAACCCCTGTACTGGCAAGATGACTCGATGTGGGATAATCATCCAGTTTGCGGTGTAAGCTATCATGAGGCTGCTGCTTATGCCAAATTTATGGGTAAAAGGCTTCCCACAGAAGCAGAATGGGAAAAAGCTGCAAGGTGGGATGCAGAAGCAAAACATAGTAGAAGATATCCTTGGGGAGACAAAACTCCTACAAAGCAAGATTGTAACTACGATACTACAAATGCTAAAACAACTCCCGTCCAATCTTATCCATCGGGACAGAGCGCCTATGGTTTATATGACACCTTAGGTAATGTCTGGGAATGGACCACAACTTGGTTTCATGCTTATGAAGGTTTTAATAATTATCCCTATGTAGGTTACTCCAAAGCTTATTTTGACCAGAAACATCGAGTTTTGAAAGGTGGAAGTTGGGCGACTCGTCCTTGGGTACTGCGTTGTAGTTTTCGCAATTGGTATCATCCTGGGGTACGACAGATTTTTGCTGGGTTTCGCTGTGCTAAAAGTTAGTAATTGACGATCGCTAACTTTAGAATTTTTCCTAGTAACTGGTTTGTGATTTATAGCAACTTTTTACTATTAATTTGCTGAAACTTGTTCGCTCTGCATTACCTAAATTGTGGTATGGCAAATATGTAGTCAAAATCAAATAACAATTACATTAAAAAAAATAATTATACACTCTAAGTATTCCTGAATTAGCCTCGGTGATTGAGATTGAGTGTACAGTTATTGCTCGTATTGCTAAACTAATAATTCAAAGCAGCTCAATTTAATGAGACAATCTCCAAAAGATAGTCCCAAAATAAATTCTCGCTAGACGTGACGCTATCTAGAATCGGTAATTTTTAACTGAATTCTTGTTAAGGTTTACTATTTCTTAGTAATCCTTCACGTTAAGCTATTGGAGGTTTAATGGCATCTTTTTCAACTACCAGCAGTAACAGTATTTCTGAGAAAAATCTTGAGGAGCGCTTACGCTTAGAACACCTACTAGAAGTAAAACCAAATCATTCTTCCACTGCTGGAATTGATGTAATTGAGGGATTAAATAAATATCCCAAAACCCTTACACCTCGCTACTTATACGACGATAAGGGTTCAGAATTATTCGAGCAAATTTGTGAATTACCGGAATACTATCCTACACGAACTGAAAAGTCAATATTAGAGCAATATTCTAGTGAAATAGCTCAAATTACAGGAGCTTGCGAACTTGTTGAATTGGGTAGTGGTAGCTCAACAAAAACTCGTGTTTTGTTAGATGCTTATAAAAACTTAGGTTATCCCTTGCGTTATCTTCCAATTGATGTCAGCGCGGGTATCTTAGAAAGTAGTGCCAGACAATTGTTGGCTGATTATCCTTCGATGCAAATTCATGCTCTTGCTGGAACCTATGAATTAGCATTAGAAAAACTAGAATCAAGCAAATTATCAAGTCGCTTAATTTGTATTATTGGCGGAACCTTAGGAAATTTAAAACCTGCTGATTTCGATCTTTTTATCTCTCAAATAACTGGATCTCTCCAACCAGGGGAATATTTTTTGGCTGGTGTAGATTTACGCAAACCAAACCATATTATTGAAGCTGCTTACAATGATTCTGCGGGAGTTACAGCAGCTTTCAATTTGAATGTTCTCGACCATTTAAATTGGCGCTTCAATGGTAATTTTAATAGATCGCAGTTCGAACACTGGGCATTTTTTAACGATGTAGAAAGTCGCATTGAAATGCATCTACGTTCTTTGCGATCGCAAACTGTTGAGTTACAAGCTTTGAACCTCAAAGTTGAGTTTGAAGCCGGTGAAACTATCCGCACGGAGATTTCTCGTAAATTCGACTTTAACCAAATTCAGGAACAATTAAAGAAAAATGGTTTGAAACCTGTGAAGGTGTTTACCGATCCCAATCAATGGTTTGCTGTCATTCTTTCTCAGCGTCCTTAATTTTTTGTCAGTACATTAGTGATTGGAGATAAATTTAGATATCTCCAGTCCATAATTGACGTGTTAGCGCAAGCCTGTAAGCCTAACTTAGGTATAATCATATTTGATTTTTGTTGGCGTCAGCCTGCGCTTCGCGCTTAAAAACATATAGGGTGTGTTAGCCGTACTCGTAACGCACTGTTGATAAAACTTTTGTACGAAGCGCGCAAATACATCGTGCACCCTTGTACATTAAGTCTTTATCTAGTGCTATTTCTAAGTAAGCGTAAACCACTAAGGGTAACTAGTACCGTCGAACCTTCATGACCTATAACTCCCAATGGTAGATTTATCCCAGCTGTAAAGTTAGCAACTAGTAGGATGGCGATACTAAATAATGCAAATATGATATTTTGTTTAATTACTTTGGTTGCACGCCTTCCAAGACGAATAGCGGTCATGATTTTTTCCAATCGATCCGCCATTAAAACTATATCTGCAGTTTCTAAGGCTATATCGCTACCCGCATTACCTAAAGCAATTCCTACAGAAGCTGTAGCTAAAGCAGGTGCATCATTGATTCCGTCCCCTACCATGGCGACTGTTTGATATTCCCTTTGTAGACGACGAATAACCGTTACTTTATCTTCTGGAAGAAGTTCCGCATAAACTTCATCGATCCCCAATTGCTGACCAATATGACGAGCGGTGCGATCGCTATCCCCACTGAGCATAATTATTTGCTTGAGACCAAGTTTTTTTAAGCGTTTGACAATTGTTTCAGCAGCAGGACGAATTGTGTCTGCAACAGCAATCATTCCCAAAACTTCTGAATCTGAAGTCACCCAAACGATGGTATTACCTTGTGCTTTTAGAGATTCGCTTGCTATCACAAGATTTTTGGGAAGATGTGCAGATAATTGAGAGATTTCAGGTTCGATAAATTTAGTCGTACCAACTTTGATTTGTTTTCCTGCAATTTCACCACTAATACCAAAACCAGTGCGAGCAACTGCGTTTGTAGTAGGTGGTAAATTCAATTCTTTGTCGTTAGCAGCTTGGACAATTGCTTGACCAATGGGATGTTCGGAATAAGCTTCTACAGCTGCTGCATTAAGTAAAACTGTATTTTCATCTACACCTGCAACAGGAATTATTTTTGTAACTTCAGGTTTTCCCGTAGTGAGAGTTCCAGTTTTATCAAAGGCGATCGCTTTAATTTTGCCGATTAATTCTAACTGAGCTCCATTCTTAAACAAAATACCCTGTCGCGCTCCATTGGCAATACCCGATAATAATGCTGGCATAATTGCAGCCATTAACGCACAGGGAGAAGCTACAACCAAAAAAATCAAAGCCTTATAAATAGTAGTTTCCCAATCCCAATTGAATAAAAATGGAGGAAGGATAATCAGCAATACACCACATATCACAATTACTTTTGCATAACCGCGCTCCAAACGTTCGATAAAAATCTGTGATGGAGGTGCTTCGGTTTGGGCTTGCTCCACCAAACGAATTACCCTTTGGATTAAACTACTTTCCGGCGGTTGATTTATTTCTAGTATTAATGCTCCTGCACCATTAATAGTTCCAGCAAAGACTTCATCACCAATACTTTTTTCTACCGGTAATGACTCTCCTGTTATGGAAGCTTCGTTGAGACTACTAGCACCTTCAACAATTAGGGCGTCGGTGGGGATCAATTCTCCTGGTTTAACTAAAAGCCTGTCACCTATTTGTAATTCTTCAATTGGAACTTGTTTTTCCCGATCGCGCAACATTAATCTTGCAGTATCCGGAGTTAAACCCATTAAACTTGCGATCGCGCGGTTTGTTTTTTGCATGGCGTAACCTTCCAACGCCCCACTAATAGCAAAAATCAGGATTAATACCGCACCATCAATGATTAAATGATATTCTCGTCGCCAAAGACCTAAAAAAGCTGCACCTAACGCCGCAACTATCATTAATAGATCGACATCGAGTTCCTTTTCTTCAATCAGAGTTGTTAGACCTTCTTTCGCACTTTCATAACCACCGATCGCATAGGCTGCAGGAAGCACAAATAAAGCCAATCCGATCCAATTGAATGCTAAGAAAAGCCATCCTATTAACACTAATACAGCACAAGTCACAGCCGCCACAGCCTCTGGATGGTCGGCGAAGATTTTTTTGAAGTTTGGTTTAGTAAGAGAGTATGTAATCATGAGAGATTGGGGATTGGCGTTCGGAGCGCACGCTCCGCGTACGAACAGCGATTAGGAATTGGGGATTGGGGATTGGCGTTAGCGTCTAACACAGCATACTGAATTTGTAGTTAGTCCAGCTAAAGGCTGAACAACGACGCCACAGACTCTAGGTATTGTGTCACCGCGCGTTAGTATTCGCCGCGAGCGGCGCGGTCTAGCGGGACACGTTAGTGTACACAGCATCATATAGGGATTAGCTATTGGGGATAGAGAATAGAAATTTCCCAATCGCCATATGCCGCTTGCGACGGCACGCAGTGCTATCGCCAGTCCCCAATCCCTCTTTAAACCCTAAACCTTGACATCAATGTTAAAGTCAAGGGCTAAAATAAAAACATGGCAACTCAACTTTTAACAATCAAGCAATTAACAGAAGAAGTTGGTGGTGGTTTGACTCCGAGGATGGTTAGGCACTATCACAAGTTAGGATTATTACCACAAGCACAACGTTCTTCAGGTAACTATCGCCTTTATACAGATGATGATGTGCGCCATTTACGGCGAATTGTGGCGTTAAAATCCCAAGGTTTTCAACTCGACCATATCCGCAAATTACTTGCAACTAATCCCGGAGCAACAAACTTTGACAGCTTAACCACTCAACTGCAACAGCAATATCAGTCCGTAATGGAACAGTTAGTGCGTTTGCGACAAACAGCATCAGCCTTAGAAGGTGTACTCGGACGCGATCGCAACTGTCAAAATATTCAAGCCCAAGCATTGGGACAATTACGACAAATTGAAATTGAATCTAGTTTTGGTTTAGAAGAATTAGAGCAACTTTGGGATGGCTTAGATGCAGCTTGTGACGCTCACCCCGAAGATTTTAGCGAGTCTTTGCAACGACTATTACCAGATTTGTCTGACAAGAATGAAATTGAAAGGGATCTACTTTCCAAATTAGTACTAGCTTGCGGCGATGTCAGCTTGATAGACTTTGTGCGTTTGAGTTCGGGTGCGATCGCTTCCGCTCGTCACAACCTCAAAGCTAAATGTGAAATTGTTGCTGATGTTTCTCCAGTTGTCGCTGCTTTGGACCATACTCGCATCGCACATTTAGGTTGTAATGTCAAAACACTAATTGAAGATCCACATATTCATAGTGTAGACGAAGCCGAAAGAAAATTTTGGCAAAGTGGAGAATGCGATCGACAATTAAAACAGCTGGCTCCTCATTGTATTTTAGTCATTGGTTATGCGCCATCAGTATTGATATCAGCCTTAAAGTCAATTGAAAAAGGACAACTAAAACCATCATTAATTATTGGCATGCCTATTGGTTTTAGTCACGCTCCAGCAGCAAAACGAAGATTAATGCGAGCGGGTGTTGAATATATTACTACCAGTGGCACATTAGGTGGTGGGTTATTAGCTGCGGTTGCTCTCAATGCTTTGGTGGAGTCGTTAATTGAGAAGCCCAATTGTCATTGTTACTTGGGGAGAAAGTAATTTGTAATTTATCTCGGGTAGGGTGCGTTAGGTGCAAGACTATATATTTGTTTCAAGCAAGCTTCTCGAAAGCGCCGTAACGCACCGTCAAAGAATCATTACTTCTCGCAAGCTTATTTGTCAAATGAAGAATCAAGGATGCAATAGCAGTTACCTTAAATGATACTGGTAGCTCTTGAATCCTTATAGTTTGTCTAACTTCATTGAATCCAACGGCAAAAACTCCTTACAGAAAATCAAAGATATGATGTGCCATTTTCAACTTAGAACAAGGTGGGATTTCTATCTGTTGCCCCGACCGATCTAAAAATACGGCTTTATTTGTATCGCTACCAAAACCGCTATCGGGTTGGTCAATGGGATTAGCAATAATTGCATCTAAACTTTTTCGTTGCAGCTTCTCGAATGCAGGAGTGATAATATCTCCAGTCTGCGCAGCAAAACCAACTAATTTTTGCCGGGGTTGTTTGCGTCTGGCGATTTCAGCAATAATATCCGTGACAGGTTCCAAAGCTAAACTGTCTGGTAAGCGGTACTTTGGTAACTTGTGCTTACTATATTGAAGTGGTTTGACATCTGCCACAGCAGCCGACATAATAATTACGTCAGCAATCTGTAAATACAACATAATTGCTTGTCGCATTTCTTCAGATGTAACTACAGGAATTGCTTCTATTCCCAAAGGCACATCCCAAGTTACGGGTGCGTGAACCAAAGTTACTTTTGCTCCCCGATGTAAAGCAGCTTGAGCCAAAGCCAACCCCATTTTTCCCGTTGAAGGATTACCAATATATCGAACGGGATCGAGATATTCTCTAGTCCCACCCCCACTAACTAAAACCTGTTTCCCAAATAAGTCCCGTTCCCCTGCTGTGTGTAGTAAAGAATAGACATGGCTAACTATTTCAGCTGGTTCCGCCATTCGTCCCGCCCCAATGCGATCGCACGCCAGCAAACCAGATGCCGTTCCCATACTATGATATCGGCTGTCTGTTAATAATTTTTCCCAATTATCCCTGACCGTATGCTGCTCCCACATCTCAGTATTCATCGCTGGAGCTAAAAGTATGGGACACTTGGAAGCTAAAACAGTATTTGTTAATAAATTATCAGCAATTCCACAGGCTAACTTTGCTAAAGTATTAGCCGTCAAAGGAGCAATTACAAATACATCCGCCCATTCCCCCAACTCTATATGTAGTGGACGGGGATTACTCGACTTCCAAAACAATTCATCAATGTAAGCTTCATGGCGAGAAAGAGTTGCAAAAGTTAAAGGTGCAACAAATTTTTGCGCAGAATTAGTCAGAATAACTCGCACTTCCATTCCCGCTTGAAAAAGTGTGGAAACAACTTCACAAACTTTATAGGCGGCTATACCACCACCAACCCCCACAAGAACCTTTTTTAATTTTGAATCAGACATAAAAACTGGTAATAGTTAGTTGTTAGTTGTTTTGGTTGTTGTTTATCAAAAAATTACTAACTACTAACTATTAGCCAATTATAAAACCATAAATACAAGTATTTATGCTCCATTTATGCTTCGTCGTAAGCTTCCAAATCCAAAAGATGAATATAAGATTCAACTAACTCTGGACGTTGAAAAGCTATAGCTCGTAGCAAATGCCAATCATCCAAACCTTCAAAAGCATTGCTGTAATTATCTTGCTCCAAGCGTTCGGCTAATTTATCAACCTCAGTCGGAGTCATTGCTGCAATGTCTTTTTTAGAAATACTCAAAACCTTCATGATAATTGCCCCTCCCTTTAGCAGACTAAACCATCCAGCACCGGTTGAGTGCAACCAATGTTGCCACCCAATATATATTACTCATTGAGCGGGAATTTTTTCGTGAAAATATTCCGGATTTTTACTCGAATGTGTAAAAAGTATGTAACTTTCAATCAGGAATAATTTGGGTGACAAAATTCCGAACTAATTCTATCGTTGGGGGTTGAATTTCATGACCCATATTAAACTCATGGTACTGGAGAGTAACTCCCATAGATTCTAAAGTTTCTTTTGCGTTGATTGCAGCAGCTAATGGTACAACTTCATCATTTCTGCCGTGAATAATTAAGGTGGGTGGAAAAGAATTTTTACCTACAAAAGTGAGATTGGGATGCAAATATCCGCTCATGGAAACTAAACCGGCGAAGGGTAAAGTTAAGCCAATATCTAATGTCATTGCTCCCCCTTGAGAAAAACCGCTTAAAATTGTCCGCGATAAAGGTACATTTGTGGTTTTTTCTAAAGATTGCAACCAGTCCAATAGCATTTTTCGACTTTCTGGTAAGCCCTCCCCACTTCTTTCATTCATAAGTTCGTACCAAGCCCTACCAGTAGATGAATAAGGATGGGGAAAAGGAGCATTTGGAAACAGAAATTGATAGTCGGGTAAATTCAACAAGGATGAAAGTGGAGCTAAATCTTGGGAATTTGCTCCCCATCCATGCAACATTACAATTAAAGCTTTGGGTGCTTCCCCTGTATTTGGGGGTATGCTAATTACTTCTAAAGACAGAGACCAACCTCCCATCACAGTTAAGGATTTTCAAGAAATTCATACCATAATTTGTCACCAATGGGAGCCTACCAGGCTGTGCGATGGTAAATCAAATAAATGTCAAAAAGCCAACTATTAACTAATATTGTTAACTGATGTCATAGATATTAATAAAAATATTCACTTTTATAGCTTTCTTTGTTTCATAGTTGTCTTGACACTTTGTAAAATAATCTTCAGCTCTCAAGAACGTCTACCAAAGGAAGCGGGGAAAATATGGCACGTCTAGCACTGCTGAGCGTATCGAACAAAACAGGTTTAGTTGACTTAGCAAAAAGCTTAGTCGAAGAATTTAACTTTGAAATAATCAGCAGTGGAGGTACAGCTTTAACTTTAAAAGAAGCTGGTATAACCGTTCAGAAAGTTTCAGACTACACGAAATCCCCCGAAATTTTAGGTGGTCGAGTTAAAACTCTGCATCCTCGGATTCATGGCGGAATTCTAGCCCGTCGAGATGTGCCCCAAGATTTGACAGATTTAGCAGATAATCAAATTCATCCCATCGATTTAGTTGTAGTTAATCTTTACCCATTTGAAGAAACAATCGCTAAACCGGGGGTAACCTTATCAGAAGCGATAGAAAAGATAGATATTGGCGGTCCTGCAATGTTAAGGGCTGCATCCAAAAATTTTGCTCACCTTACAGTTCTTTGCGATCCAGGGCAATACGAAGATTATTTACAAGAATTACGACAAAATGACGGTCAAGCATCGCTAAATTTCCGACAAAAGTGTGCTTTGAAAGGTTTTTCTCACACTGCTAATTACGATCGGGCAATATCAACATATTTATCCAAACTATCAGACTTAGAAACTTCAGATACTGAATCCACATTACCCCTAAAATTTCAAGTTTCTGGCACTCAAATACAAGCTCTCCGTTACGGCGAAAATCCCCATCAAAGTGCAGCTTGGTACCAAACAGGTACAAATAATGGTGGATGGGTAGCTGCCGAAAAACTTCAAGGAAAAGAACTTAGTTATAACAACTTAGTCGATCTAGAAGCCGCACGGCGAATAATTTCTGAATTTACAGTTCGACCGGCAACTGCAGTTTTGAAACATACTAATCCTTGTGGTGTAGCACTGGGAGACACCCTCAAAGAAGCTTACGAAAAAGCACTTGCGGCTGACTCTGTTTCAGCATTTGGTGGAATTGTTGCCCTCAATCGCCCCATTGATGCAGCAACTGCGACCGAACTAACTAAGACATTTTTGGAATGTGTGGTTGCGCCAAGTTGCGAGCCAGAAGCCAAAGAAATCCTTGCAGGGAAATCAAAATTACGGGTTTTAACCCTAGCAGATTTAAATTACGGTCCCAAGCAAACAATAAAAGCGATCGCAGGCGGTTTACTGATCCAAGCATCAGATGATGCAACTGTAGATCCTGGCAAATGGAAAATTGTCACAGAAAGAAAACCCACAGATGACGAACTAGCAGAACTATTATTTGCTTGGAAAGTTTGCAAACACGTTAAATCTAACGCCATTGTCATTACAGCCAACCGTACAACTTTAGGTATTGGTGCAGGACAAATGAACCGCGTTGGTGCGGCGAAAATAGCTTTAGAACAAGCTGGAGAAAAAACCAAAGGAGCCTTCCTTGCTAGTGACGGTTTCTTTCCCTTTGATGATTCTGTGAGAACTGCAGCCGAGAAAGGAATTACAGCCATTGTTCAACCGGGAGGAAGTATTCGCGATCGAGAATCAATAAATGCAGCTAATGAACTGGGTTTAACAATGATATTCACCGGCATGCGTCACTTTTTGCATTGAACGAAAAATCAGTGAGTAATGAGTAATGAGTAATGTTAGTGGCTCCGTAGGTAGCGGCTCCGCAGGTAGCGCAGCTATAGCTATAGCGGGGCGCGTTAGCAAAGCGGGACACGTAAGTGTACACAGCCCACAGTAATGAGTAGGGATTAAAGATTAATCAACACAATCCCCATATGCCGCTAAGAACGCGCGCAAAGCGCGAAGCGGCGGCACGCAGTGCTATCCCTAATTCCCAATTCCTAATCCCCAATCGCCTAATATGGCAATTACCAAAGTGTCACCTAATTACTTTTGACATTTGAATCAGCAATGCTATCTTATATTTGTGTGTGAGGAGCAAGTTAAAAATAAGAAGCGTTTGGAGTGGAAACACGGTAACACGTCCAAGCGCTTTTTATTTTGTCAAAAAAACGACAACGAAAAAAAAATGTGTACAATTCCAAAACTGTCACCTAGCATACTTGTCGATTCGTAAAACCAGTGATATCTTAGATTTGTGTGTGAGGAGCAAGTGTAAACCAAAGGGTGCTTGGAGTGGAAACACGGCAACACGTCCAGGCACTTTTTGTTTTTGAAATTAGTAAGGTCAAAAAGAGAAAAGAGAAAACCTTATAGCTAAAAGTTGCAAAATAATACTCAGTAAATTCTCGAGGTACATCAAGACTAATATCCGTAATTGAATGTATAGAATAATATTTATGTGTAATTAAGCCTACGGTTATGAGGTTCGGATGTTGAAATAACCTAAACCTGAGCTAGTAATTAATAATACATTTGTAGTTGTATCAATTACTATTTGACTAAATATCTAGGATATATTTACTATTGACAACTTTAGAATTTACCTAAATTGAGTAAATGGAGATGAGCGCCCATTGTTTCAGCTAAGGTATTTATTAATTTGGTTGTCATAGCTTATCCCTGTATTAGTAGCAACTTTTAATAGAGTAAATATATTATTAGCCTGATAATAATAGCATCATAGTATAGGCTTTTGATAGTTGTCTATGATACATTTGTGATTTAAATTGTAAAAAAGTTATTCTAGGTAAGTACTTATAGGAACCTGAAAATTCCTAATATATCGTCTAAGTTGAAGTAAGGAATAATGTGGTAAACCTAAGTCCTTGCTACTTTTGTATTTAAATCTATATAAGTTAGCCTGATTTTAATCATAATTTTCGATGAATTACTTGTGTTGATGCAGGTAATTATTCTTGTTTAAGTCTTTTAACTAATAGCAATCTCCTTTAATACCACAGCAGTTAATTAATCAAAGAGAATAGGGTAATAAATTTAAAGAACTTATGTGTAGCGGCTTTTTTTGAAATTAATATAAGAAAAAAAATTTATAAAGTTTCTCCTACGGACACGCGCTTAATCTGCGCCGTCGGTGTGAGTAAAATGCACCAGAGGTCTTTGGATGGGCTTACAGCGAACAACATAGCTCCCGTCATGTGCTCCCCATAGGAACAGCTTGCTGCATCCAAAACCTTTCTCTCTTTATCTTTTGCTACCTTACAGAAATGCTAATGAATAGCACTTCGAATCATAAGTATGACTTAAAAGCTGACTGAAGAAATCTCCACCCTTCTGTGTTTAAAATATAATTCCGATGCAGTTAGAAACTACCTGGAGCGAGAAGTTGCAGGTTGACTTTTGATTTTATCTAAGCTGAAAGCTGCAACACCAAAAGTAATTAATAAAACTCCAATAATTTGGACTATTCCTAATTCTTCCTGAATAATTATACCCGCACAAATTACAGTTAAAACTGGCACAATAGCACCAAATACTCCTGCTCTTGTTGCACCGAGTTTGCGGACTCCGAAATTATTCAGTAAATAGCCAAGAATTGTCATTACACCCAAAGCGAAACTAATTAGTATCAAGTCAAAAAGGTTTATTTGATTGACTTCTAAACCCCAATCTACAGGCAAGGGAATTATCAAACCAATGAAAGACAGTACCAACATCGTACAGAAATTGATTGCGGTAAAAGAAATTGGATGTAGTTTCGCCGCACAAATTCGGGTAAAAATTATATAAAATGCAAAAGCGATCCCCGCACCAAAAGCTGCACTACTTCCATTCGTGACATTCTCTATCCCGACCCCGAAACCTGCGACTAAAAGCAATAATTGTCCAAAACCAATGGTGCACATTGCAGCAACTCGAAAAGGAGAAGGGCGATCGCGAAATAGAAACCACGATAAAAGACCACTGACTACCGGATAGATAAATATTAAAGATGTCGCCATTCCGGTAGGTATTTGTCCAAGAGCAATATAAGTCAATACCTGGGACAAAAATAAAAAGCTACCACTGACAATTGATAAAATTAGGAGACGCTTAGAATTTTTTCGCCCTGCAGATGCTTTTCCTCTAAATGATTTAATGAGATTCTGTAAATCTTGCCATACTCGTGGATGAAGAATTGGTGCTAAAACAAACATTAGCGGTACCACCACTAACATCCTGAGCATTAACAACAACATAGAATTACCCAAGGTTGGAGTCATTAAACTCTCCATACTGAGTACGCCAAAAATTTCCGAGTTTGGTTGGACAATAATCTTGATAATCAGATTATAAAGTGCCGACACCAAAGATGAGAGAAAAATCAAAATTAAGCCAGTAGGAGAGGTTATTAGTCCCTTCGGAGCTTGTGTCGTCTGTTTTGTAGGTCGCCCTTGGGGTATATTGTCCCGCTGAATTTGGGGTGGTACTGATGGGGTTATAGCTGGTAAGGAGTCTTTAGATGGAGATATCAGAGACTCAGAACGTTCAGATTGAGGTGGAGGGGGAGGGGTAATAATTTCCTCTGGTGATACTTCTCTTCCAGGAATTGGTTTTGCAGGAATTGGTTTTGCAGGAATTGGATTTACATTCGGATCAGGGAAGAGATCGTTTTGTAGTTTTGTATCCCCAGAACGGTTATATATTCCCGAGTTGGGATGAATTTCAAAAGGACTTTCTTCTTCCTCAGTTGATGTCAAATCTGATGGTGTTGCTTCTATTGGAGGACTGGAAACTTCTAAAGTCAAACTGTCTTCTGTGACTCCTTCCAATTCCACACGTAAACGTTCGACCAGTTCTGTTAAGATTACCTCTCCTTGCTGTTGTCGGTCGTACATTCGCGACAACTGTTGAGAAATACTGCTTTGATAATTATTAATCTCTTGCTGTAGGGAACTCAAACTGATAGTCAAAGCACCTTGTAAAGTATCAAGTAACTGGGCGTTACTTTGTTCTGATTCTGCAGTATTTAATTGTAAATTACTTTCTCTTCCAGAAGGAACCCCACTTGCTCGATTGGCTAAGCTCTCCAATGAAGATTGGAGTTGGGTGGATAGATGATTTGCTAAAACCTGTGCGACTTGGCGTACCAAAGCTTGAATCTCGCCCAAGTCTCGTCCTTGCTGTAACTGTTCTTTTTCTTCCTGTAAACGTCTGATATCATCCGCTAAACGGATTTTCTCTCGTTCTAAGCGCTTAATATCTTCTCGCAATGACTTGAGCAAATTACGCTGGATAACTTGCAAATCCTCAGTAACAGCTTTTAAGGCGGTCTGTGCTGCTGTGGATGGATCGCCATTGGATCTTGGATTTTTTGGTCGCCTCTCAAATCGCCCCATTACTCTTTTACCTTTGATCCTTTGAGGATGAAGCTGTTTCTGATTTATTTTTTAGTGCTGACAGTTTAGCTATTTTCTGCATTGTGCCAGATTAAAGGATAAAGTTTAAATCAAATAAGATTGACTAAATATTATTTATATAAGAATATTTACACAAAATTATTTACACAAAATTATTTTCTTAGTAACAAATATTTACTAATAATAATGCGTAGCCCAATGACAGTCATACTTTTATCATAAAAACTTACCTAAAATCTAGAAGGCTCGGACTAATTCAGTTTAATACTACTAAAAAAAATTAGAGATTTGATATTGGAGTGACTCAGATAAAAATTATTCTCTGCATCTCTCCGAGATATTTACTCAAATCGGTAATAATTTAACGCTCTTGGTAATTATTAAACATACAGTATTTCTCCACTTATAATTTGTGATAAAAAATACTATTACCTATAACTATAAACTTCCATATGTTCGCAACTGATAATAAAAATATGTGAAATATGGATAGTGAGTAAATCTGCTTACAAATAAACATTAGCGATAAAACATTGATCGTCAACTATTTATCATTCAAATATTCTTTGCTTAGTCAGTGCAAAATTACCTATTTGATTTCTTTGTCTTTCTAAAAGGATGTTTGGAAAGTATCGCTTATCACTCTAAATTATTGTTTAGATCCCCCTACACCCCTTAAAAACGGGCAAAACTCTCCTAACACATCGGAAACACTGCGCAAATGGGGAATTTAGGGAGAACCAAGATATTTTAGGTAAATAATATGACTTTTTAAATATCCTCTAACTCAGCAGAAGCAAAGCACTAAAAATAGTAGCGCTTAAAAGTGCGCTGACAGGAATAGTAATAAACCAAGCTGCAGCAATTCCTCGAATGGTAGCTAACTGGAGCGAATCAGAATTTTTCATTAACCCAATTCCCACAACAGCACCAACAAGAGCATGGGAAGTCGAAACAGGTAAACCCAGGGTGGATGCAAATAAAACAGTTGTAGCAGTAGCCAGTTCAGCGCATAATCCGCTACTGGGTTCCAAAGTAATAATATTTTCCCCGATAGTCGCAATGACTTTTTTTCCCCATACTCCCAAACCGGCAATAATACCGATTCCACCAACAATTAAAATCCAAGTGGGAATATCGAGATCGTCACCGGGAACGTTACCAGTATTTTTTATATATACAATCGCAGCCAAAGGTGCGATCGCATTCCCTACATCATTAGAACCATGAGCAAAAGCAACAAAACAAGCACTGACTAATTGGAAGCGAGCAAAAATATTTTCAATGGGAGATTGGGAATAGGAAGTATTTTGTCTGCTTGCAATTACATCTAATTGTCGCCAACTATAAATAGTGAGTCCTAATGCACCAGTCACACCTGCAAACAAGGAAATATCCCAACTGACAACATTTATCCCTATTTTTCTGAGTAAAAAATCACTTAATTTTGGAGTAAGTATCGGTAAAACAATGGCACCGAATATTCCAAATAACATTACGCTTAACCAAGGTATCCACTCCCGCAAGTAAAATAGTGGTTCTGGTTTATCTAAAATCCAGAAACAAATTTGTTTATATAAAAAAGCAGCAGTAAGTCCACTAATCACAGGGGTTAATACCCATCCAAAAGTAATCTCTTCAATTGACAACCAATCAATTGCAGTTGCACCTACAGCAACCCAGCTAAATCCAGCGATCGCACCGACAACAGCATGAGAGGAAGATACCGGTAAGCCTTTATAAGTTGCAATTTGCAACCATAGACCACAAGCAAGCAAAACTGAGATCATTCCGGTAACTAAAATCTGAGGTTGATGTGCAAATAATTCTGCATTAATAATCTCACCAGCTAACCGCTTGGAAACTTGATCTCCAAACAATACTGCCCCACTAAACTCTAAAATTCCAGCAATAATTAATGCTTGTTTTAGAGTAACAGCTTTAGAACCGACGGAAGTTCCCATGGAATTTGCAACATCATTTGCACCCAGATTCCAGGCGATATAAAGTCCCAACAGAATAACTACCGGTAAACTATCAAGCATTTAATATTATTTATTGTGTTAACAATATTATTTACCTAGAAAGAAAATAATAGCTAAATAAAGAACATCATTTTTTTTAAAGAAGTATTACAATTTGATGAATTACTACTTCAGAGTGATGTTTTAAAAATAATTTTTTAATATGTGAAACGTCTTTGCTTACTAATTTTTACTTTCTGAACATGTCAGCATAACTTGAAGTCATCAATAGTTTATGGCTGATGGATGCTGATAGAGCGCTGCAGAAATTTATTGAACTTGAAAGCGGAGAATTTAGGAAATGGCGATTCGAGTAGGGATTAACGGCTTCGGGCGTATCGGTCGTCTTGCTTTAAGAGCGGGATTGAACTCAAAAAACATAGAGTTCGTTCACGTGAACGATCCATTTATCGGCTTACAGGGAGCAGCACATCTACTTGAATTTGATTCCGTTCATGGTCGATGGGAACGCAGTACCTCTATTGAAAATGGAAAAATTCGGGTTGACGGTAAACTCGGAGAAGATCTGCAAAGTAATTACCTGCTGACATTCAGCGAAGGTATGACATCAAAAGATGTACCATGGCAAGACTTAGGCGTTGATATAGTTTTGGAGTGTAGTGGTAAATTTCGGACTCTAAATACATTAGAGACTTATCTTCACCATGGGGTACGCAAAGTTATTGTATCTGCTCCAGTCAAAGAAGAAGTATTGAACATTGTGATGGGGTGTAATGACCATCTATATAACCCAGAGAAACATCACATCATTACAGCCGCCTCTTGTACAACGAATTGCTTGGCTCCGGTTGTTAAAGTTATACATTATGGTATCGGCATTGAACGTGGAATTATCACAACTGTTCATGACGTAACGAATACCCAAGTAATCGTCGATGCGCCACATAAAGATCTGCGTCGCTCCCGTTCTGCAATTCAAAATCTGATTCCAACAACTACCGGCTCAGCAACTGCGATCGCAATGATCTACCCTGAATTAAAAGGTAAGCTCAACGGAATTGCTGTACGTGTCCCCCTACTCAATGCATCTCTGACTGATGCCGTATTTGAAGTGCAACGGGAAACGACTATTGAAGAAATTAATCAGCTTTTTCGAGCAGCTGCAGAGGGTGAATTAAAAGGCATTTTAGGATATGAAGAACGTCCACTGGTTTCCTCTGATTATCTCAACGATCCACGTTCTTCAATTATCGATGCCAAGTCAACCATGGTAGTTGATGGAAGATTGGTGAAAATTTTTGCATGGTACGACAATGAGTGGGGCTACGCTAATCGCATGATCGATTTGACTGAAAAAGTTGCTGGATTCTTAAAATAAGTGAGGAATTATCCATGTCCAGTACTGCAAATAATCAATCGTCGCAAGTAGAAAACTTCAATGCTGATGTGGTAGAACAAGTCGATATTACGAGCTATGGACTTGTAACTGCAGCCTACTGGGGTTTCACCTTGACAGATGGCGCGCTGCGCATGTTAGTTTTGCTCTATTTTTATCGCCTTGGTTATAGTCCACTTGAAGTTGCTGCTCTTTTTGTACTGTATGAGTTCTTTGGTATTGTTACCAATTTCATTGGTGGTTGGATTGGTTCTCGCTTTGGTCTCAAGCTAACTCTCTTTAGCGGATTGGGTATTCAGATTGTAGCTCTCAGTATGCTAGCAGTATTACCTACAACATGGCCGCAGTGGGTGGCGATCGCATACGTGATGGCATCTCAATCCCTATCAGGCATTGCTAAAGATTTAACTAAGATGAGTTCAAAAAGTGCTATTAAGCTAGTTGTACCACCAAATGCAGAAGGTACACTCTTTAAATGGGTTGCAATTCTAACTGGTAGCAAAAACGCCCTCAAAGGTGTTGGTTTTTTCTTGGGCTCCACACTGTTGACAACAGTCGGTTTTTCCTATTCTCTTTGGATTATGGTCGTTGGGCTAGGGATTGTTTTAGCATTGAGCACTTTGTTCCTCAAAAGAGATATGGGTAAAACAAAGGATAAAGTCCCATTCAGGGAGCTTTTCAGTAAAACCCCAGCCATCAATGCTCTCTCTGCTGCACGCCTTTTCCTCTTCGGCGCGCGAGATGTATGGTTTGTGGTAGGTTTACCGCTTTATATGGAAACTGTTTTGGGATGGAGTTTCGTGGCGATTGGTACATTCTTTGCGGTATGGGTAATTGGCTACGGTATTGTACAGGGTGCTGCACCAAACTTATTTAATCGTCAAGATGGAATTACGCCTGATGGGGCTACATCTCAGATTTGGGTTTTCGTCCTGACCATTGTGACAGCAACTATAGCTACCCTTATAGAATTTAACTGGCAAGTTTCTTGGGTAATTATCCTGGGTTTGGGAATATTTGGTTTAGTTTTTGCGGTCAATTCGTCAATTCACAGCTATCTTGTTCTTAATTATACAGATAGTGACAAAGTCGCCCTCAATGTTGGTTTTTACTATATGGCGAATGCTGGTGGAAGATTACTTGGAACCATTACATCGGGATTACTGTATCAGGCATTTGGTTTAACAGGATGTCTTTGGGGTGCAGTTATATGTTTGACACTCACTTGGTTAATTTCATTTAACTTACCCCGTCGTGGTGAAGCCCTGAAGACTGCACAAGGTTAATTAACATTTAAGAATAGAGAAAATTAAGTTATCTGTTAATTAATGTCTTATTAGAAATAATCTTTACAAAATACCCAGTTCTTTAACTTTTATTTAACTTTTGAGAGAGTTTGAATCATTATCCCCTTTGAACAAATTGGTAATATACTCACATAGCCAATTTGTTTAGGAAGCTGGAATTATGGCAGATGTCACTTCAATGAAATGTGCTTGTGCAGATTGTCTGTGTATTGTCTCACTCAAAGATGCAATTGCCAAAAATGGCCAATATTATTGTTCCGAAGTTTGCGCTAATGGGCATGTAAATGGTTCTGGTTGTGGTCACACTGGCTGTAAATGTGCTGCGGGATAGGGCTCGTGCTGTATGCATACCAAGCTAAACAATACTGGGAAAACTAGGAAAACTAAAAGATTATAAACCCCGTCCGTGGTTAGACGGGGTTTTCATCTGTGAGAGACCCCAAATAGATTTATGCTATGGGGAATTAAAAGAGATTAAGTTAAACCGAAAGTAGCACGAACCTTATACAGATTCTTTATAAAGATACTTGGTTAGGTACAAATGATTGCGGAGAAAGTATTACAGTCTGAAATTACAAACTTGACATTACATCTCGCGCAGCCGCTAAAGTTTTCTCAATATCTTCTTCGGTGTGAGCAATAGAAGTAAATCCAGCTTCAAATTGGGATGGAGCTAAGTAAATACCCCGTTCTAACATCCCGCGATGGTAACGCCCAAATTTTGCAGTATCAGAATTTTTGGCATCATCATAGCTGTGAACCGGTCCAGCATTGAAAAACATACCGAACATACCGCTAATTTGACCGCCACAGACCTGGTGACCTGTTTCTCTTGCTACTTGCAATAAACCATCTATCAGTTTTTTGGTTATTTGGTCGAGATACTCATAAGTTCCAGGTTTCTGCAACAGTTCCAGTGTCTTGATCCCTGCTGTCATAGCTAAAGGATTACCCGATAAAGTACCAGCTTGATACATCGGTCCTGCAGGAGCGACCATAGACATGATATCTCGACGACCACCATAAGCACCAACAGGTAAGCCACCGCCAATAATTTTACCCAAGGTTGTTAAGTCAGGAGTAACCCCAAACTTTTCTTGAGCCCCACCATAAGCGATGCGGAAACCTGTCATGACTTCATCAAAGACAAGTAAAGCACCATTCTCTTGGGTAATTTCTCTTAAACCTTCTAAGAACCCAGCATCAGGGGTAATAAAACCAGCATTACCAACTACTGGCTCTAAGATGACCCCAGCAATTTCATCGCGGTTTTCTGCAAATAAAGCTTTAACAGCTTCCAGATCGTTATAAGGCGCAGTTAAAGTGCTACTGGTAACAGACTTTGGTACCCCTGGAGAATCCGGCAGACCCAAGGTCGCGACCCCGGAACCCGCCTTCACCAAGAACATGTCGGCATGACCGTGATAGCAGCCCTCAAACTTGATAACTTTATCTCGCTTGGTAAAGGCTCGCATTAGCCGTAAAACAGCCATACAAGCTTCAGTACCAGAGTTAACAAATCTTACCATTTCGATGCTAGGAACAGCATCAATGACCATCTGCGCCAAAACATTTTCTAGGGCACAGGGGGCACCAAAGCTAGTACCTTTATCTAAAGTTTCATGCAACGCTGCAATTACTTCAGGATGAGCGTGACCGCAAATTGCTGGTCCCCAAGTACCGACGTAATCAACATACTGATTACCGTCCACATCCCAAATATGGGCACCTTTAACTCGATCGAAAACAATCGGCTGACCGCCCACCGACTTAAAGGCTCGAACTGGCGAACTTACTCCACCCGGCATCAAGTTTTGAGCCGCAGCAAAGATTTCTTGTGATTTTGTAGTTTTAGTTATGGTATTTACCAAGGTTATCTCCTACAATAGGGAATTAAAAGCTCTATCTTAGGATAGTGTCAAAGACTGCTTATGAACTCATATCGTAGTAAATAAGCGGCACACAGCGGAACCAGGAAATAACAATATGTTATATAAGTCCAATCAAGACTTGCCTTTGGAGATTCGTACTCGCCTATCTGAGGCATACCAAGATATTTACCGAGCTGCTTTCAACTCGGCAATACACTGGTATGGAGAAGCCCCTAAGGCTCACCAGGTCGCTTTAAGCGCTGTCAAAATGCAGTCGGCAATGCACGGCAATGTAATTGTCTAAAGCTGAATTCTAAGATAAAAAAACATGAATATTTGGGAAAGCATGTCAACTGCTCTCTGCAAGATGGTATTTTAGACCATGAGTAATTTCAATTGAAATTGGGGTAGTTGGTATGCTTTCGTCTGAAATCGAAGCTTTTGAATCTAAGATTTTAAATAACATCATACCTCTGGACCAGATTCGCTACGATGACAAGGGTCTTGTTCCATCCATAGTGCAAGATTATTTGGATGGTACGGTTTTAATGATGGCGTGGATGAATCAAGAATCTTTAAAGAAAACGTTAGAAACCGGCGAGACATGGTTCTGGAGTCGTTCTCGTCAGGAATTATGGCATAAAGGAGAAACTTCCGGACATCTACAAAAAGTTAAAAGTATCCGCTATGACTGTGATAGTGATGCTTTATTGGTCAGTGTAGAGCAAATAGGCGATATTGCCTGTCATACCGGCGAACGCAGTTGCTTTCATCAAGTAGATGGTAAAATCAACCCACCACCAGCAGATACCCTATCACAAGTATTTCAGGTAATTTGCGATCGCAGAGACAACCCTTCAGAAGACTCATACACCTGCAAGTTATTCAAAGGTGGGGACAATAAGATTTTGAAGAAAATTGGCGAGGAAAGCGCTGAGGTCGTGATGGCTTTCAAAGACGACGAGCCTGATGAAATTGCAGGTGAAGTTGCTGACTTACTTTATCACACCCTTGTGGCTTTAGCTCATCACCAAGTAGATATCAAAGCCGTATATCGGAAATTGCAAGAAAGAAGAAAGTAAGAGAGAGACTGGTAACCGAATGAGTAATGGGTAATGGGTAATGGGTAATGGGTAATGGGTTAGCAGCAGTTAGATAATATCTTATGAATATTATTCCTAAAATATTCCCGATGCTTTTAAGGGAATAGAGGGATTACCATTTATCCCTTTAGCTCTAGACCTTTGGAATGGACTACAAACTTAGAAGACTATTATTGATCACTTTTGAGTAGTTTTGTGTGGATTTCTATAAACCCTACTAACCACCGACTCCTGACTCCCGACTCCTGACTCCCGACTCCTGACTTCTGACTCCCGACTCCCAAAAAATTATTCCCGATTGCGACCCACATCAGCCATAACTTTGCCTAAATAGCGCAAAATTACGATCGTGATACTCGTGCTTAAAGCTAAGCCTAACCAAAAATTATCCACAAAAATTCTTGGTTTATCCAATACCCAACCCCCCAAAGGAGGTCCAATAAAGTAACCTACAGCCCAACAAAGGGAATTTAAAGAGAAGTAAACACCCCTTTGGGATGATGGGGCAATATCACTAATTAAGGCAGATGCAGAAGGCGTATAGGAGACGATAGCAAGGGCAAACGCAGCTAAACCCATCGCCGCCCAATATAGATTTCCTGAGCTAGATATACCCGCACGCCAAATAAGAATAAAACCCACAGCCCACAACATACTAGAAACCATCAAGGCTCGGGCGTGGGAGAGTTTGTTGAGAATTTTCGCCACAGGTAGCTGAGAAATTACAGCTAAAATCAAATGCCAAGTGAAAAGACCACTGATGATTGTTTCAGTAAACCCAAATTTTCCATTTTGTCCTGGAATGTAATTTTTGAAGTAGACAGGAAGAGTACTCTGTAACTGAGAGATGTAAGTCGTAAGAATAATATTAATACTAATAAAAACCTGTAAACGACGATCCCCTAATGCTGTCATCCAAGAACTGAAAGGTAGCATTTTTTCCACAGCGTTTTTTTGGGGACGATAAGTTTCTTGAATTGCGACAAAAATAACACCGAAGAATAATACGAAGGAAATAGCATCGATCGCAAATAAAGCACGATAACTTTTCGTGGCTACAACTAAAATACCTCCTAAAACAATCCCCATTCCCAAACCAAGATTATCGGCTAGCCGATTTAGAGCAAAGGCTTCTCTTTGATGCTCTGGCTGGGTTATGTCAGCAACCACAGCCTCCGTCGCTGGCCAATACAATCCCGCTCCCATCCCACCAATTAAATTTCCGATAATAAGGGTGACAAAATCAAAACTCGCGGCTAAAACAAAAGAGCCCACAGCCGAAATAGCCGCAGAAAGCAATAAAGTTCTACGACGCCCCCAAAAACTGGAATCAACTGCATAACCTCCTAAAATTCGCCCAAAAATCCCAGATATTGATGCGCTACCCAATGCCAAACCAACGGCAGTTGTGGACAAATCTAGTTGATTGACAAAGAAAATGGGTGCATAAAACAAGGTGAAACCCGTACCCAATTCCGATAGAAATCGACCAGATGCCAAAATCCAAACTTGGCGATTAAATTTAGGCAACCACGAAGCAAGGCGGGACAGGAAAGGTAACGTCATTATTTTGTGTATTTAAAAAAACTATAGTGCAAACTATATTTTTGTAATTCTTATCATTAACGAAAGTTTTCCTCACTCATTCCACAACATTTCCACAGGCTGTATAGAAGTTTTCCACAACCATTTTACGGTTTTACAAGCTCTTTATTGTTTCGCTGGGGATTTTTTCTATTTGAGGTTTTTAATTTAATAGACTGAGTTAATATTAATATATATTACAAAAAATAACCCCAAACCCTTATTGTCTCGTGAGTCTTTATTTTTTATAAATACCTTCTTTACATTTCGCAGCATTGACAAACCCACCCCCTCTTGCCGCACAATGATGCGGCTTGCTTTTGTAGTTTCCTCAATAGCTCTGTGAAAAACTCTGTTATCCGTAACTTATTTTTGAACTAAAACAAAGGTGTTTTCACCAGATTATTATTTATTAAAAGCAAAGTTTCCCGTTGATAGACCGTACTAAGAGAAAAATATTATGAACGCAACAGTTAGCATTTTTACTGAAATTCCTGAAACTCTACACGAATCCCTTAACAAGTACTTGGAGAAGCATCCTGACTGGGATAGAGATAGAGTTCTGACTGCAGCATTGTCTCTGTTTTTACTTCAAAATGGAGATAGCGATCGTCAAGCTGCTCGGGTTTACCTAGAAACTTTATTTCAACATTCCTAGACATAAAATCTCACTACCACCAAAATTCTCACTATTACCAAAATACAGATAGGGCACGGAGAGAGAATCATAAGTTTTTCTTATTTTAGGTTCAAGTCTATGTTTTTCTTGAATTGAGCCTGTGATGTTAACTAGAACTTTAATTTTATTTCTGGCATCTAATACAAATGTTCGTCATTACATACAAACATTAACTTTAACTTTAAGTTAATTTAAATTAACTTAAAG
>NZ_JASJDK010000084.1 GCF_030065675.1 Mastigocoleus sp. MO_188.B34 | reverse complement strand
AAAGGCTAAAAAGTGGGTCGATAAAAGATTTGGGTTTTAAGAAGAAAGGAACAGGGAAGAAGAAAGAACAACTATTTTCTGTTGCTTTAGGTTTAAAAAATTTTGATACAAAGATAAGAGGAACACCTCAAACAAGAATAATTTATTACTTCCCGCTCTACAATGGAAATATAGCTCAGCAGTTAAAATATTACTGATAGTAAGGGACTGGAAATAGTGTATTTTCCCAATCCCCCAATATTTTTAATCCGGCGAATTATCAAAACCTACTCTAAAAATCAGATTATGGATTTTGAACCCAAAGACAACGCCGAAGAAACTCCAGAAAATCTGGAATTCGCTGAACCGCAGAAACGTAAGCCATTAGAAATTTTACGCGACACAGAAGCCTTCTTGCGTCGTCCGACAGTCGGTGCAATTGTGCCAATTGTATCGCCCGAACTAAGTAAACGTATAGAAGAAGCTTCATTTGTTGCAGAAGACACTTTGAGTGAATTAGCAGAAATTGATTTCGACCAAATTAGCGATTGGGAACTGCGACCAGCCCGGATCAAGATTGGTTTAAGCTTTGTCGGTTTTTCTGCCTTAACAATCCTCGTGCTACTGCTATACTTAAATACACTGCACCCAGAACTCAACCCTACTCAACAAATTGGTCTGTATTGGCAAGAATACATTTGGTTTGTTTGTTTGGGTGTGACAGGAATGTTTATTTTGGGTAGAGAAGCTATGCGTGAGGTGGAAAAACCCAGAAAATCTCCAAAACGTTAAGCTTTTAGCTTTTAATTTCTATGGTTGAACTTCTATGGATTTATGCATTTACCTGCGAGGAAATTTTCGGACTTGATACTCCGATGACTCTATCATTTCATAATTAAAATCCAGTGACGAATCAAATTTCGCTTCGATAACATCCAAATCTTTCTGTGGTATGCTCTTCCACTGTTCTCGTGTTTCCCACTGCACTATTATTGTCACTTCACCTTTATCATTGGGATTAATCCAAACTTCCTTTCCTAAAAACCCAGAATATTTTCTTAAAGCGTTAGTCCAAATATCTTCATCCTTTTGAATAAATTTTTCCCGTACCGCAGGATCCATTTTAAACTTGAGTAACTCAATAACCACCTTTCTTTCATTCCTAGCTTGAATTTGTCAGAATAGAGCTGTAGAGGTGAGGAAAAACATATTGACCCTAGCAGCACAACTGTATATTCTCACTTAATACCAAGTAATAAATAAAGTTATAGGTATAAAATAGTGATTTTAAAATGTACTTGATTAAAATGCACTTGATTAAAATACAGTTTGTTAAGGACTTGAACTGGTCATTACCAAAAATACATTGCAAATTTGGGGTCAAATAAGTTTTAAGGATAAATTTTAAGAATAAAAATTCAAGGATAAGAAATTTTAGAGAGGAGAAAACATGGATAACAACAACTGGATGCAACAGTTACTAATGCTCGGTATTGGTACAACATCAGTTATGGCGGAAAAACTACGAGAAGCCAGCGAAAAAATGGTGAAGGATGGCAAACTCGATCCAGAACAAGCCAAAGAAGTTATGGATGATATGGTAGAACAACTCAAATCTGAGCAAGATAACTGGGGAACCAATATGGAACGACAAATGCGGAATATGATGCAAGATTTGGGAGTTGCTCGTCAGTCAGAAGTCGACGAACTAAGAGGAAGAATAGATCGCTTAGAACGTCAAGTCCGCGATTTAGAAAATAAAATGTGGCGCTGAAGATATGTAATTTGGTAGTAAAAAATAAATATATCTTACACCCCTCCCGCTGATGTTTTCCTCACAATCATGGGAGGGTTTATTGATACAGCAGTAATAATACTTGTAATTAAAAGTATGAAAATAAACATCCTAAGATTTGCTTAAGTTCCAACTGGTACATTTGCCATAAGCTGATAAACTAAGATTTGTTTTATTAGTAATCCCAATTCCCAGAAACCTTTAATTAGGAAGGAGTGATTTTGAAAGCAATTCTTCTCAGCGCGACTTTCGTTGTTATTTGTACTGTGGTTTTGGTATTCGCACAAATAACTGGTGAAAAACCGCAGTCTGCTGTTGCTAACCCTATTAATACTACCGTAGCAACATCAGGTAACGTAAACGAAAACAATACTTTAATAGCGAGCAAAGATATGTCCGATCAAAACGTCGCTGCTACCCCCTCAGGAGAAGAGAACGTTGTTACAACCCCTTCAGGACTAAAATATGTTGTCCTTCAAGAAGGAAGTGGAGCAACTCCTGAAAAGGGACAAATTGTAACCGTACATTATACCGGTACTCTAGAAGACGGAAGTAAATTTGATAGTTCCCGCGATCGCAATCGTCCTTTTGATTTTAAAATCGGTGTTGGACAAGTAATTAAGGGCTGGGATGAAGGACTCAGTACAATGAAAGTAGGCGAACGTAGAAAGCTAATTATTCCTTCTGAATTGGGATATGGTTCTCGTGGTGCTGGTGGCGTTATTCCTCCCAATGCAACTTTAATTTTCGATGTGGAATTGTTGAAAATTAAGTAATTATCAACAAATTTTTAATTGTCAAATTTTTCACAGATAAAAATAAACTGAACTTAGAAACGTGACATGCTCGCGTTTCTATTTATTTTGTGGGTTGTAGATGCAGGTTAGAAGTCAGAAGCCGTAGAGACGTAGCATGCTACGTCTGTACAAAAGTCAGAAGTCAGAAGTCAGGAATCAGAAATCGGAAGTCAGAAGTCAGAAGTCAGGAATCAGAAGTCAGAAGTTATGACCAGTGACTGAGGAATTACCAATTACCAATTACCAATTACCAATTTTCACATATATAATAAGTCTTCAAATTTACGTAAAATATTTTTATATCTTAATCAAAGATGCCAAATCCAGCTTTAATCAAACAGGTATTACTTGTATTTGGGAAAGATTATTCAGAACACAGAGAAGACCTTTCAGCAGTATATTTAAGTTCTGACAATTATTTATGGTTGGGTTCGGACGAAACTTCAACAATAGAAAGATTATCTAAAGTAGATCCAGAAAAATTTGCCGAGCACAAACAATTTAGGGTTGCAGAATTTATTGATTTACCAGCCCCGGAAGAAGAAGAAATAGATATTGAAGGAATTAGTTATCATGATAATTATTTATGGTTTGTTGGTTCCCACAGTTATAAACGGAAGCGAGTCAAACCAGAAAAATCAGATAAAAAAAATTTCAAAAGACTTGCAACAATAGCAACTGAACCTAATCGTTATATCCTTGGACGTATCCCTCTAATTGATGGTGAATTATTATCATCTTCTCCCGATCCGGATAACTCAAAAGTTAAGTTAACCGCAGCAAAATTAGAAGTAACCGAACAAGGAAATACACTAATGGAGGCTTTAGCTGAAGACTCCCATCTCGGAGCTTTTATTAAAGCCGCAATTCCTGGTAAAGATAATGGGTTTGATATTGAAGGAATAGCTGTCGTCCAAAACCGAATTTTTCTCGGTTTGCGCGGTCCCGTATTGCGGGGATGGGCAGTAATGTTAGAAATTGAATTGGAAGAATCTGCTCCAGGATTATTAAAGTTAAAGGAAATTGGTTGCGATCGCGAATTATATCGAAAGCATTTTATTAACTTAAACGGTTTGGGAATTAGAGATTTATATTTGGACGGCGAAGATTTATTGATTTTAGCTGGTCCAACAATGGATTTAGATGGTTCTATATGTGTTTATTCTCTAGAAAATGTAATTAACCTCAAGGGAAATACACTCACCACACCAGAAATCGTGATACAAATTCCCCATGGTAATCGAGACGATCGCGCCGAAGGAATTACCTTGTTTCAAGATACTTGTGGAGAAACTCGGCTCTTGATAGTTTACGACTCACCTTCACAAACCAAAAGATTAGTAGGTGAAAGTAGCGTTATCGCTGATGTGTTTGAGATTGGGGATTGGGGACTGGTAACTTGACTGATTACTCCTTACTCATTACTTCTTACTCCTTACTCATCAAAGATTAGTCGAAATCGCCTCTACCGGACAAGTCGGAATACATTGTTCGCAGACAATACAACGTCGTTGAGTAAAGGTTAATTCGTAGGTTTCCGGACTGAGAGTTAAAGCTTGGGTAGGACAAACACCCGTACACAACCCACAGTGAACGCATCTATCCTCATCGATTAGGATTTCACCTAAAGTTTTAGAAACCGTAATGCTGTTGGATCGCATCCATTCAACAGCTTCATCTAATCGGTCAATGTCTCCCGAAAGTTCCACTACTAATTTACCAACTTGATTCGGTGCTACCTGAGCGCGGATAATATTAGCTGCAACATTAAAGTCCTTTGCTAACAGATATGTAATAGGGATTTGGACAGCGCGTTTGGGAAAGGTAAGGGTAACTCGTTTTTTCACAGGTTTATAATCGGTTTTTTTTAGTTGTAACGTATTTATCAAGCAAATATAATTACCATTCTCCAAGATTTAAATCAGTTCGGATAGATAAAGACAGGGTTAAACTGAAGTAAGATACCAGCACTTAATAATTTTTGATAAATAGGCGATGTCTACGGATTCATCAGCAAATTCTCCAATCCAAACTGAATCCACCACAACTGGAAAACGGCTGCGAAACTTCCTAATCGCAGTTGTTGCAATTATCCTTGGTGTGACTTTACTTCTGGGAATACGAAGTCAAACAACAACAACTTCCCTCGCAGAATTAGACAGCAAATCTACTCCACTAGAAGTAGCAATGAAAAATGGGAAACCCTCATTAGTAGAGTTTTATGCTAATTGGTGTACAGTTTGTCAAAAAATGGCACCAGATATTGCTCAATTAAAACAAGACTATAGCGATCAAATTAATTTCGTAATGCTAAACGTCGATAATACCAAGTGGTTGCCGGAAATGGTCAAATACCAAGTTGATGGTATCCCTCATTTTGTGTATCTAGATGATGGTGGAGTTACAATAGCCGAAGCTATTGGCGATCAACCCCGCCAAATTATGACAAGTAATCTAGATGCCTTGGCGAATAATTCAGATTTGCCTTATGCTCAAGTGAGCGGTCAAGTGTCTGAATTTTCTACTCGGGTTGCACCTGTTAGCAGTCAAAGTGATCCGCGCAGTCATGGTAGCCAGGTAGTTAATTAGATCAGGTAGTTAATTAAATCAGTGCATTTACTCAATGCCAGTTTCTATATAAATTGTATAGATTTCTGAGTTACAAAATTTTGTTGATAATTTGCACTGCTATTAACTTACGCAAATCTTTTAGTACATATAGAGGCTTGGAAAATAATAATTTTGTAATAGCTATATCCTATTATATGTAGCGGGTTATAAGTTTACTAATCCTCTCAATGTTGTTATTAGATTTGTGTAAGTTTCAAACCTTATTTAACTTATCTAACATATCTAATCTAATGCCATCATAAAACTGACGTGTTTCTTTCTCAAGTCATTACAGAAAAGAACGAATAAAAAGCATTTTTCCATTAGGTTGATATTCCGAAAAGAAGTATTTATGGGATTTATTGGCGAAAAATTGCAATTATTTTTATTCCGAAGCCGTTTATTTACGACAGGCTGCTATTTTAGCAACCGCAGTCAAACGAAACACTCAATTCAAATACCTGAAACTATATGTGAACCCTTACATACCAACCATTATTCTTAAGTAATAGCAATGAGAAGAAATTTGGAAAATCATCAATTAAAATAGATTTTTTTTCCAGCAAACTTATTCCAACACACTTAATTGCTTTTTTCTTTAAATAAATTTTCTCTGGATTAACTCATTAATTTTATAATTGCAAATCGTTTTTTTCATAGCAATGGGAAAAAAGACTAGTTTAATAAGGCTTATCTTCCAAAATACTCTCAACAAAAATACTACTTATGAAGTGGTAAGGAAGAGAGAAATTCGATGGATAGAGGGTGTAGCGTTATCTGTCCAATAGTATAAACTTTTTTGGCAGTTCATTAATCTTTACTATTTCTTCCCACAATTGGGAACTAAAAATGTTTCAACTTATTTTTGTTGTATTAACGGTTATCACAGGTTCGGCTTTGTGTTCTGGGATCGAAGTCGCATTATTTTCAGTTTCTCCCCTCAGAGTTAAACAATTAGCACAATCAAAAAATCCTTCTGCTCTAGCACTTCTGGCGATTCGCGAACATATGAATCGACCAATTGCAACTATTGTTATTATTAATAATATATTCAATATTATCGGTAGTATTGTTACAGGTAGTGTCGCCACATCGGTATTAGGAGACCGGTGGTTGGGAGCTTTTTCGGGAATCTTAACTTTTCTAATTATTATTTTTGCAGAAATAGTGCCAAAAACTATTGGTGAGCGTTACGCGGAACAAGTTTCCATGTTAGCAGCGATTCCTGTTGCGGGATTAGCTCTTATATTTACTCCTTTGGTGTGGGTAATAGAATTTGTCACCGCACCAATTACTAAAGGTAAGAAACAACCAACTACCAATAAAGCAGAAATTAAATTATTAGCAGACATTGGACATCAAGAAGGAATCATCGAACGCGACGAAGCAGAAATGATTCAAAGGGTATTTCAGTTGAGCGATCTAACTGCATCTGACTTAATGACACCACGAATTATGTTGACTTATTTACGTGGTGAATTAACTTTAAATGAAGCAAAAACAGATATTATTTCTTCACAACATACCCGAATTATTATCATTAATGAATCTATCGACAGAGTAATTGGAGTTGCTTTAAAACAAAACCTACTAACAGCAATGGTTGAAGGTAGATACAATCAAAAAATTGCGACCCTAACGCGTAAAGTCAGGTTTGTTCCAGAAACAATTCGAGCTGATAAACTCCTCAAAAGTTTTCTTGATGCTCACGAACATTTAACGGTTGTAGTAGATGAATATGGTAATGTTTCTGGTGTTGTGACCCTGGAAGACGTCTTAGAAGTAATTACTGGCGAAATTGTCGATGAAACAGATAAAACTATTGATTTACAAGCTATAGCTCGGAAAAAGCGAGAAAAAATGTTGCAGTCTATGAGTTTGGATTATCGAGCTTTAGATAAAAAATAACCTAAATTATGGTGTTTTGATGATTTAAATAGAGAAATAAGACAAGACGAAATGTTAAACAATCACTGATAGTTTATTTTCTCTCAAAAAACAATAATCTCAATAAACTAAGATACCAAAAAATACGTAGTTACTAACAGATACACCAAAAGCAATATGGTGTTTTTTTGTTGAAAAATAATAGATATTTTTGTCACTGAAAATATCTATTTAATTATAGAAATAAGTTTTTAGAGTTCAATAATCTTGATTTTTATCCTATTTTTAATTTGCTTTATTGGTCGAATTAGTTAATAAAAACAACTTTTTGTAAAAATTCTTGTAAAAAAGGTATATGAAGATACACTTTAATGAGAAAGTATCAAATTAATATCAGTAATGTATAACATTTTGCACTTTGATGGTTACGAAATAATCTCAACTTCATAGCATTATGCTTGACTAAATTTAATTAAGAAAATTATATATTTTGGGTAAATAAAAACATGAAAAACAGATTTAATAGAAGAATTTTCTTAATTTATGGTATGGGTGCATTTAGTACGAGTGTTTTCTTAAAAGCTTGTGCTAATAATTCGCCTGTTTCTACAGAAAATCCATCAAAATCTACGACAGACTCATTTAACACAAAGACTACCAATGGTCAGACTATTAAAGTAGGAATTCTACATTCCCTGAGCGGTACAATGGCTATTAGTGAAAAAAGCGTTGTAGACGCAGAAAAATTAGCCATCAAAGAAATCAATGCTAATGGTGGAGTTTTAGGAAAACAAATTGAAGCTGTCCTTGAAGATGGGGCTTCTGATTGGGATATTTTTAGAGAGAAAGCTAATAAACTTATTGACCAAGATAAGGTTGCTGTTGTTTTTGGTTGCTGGACTTCTGCTAGTCGCAAAAACGTCAAACCTGTGTTTGAAAATAAAGAACACATGTTGTGGTATCCAGTCCAATACGAAGGTCAAGAGTGCTCGCAAAATATTTTCTATACTGGTGCAGCACCAAATCAACAAATTGAACCTGCAGTTGATTGGTTATTAAAAAATAAAGGGAAAGAATTCTTTTTAGTTGGTTCCGATTATGTTTTTCCCAAAACAGCCAACCAAATCATCAAAGCACAATTAAAAGCAAATGGTGGTAAAACAGTTGGAGAAGATTACTTACCATTAGGTAACATCGAAGTTACACCTATTATTAGCAAGATTAAGCAAGCTTTACCTAAAGGTGGGGTGATATTTAATACTTTAAATGGAGATAGTAATGTAGCTTTCTTCAAGCAGTTGAAAGGTGCAGGTATAACACCAGATAAATATCCCACCATGTCCGTTAGTATCGCCGAAGAAGAAGTGAAGGCGATTGGTGTAAAGTATCTCAAAGGTCACTATGCAGCCTGGAATTATTTTCAAACAGTAGATACTCCTGCAAACAAAAAATTTGTTGAAGCTTTCAAGAAAGAGTATGGAAGCGATCGCGTAACTAACGACCCAATGGAAGCAGCATACATTGGAGTTTACTTGTGGAAGCAAGCGGTAGAAAAAGCTGAAACAACTGATTTAGAGAAAGTTCGTGTAGCTGCTTACGGTCAAACTTTAGAAGCACCGGAAGGAAAGGTGACAATGAATTCTAATCATCACCTGTCTAAAGTTGTTCGTATTGGTGAAGTCAGAGATGATGGTTTGTTTGAGATCATTAATGAGACTCCCACTGCTGTCGATCCAATACCTTGGAATCAGTTTGTCAGTTCCACCAAGGGTTTTGCTTGTGATTGGTCGGATCCGAACAAGGGTGGTAAATATAAGACGACTTAGAAGTGATGAATAAGTAATGAGGTAGAGACGTAGCATGCTACGTCTGTACAGGAGTAATAAGTAACAAGTAATGAGTGATGAGTAATGGGTGATTGGTTTATCTATTTATCAAATTATCAAATATCAAAAAAAGAGGTTTCAAGGATATGGGATTCCAATAGTGTGTTTATAAATACAAAATAAAATCTTCGTAGGGTGTGTTAGGCGCGCAAAAGCAATATCTTTTTAGGTCACCTTTATAATCGCGCCGTAACGCACCGCTATATACAATTAATACACATACAAATTTGGTGATGAGTAAGTAATAAGTAATGAGTAATAGGTAATAGGTGATTTTGGGGGGAATTAAAATAAGTGCTAGCAAGTTTTTTAGATGTTTTATTTAATGGTATTAGTACTGGATCTGTATTATTAATTGCGGCTTTGGGACTTGCTATTATATTTGGCTTAATGGGTGTAATTAATATGGCCCATGGTGAGTTAATGATGTTGGGAGCATACACAACTTTTATTGTACAGAATGTATGCAAACAATTAGGTGGGATCTGGTTTGAGAGTTATATATTTTTTGCAATTATCATCGCTTTTTTATTAACTGGTTTTTTTGGTTTAATTCTCGAAAAAGGTGTAATTAAACATCTTTACGGTAGACCTCTAGAAACTTTGCTTGCAACTTGGGGTGTAAGTTTAATACTCAAGCAATTTGTCCGCAGTGTAAATTGGGTATTAGTTATTGGGATCGGTTTATTTTGTTTATTATTTTTTGGTGGGTTATGGATTCTAAATTTTAGTTTAAATTCTCATTTTAACTTTCATTTTAATTTTCTTCGGTTTCGTCGTTGGGTTGTAGGATTATTATTTTCCCTATCTTTAGCAATCTCGATCGCAACAGCTAATTTCTTCAATCAAACATATAAACTATCAGTTAATCAACCTTGGTTTGGGGCTCAAAATGTAGATGTTACCGCTCCTACTTGGTTACAAGAAGGATTAAATTTTAGTGAATTAAAGATTCCTGTGTGGTTAAAAGAAGATTTGGGTTTAGAAACTTTATATTTTCCCTACACTCGAATATTTATTATATTTTTAACTATTGTTTGTGTTACAGGAATTTATCTATTCTTACAACGTTCGAGATGGGGGTTAAGGATTCGTGCTGTAACTCAAAACCGAAATATGAGTGCTTGTTTGGGTATCCCAACAGAAAAAGTTGATGGAATTACCTTTGCACTTGGTTCGGGATTAGCTGGAATTGCTGGAGCTGCAATTAGTTTGCTTGGTTCTGTGGGACCAAATACCGGACAAAATTATATTATTGATACTTTTATGGTTGTTGTGGTTGGAGGTGTAGGAAACCTTTTAGGTTCTATCATCGCAGCATTGGGGATTGGTACGGCTAACTTTTTAATTGCTTCTGGTACTTTGACTTTTCTGTTTGCTCCTATCCCACCTTTAGTTGATTTTTTTAAGTTCTTTTCTACAAATAGTATGGCAAAGGTGATGGTTTTTGGATTAATTATTGCATTTTTACAATGGAAACCTACTGGTATTTTTGCTCAGAAAGGTAGAAATTTTGAGTTGTAGTTTTTGTTGGGTAATTGGTAATTGGTAATTGGTAATTGGTGATAGCACTGCGTGCCGCCGTAAGCGGCATATGGTGATTGGGATTAATAATTGACATATTAATTTATTTAATTCAATTTTGTGGTTAATCAATAAATATCAAAATATTAAATAAATTGAGGTTCGATAAATTTAGAAAATCATAATACTTAAAAATATTAAAGTTGAAAAAGATTAAACTTAAAGGGGGAAAATTAATATTAATTGAGGTGGGATTGGTAATCGCGATCGCACTCATCTTGATTTTTATTATGCCAGTTATACTTTCAGATTTTCGCTTGAATCTGTTAGGAAGATTCTTATCACTGGCGATTGTAGCTTTAGGTATAGATTTAATTTGGGGTTATACCGGTTTACTTAGTTTGGGACATGGTATTTTTTTTGGTTTGGGTGGATATGCGATCGCCATGCACCTAAAATTACAAGTTCCTGAAGGTGAATTACCAGATTTTATGGGTCTTTATGGGGTAACAGAACTCCCTGGATTTTGGGAACCTTTTCATTCATTTCGCTTTGCTGCGATCGCGACTTTTCTTGTCCCCAGTGTATTTGCAGGGTTATTGGGATATCTCGTATTCAGAAATCGGATTCGAGGTGTATATTTTTCGATTTTGACACAAGCTGCAACAATCGTTTTCTTTAACTTCTTTAATGGGCAACAAAAGCTGTTTAATGGAACCAATGGATTAATAGATTTTACAACTTTATTTAATTTAAAAGTTAGCGATTATAGCACCCAATATATTTTTTATAATCTGACAATTGTTTTCCTGGTATTAACATATTGTCTTTGTCGGTGGTTGACAAGTGGACGTTTTGGAAGGGTACTAATCGCAATTCGTGATGATGAAAGTCGGGTGCGTTTTTCTGGTTATAACCCGACAGATTTTAAGGTATTGGTATTCGCAGTTTCTGGTGCGATCGCAGGAATCGCAGGAGCATTTTACACCCTTCAAAATGGTTCGGTTTCACCTAAAACAATGGAGATTGCTTTTTCAATTGAAATGGTAATTTGGGTTGCGGTTGGAGGACGCGGAACATTAGTCGGAGGAATTTTGGGCGCTTTATTAGTAAATTATGCTCGTACTTTTTTCAGCGAACAATTTGCAGAATTCTGGTTATTTTTTCAAGGTGCGCTGTTTTTAATAGTTGTGACGGTACTCCCTGATGGTGTTATTGGATGGTTGCGTAGTGAAGGGATGGAATTAATAAAAAGAAAGAAACAAGTTTCAACTTATCCCGCGCTAGAAGAATCTGAAGTACAGCGAGAATAAGTAATGAGTAATAAGTAATGAGTTGTAGAGACGTGACAGAGGCTAACGCCGACGCCGCAGGCTCTGTCACGTCTATATGAGAGAGCAATGTTCGAGAAACTATTCTTATCTTCCCCAATCCCCAATCCTCAGTCGCTAATCCCCAATCCCTTCAACCATGACCCCTAAAATCTTACAAACTCAAAATGTAACTGTCAGCTTTGATGGTTTTAAAGCATTAAATAACCTTAATTTCAGCATGGATGTAGGAGAGTTACGGGTCGTAATTGGTCCCAACGGTGCTGGTAAAACAACTTTTGTTGATGTAATTACTGGAAAAGTAAAACCTACCGAAGGACAAGTTATTTTTAAAGGTAAAAATATTCGTTCTCTTCAAGAGCATGAAATTATCCGTATGGGTATTGGTCGGAAGTTTCAAACACCTCGAATATATCTCAATTTAACAGCTAGTGAAAATTTGGAGTTGAGTGTAAATTGTGATAAAAATATTTTTTCCACTTTATTTGTAAATTCTAAAAAGAAAGATAAATACAAAATACAAGGATTGCTCGAGACTATCGGTTTGACATCTAAAGCAAATATCAAATCGGCTTTTCTTTCCCATGGGGAGAAACAACGTTTAGAAATCGGAATGTTAGTCGCACAATCTCCAGATTTATTATTGGTAGATGAACCTGTTGCGGGTTTAACGGATGAAGAAACTTATAATGTTGCACAACTACTTTTAATGCTTGCAGAAAGTCACTCAATTCTTGTTATTGAGCATGATATGGAATTTGTCCGAGAAATTGCGAGAAAGGTCACAGTTCTTCATGAGGGTTCGATTTTATGTGAAGGTAGTATTGAAGAAGTACAAAATGACCCTCGTGTTATCGAAGTCTATTTAGGACAACAAAATAATAATTAATCTCAAATCATATATATAAAATCTAGTCAGAATTAATGCTGCAAATATCTAATTTAAATGTTTACTACGGTGAAAGTCATATTCTACGAAATGTAGATTTGAGTGTTCCTGAAGGTCAAATGGTGTGTTTAATTGGACGTAATGGGGTAGGAAAAACGACCCTAATGAAAACAATTATGGGTTTACTTAAACCTCGCAGCGGTACCATTAATTTTTCTGGGACAATCATCAACTCGAAATCTACCGACCAAAGAGCAAAAATGGGAATTGGTTACGTTCCTCAAGGAAGAGAAATTATTCCTCGGTTAACGGTCAAAGAAAACCTATTATTAGGTTTGGAAGCAAGAAAAAATCGAGTAAAAAATCCAGATATACCTGAAAGTATTTTTAGATTATTTCCCGTTTTAAAAAATATGCTATCGCGTATGGGTGGTGACTTAAGTGGAGGACAACAGCAACAACTAGCGATTGCTCGTACTTTAATGGGAAAACCCCAATTACTTGTATTAGATGAGCCTACTGAAGGTATTCAACCATCAATTATTTTAGAAATTGAAGCTGCTGTTCGTAACATTGTCGAAACCACTGGAATTTCTGTTTTATTAGTAGAACAACATTTACATTTTGTTCGTCAAGCTGATTATTACTATGCAATGCAAAAAGGTGGTATTGTTGCTTCTGGTTTAACTAGCGAACTCAGTCAAGATGTGATTCAAAGATTTTTAGCAGTTTAAGGTTTTATCTTTTTGTATATGTTTTATTTTGAAAATAGTAAATGTATAAAATTACACGCGAATTTCTTTGTGCTATTTATCAATTTCATTATCTCTTTAATAAGAGCTTTATTACTAATTAATAATATATATTATTTTATTTGAATTACTAAACACAAAAAACAAGCTAAAGATTGTGAAATCTAAAAATTAATTATTATTTGTTTTACTAGTAAAACAAAAGATTGGATATACCCTCATATAGTTTTTGAATTCTTTTATTACTTTTTGTTGTCTTTCAATTTCATTCTTGTCATTGTCAAGTTTTACTTCTTTAGCTCTTCTAGTAAAAGGTTTATGGACTTTCAAATAATACTGATGTATAAAGTTGTTGAAATTTATAGGTTTATTAAACTCAAAATTTTTAAGACTTGTACCTCTCATCGTTGTAACTATTTTTAGTGATGTTTCAACTGCTGAAATATCTAAGACTTTGTAGCCTAGATATTTCGCCACGAAACTGAAACAGTAAGCTAATTTCCAACCATAGTTACCATACTCTTCTTCAATAAATGACTTAAATTCTTTTGGCAGTGTCATACTTATATTTTCTATCTTTAAACTAAAAATGATAACCTTAACAAGGACTACTACTTTATATTTCCCACATTATGTCAATTATTATTATGCAATTGCAAAAAAGTTGTATTTTTGCTTTTAGTCTCACCAACTGACATTAAAAAAAACCCAGTTCAAATCTAGAACTAGGAATTAATTGGTTGCGGAACGAATATTTTTATATTTCTTGTTTTTTTCTCTGCTTGAAACTAGAAGTAGTTCCTATATTATCTGATTTTGCAAGATGTGTAGTGTCTAGGATATTTCTCTTGGTGAATTGTCTATTTCTGCTTGATACGACTCTAACAATCCACTACGAACAACTAATTGGGGATAAACCAACAAAAAAAAGCCCATCCATGTCAGAACGGGTATCGCAACCAAAAATGTCAGCCAAACCATTCCAAATATTAGCTTAGATATTAACCAACTACCCCCGATCGCACTTATCCCCACAAGCAAAATAGACCAAGGTTGACACCACCAAGGTTTGTAATTCCAGACACTAACAGGTTTTTTGTTCATAGGTATTAGGTAGGGATTGGGAATTGGCGTTAGTGGAGCGTGACGCGTTAGCAAAGCGGGACACGTAAGTGTACACAGCGTTATATAGGTCTTGAGGAGAATAAAAATAGTTTCTCAAACGTTGCTCATTATTTTCATATAGACGTGACATGTCACGTCTCTACAACTCATTACTCATTACTCATTACTCATTACTTCCGCACCAACTCTCTCACCAACTGTGCCATTTTCTCTGCACTATCGGGAATTGCGATCGATGAAGCTTTATCTCCCATAGCTTTTAATTCTAGGGGAGAATGCAAAAGTTTTAAAACTTCATTTTGCAAGCTTTCTACTGTTAGCTCCGACTGCTTAAACATTAACCCCGCATCTACAGAGGTAAATACTTGAGCATTATAGGTTTGATGGTCTTCCGCAGCATAGGGATAGGGAATTAAAATCGCTGGCGTTCCACATACAGCCAATTCCGTCAAACTACCAGCACCAGAGCGACTAATTGCTAAATTAGCACGTTGTAGCAAAGCTGCCATATTATCATAGAAAGGCATGGAAATGTACTGTTCGTGTCGCAGACTTTCCGCCTCTGGATCGTTATCTCCAGTTAAATGCACAATATAAGCCCCAGCCTCAAACCAAGCTGGTGCGCATTGTCTAACTAATTTATTAATTGCTACAGCCCCTTGAGAACCACCAAAAACTACAATTAATGGTGCATCCTCTGCAACTGGTAAATCCAAAGATGCTCCAATCTCTGCTTGTCTAAACTCTGGGCGTACTGGAGTTCCTAAATATACTGTTTTGCCCTTAGGTAAATACTGAGCAGCAACATTAAATCCAAGAGCTACAGAAGTACACAAAGGAGCAAAAATACGAGTTACCTTACCCGGAAAAGCATTTGATTCATGGAGAATAACAGGTAAACCTAAAGACCGTGCCGCGATCGTAGATGGTCCGGCTATATATCCTCCCGTTGTTACGACTCCTTGAAAATTACCTGCTTTTAAAAGTTTCCTGACATCGAGAACACCTCCAGCAAGTTTACCCAAAGTAAATAATGACGAAAAACCAAAACCTTTTTGAAATCCCTCAACGGAAATAGTGTGTAATTTATACTCTTTGGGCACAAGTCGCGTTTCCAAACGATTGGGAACGCCCAACCATTCTATTTGATAATCTGGTAGTTGTTGTGCCAGTGCGATCGCCGGAAACAGATGTCCTCCAGTACCGCTAGCAGCCATTAGTAGTTTGATCGGAGCCTTTGTCATCAAATTTCTACCGTGTCAGCACTTAGCTTAACTAAGATAAAACTACATTACATATTATGTGAATTCAAAACTAAACGAGGGTAATTTAGCTCACATAATAGCAATAGTAAATCAAGCCTATTACCAAAAACATCATCATTGCTTGATTAATTGTAATTTACGTTGCGTTCTTATGGCTAACGGGGTAATTTTAGAAGAAATTATAAATTTAATTATTTTTAACATTTACTCAGTTATTTATCCCATTTTTTTAGCAGCAAATTGCATATTAACTGATGCATGGAACATTTAACTACATGCTTAACAAAGTATTCTTTGCAAGAAGATAATAATCACAAAAACTTTGCGATCGCGATCTCTTTATATGCTATGTGGAGACGGTATATCCGCGAACTGTTAATTAACCCTTAAAGGATGTTTGAAAAAATATATTAGACATCTCCGGAAAAGAATGTAGAGACGTACCAGAGCCTGCGGGGTCGGCGTTAGCCGTACGTCTCTACAAAGATTTTGGGTTATGCATATTCAATTTCAGGAGAGGTCTATTGGGCTCACGGGGTGACAAGCTTCCCAAACATCCCGTTAGAACAAAACCCCCACCTTCCAACATAAATTGGTTATCTTATATAAACCCGCTATAAATTTATGTTTCAAGAATTTATGTTTCAAGATTTATGTTTCAAGATTTATGTTTCAAGCATCTGACTGTAAGGTTTTTGCTGAAAAACTGTGAATATCTTTATTAGAACCACCTACCAAGTACCCTATACCCATGCCAAAATTAATTAATTTACTACTCAAACGCCAATCCATGCTTAAAATTTGCAGAGGGTTAGTTTTTTGTTTATTTGCGCTCAGTTTGGCAGGAAGCATAAAATCTGCTCAAGCTAAAGATTCCAAAGCTGCACCGGTAGAATTAAAAAGTTTGTTAACCCAAATTGATACTGCAGCATCTCAACGTAATGTCAATGGGGTAATGAAGTTTTATGCAAAGAACTTTACCCACAATGATGGGTTAAACCGTAGTAGCTTACAAAAAGCGCTCAAATCATTTTGGGAAAAATATCCCAACTTAAAATATTCCACCGAAGTCAAGTCGTGGAAAGCTGAAGGAAATGGAATTGTTGCTGAAACTGTGACTAATATCACTGCAGCTTCCTTTAAGGACAAGCACAGTTTAAAGATGAACGCAACAATCACATCTCGCCAACGTATAGTAGGTTCTAAAATAGTCAGTCAAGAAATTTTATCAGAACGTACTCAAATCACATCTGGTGCTAAGCCTCCACAAGTTGATATTAATTTACCAGATAAGTTAAAAGTTGGTGAAAAATATAACTTTGATGCCATAGTTCAAGAACCTTTAGGTGACGATTACCTACTGGGAGCAGCATTAGAGGAATCTGTTAAACCAGACAAATATCTCCAACCAACATCAGTAAATTTAGAATTACTTTCTGCTGGTGGTTTGTTTAAGACCGGAGAAGCACCATCCACTCCTGGTAACAAATGGATTTCTGCAGTCTTGGTACGCGGTAATGGTATGACAATGATTACCCAACGAATTCCAGTTGTAGGGAAATAAATTCTCTGTTTTATTTAAATTTTGTTTTAAAGTACAAATAAACAAACCCGTCTTTTTGCTCAAAGGCGGGTTATTTAATTGCATTGAGGATTACATAGGAAAACCAGTTTTCCTTAATTCCTAATTTATTACCAACCACCCATTAACAATTAGCAATTACCAATTACCAATTACTCATTACTCATTACTCATTACTTATTACTCATTACTCATTCCCAATGAACAATAAAATAGTTTTCATAACCGGTGCTAGCAGTGGAATCGGTGCTGCTTGTGCAAAATTGTTTGCAGGTGCAGGTGCTAAATTAATTTTGGCTGCACGACGGAAGGAACGTTTGCAAGAACTAGTTAAGAAATTAAACTTAAAATCTTCAGAGTTTTATTTGCTAGAACTTGATGTCCGCGATCGCAAAGCGGTAGAGTCTGCAATTTCTTCTTTACCTTCTGAATGGTCTGCAATTGATGTTCTCGTAAATAATGCTGGACTCAGTCGCGGTTTGGACAAACTTTATGAGGGTGATTTCCAAGATTGGGAAGAAATGATTGATACCAATATCAAGGGTTTACTTTACATGACTCGTTATATTGTCCCTGGTATGGTCAGTCGTGGTGCGGGTCACTTAATTAATATTGGTTCGATTGCTGGACATCAAACTTATCCTGGAGGTAATGTTTACTGCGGTACGAAAGCTGCGGTGAAATCAATTTCTGAAGGTTTGAAACAAGACCTTTTAGGTTCTCCGGTGCGAGTTACTTCTGTAGATCCTGGTTTGGTAGAAACTGAATTTAGTGAAGTAAGATTTCATGGAGATAGCGATCGCGCCAAAAAGGTATACCAAGGAATGACTCCCCTAACTCCAGATGATGTGGCTGATGTGGTGTTCTTTTGTGCGACCAGACCAAGTCATGTCAACATTAATGATGTAATTTTAATGCCGACAGAACAAGCCAGTGCAACTTTAGTTCACCGTCAGGGGTAAAAAATTCAAGCCCGTAATAATTCAACCCAGGAAGACGTACCGTGGTACTTCTCTACAATCAAAACTTACGAAGATGTACCGTGATACGATTCGGTTAAGGTTTATACGTTATAATTTTGGGCGTGTAGAGACGTAAAATTTTACGTCTCTACAGGGATCTCGTTGGTAAACAGATATATTATCCGAACCGTATTGAGACGTACCGTGGTACGTCTCTACAAAATATTAGAACTAAACTAATTAAATTTTTCTCTAATTGTTTCGATTCGTTTGCGATTTACACCCAAGTCGCTTTGACCTAAGCGAGAAGCGGAACGAACGTGAATCTTTTGAGTATCGGGCTCGATGTAAAATTCTACATCATCAACATATCCCATTAATGCACTCTTGAATTCTGCATACAGATAATTATCTGTTTCATTAATTATTGTCGTTCTGGGTAAAGACTGAATTATTGTCTTGAGCTTAGCTAAGGCTTCTTGGGGAGTAGAAGTATAAGTAAGTGGTTCAATATAATGAATTGTGTCTGCAGGTTCGGTTTGACTGGAAACACAATTGGGTGATTTGGGACAGCTTGCTAATTTACCGTCATTTACACCTAAGTTATCTGGTCGCTTACCTGCAAAAATCATAGTTTTATTCTGTGGAATGTTAAGAACTATGAAAATTTTACAGCTTTAATGTTGGATAATGGCTGAAAATATTCCTATTATCACACCAAGTCTCGTCCAAGAAACAGCAGAATCTCCAAAATATTTCATTGCCATTATTGAAGATATTAGCGATCGCAAGCAAGCTGAAGCAAGATTAAAAGAAGCTTCTCAAGCTCTAGCAGAACTTACAGAACTTTATCAGTTAGCGGTTACAGGATCGGGAGATGGTATTTGGGACTGGGATTTAAAAACTGGAGATTCATACCTTTCTCCAAGGTGGAAAGAAATTTTAGGTTACCAAGACGATGAAGTTTCCAACCATGCGGATAGTTTTTTCTCGTACCTACATCCAGAAGATAAGAAAGGTACAATTATCAAAGGTAAAATTACCAAAGATATAATTCCAGAACTTACTTATCCTCATACCAATAATAAGGTAAATTCCTGTGATTTAACTTTCCGCATTAAAGATACGGGTAAGGGGATTGCAGAAGAAAATTTAAGCAATATATTTGATGCTTTTGTACAAGCAGGTAATAATCAAGAATATTGTGATGGTACAGGTTTGGGCTTAGCAATTTCTAAGAACTACGTCGATTTGATGGGTGGTCACATGCAAATTCAAAGTAGTTTAGGAAAAGGAACCACTGTAGAATTTGATATTCCTATCACCATCATACCTAAAGAAGAATTTGTAGAGTCTTTGCCAAAAGGTCGGATTACAGGATTAGAACCAAATCAGCCCAAACGGTTAGTTTTGATCGTAGAAGATAACTCAGATAATCATCAATTATTATTCGAAATTCTCTCAGAAGTAGGTTTTGAAACAATTCAAGCCCACAACGGGAAAGAAGCAGTAGAAAAATGGCAAAAATACAAACCCGATCTGATTTTAATGGATATGCAAATGCCAGTGATGAACGGCTATCAAGCAACCCGTGAGATTAGATCCACAGTTGAAGGTAAAAATACAACAATTATTATCGCCCAAACATCTAATGCGTTTAACGAAGATAAGAAATTAATTATGTCCCTTGGTTGTGATGACTTTATTAGTAAACCATTTCAAGAACAAGTTCTTTTGGAAAAAGTCGCCTACCATTTGGGGGTTAAATACACCTACAGCAATGAAAAACAAGATTTAGAGCCAGAAAATCTGCCAATTCAAATCACTCCAGAATCATTAGCATTCATGTCTGATAAATGGCGCTTCCAACTTCACCAAATTGCTAGCACCTGCAATAAAAAAGATATCCTCAAAATACTTGCAGAAATCCCTGAAGATAATAGTAGCAATAGTCAGGTTAAACAATATCTAATGAGTTTGGCTAACAAATTTTTATTTGACGTAATTGTTGATTTGACCGCACCTCTTGAAGAAATTAATTCAAGATAAGAAAGTACACAAATATTCTCATTCTGCATTTTCATCAAGAAAAATCAGATACTTTATTCTGGTTACCAAATTTTCAGGAGTTAATCAACTAGAGTAGCAATTGCTACTTAGCTGAATTAAGTAACAATGAAAAAATATCACATTTATTGAGGCTTATGACTTTAGTTAATAATCTCTTTAAATTCTAAAAACTCTTCTATATCAACAATTATGCACGATATCAAGACATTGACATATCATAAATATTTTCATATGTACTATATTGCCTAGATACGTAATATCACTGATGCGATTATAAACTAAAGACATTAGCATCGTGAGAAATAACTAATTATTTACTGGCATAAGAAAACTAAGAAGAGTAAAAAAATATGAATAACATCTTAGATGCAGACTACCAAGGAGACATCCTTATCATTGATGATGAGCCAAACAACTTAGACGTTCTGTCTACCAGTCTTGAATGTTATGGTTATCAAGTAAGACAAGCTGTTACTGCTGACATAGCTCTCAAAACTATTAAGCTTAAAGCACCGGACTTGATTCTATTAGACGTAATCATGCCGAAGGTTGACGGATATGAGTTATGCAAACAGTTAAAATCAAATCCAAATACTAAAGAAATACCAATAATTTTTTTAAGTGCTTTGAGTCAAGAACACGATAAAGGCAAAGGATTTGAATTAGGTGCAGTAGACTTTATCAGTAAACCCTTTCATTTAGAAGAAATTTTAGCCAGAATCAACCATCAATTAACTATCCGTAAATTAGAAACAAAACTCAAAGAAACTAATCAAGAGCTTGAAGAACACAAATATCGCTTACAAACGGAAATATATCTGCGAGAGAAAATAGAAGAAGAATTAAAAAATTTGCAACATTTACCAATGTCCTAACCGAATTAATAGTGTTATTTAAATGTAGATATATAGATATAGAAATGTACCAGAAGTTGTTGTTTAGGAGCAACTTCTGGTACATTTACACTAATAATTGTGTTACAGATATCTCTCTAAATATTTCTTATAGAAAAACTCAAAAACTAACCACCAGCAACAGCAGGGACAATACTCACTTCATCCCCATCTTTTAAAGGTGTACTAGTACCATCCAAAAAACGAATATCTTCACTATTAACGTACAAATTTAAAAAACGTCGTGGTTTTCCTTGTTCGTCGCACAAACGTGACTTAATTCCAGGACAAGCTTGTTCTAAAGAGTCGATTAACTCCGAAATCGAGTTACCACTGCAATCTAAAGTAGCTTGGTTATTTGTGAATTTCTGAAGAGCAGTTGGAACTAAAACTTTTATTGTCATATGAAAACAAAGCGAAAAGTTTAAAGGGGGTTTTTTGTTGGTAATGGGTAATTGGTAATTGGTGATTGGTAATTGGTAATGGGAATTGGTATTTAGCAATTTATTATCTCTTGCTGCTTACTTACTTACTCATTACTTCTTACTTCTTACTTCTTACTTCTTACTCATTACTGTGCGCAATACTTACAGTACGCTTACGCTAGGTCGCGCCCCGCTGCGCTAACATTACTTATTACTAAACAAGTACTTGTTGCCATTCTAAACGCTCGAGGGTGCGGGAACGTTCGAGGGCTTGTTCAAAGCTATCGAGTTTCGCATCGATTGTCAAAGGTTCACCAACATAACCTTGTACAGCTTCTTGGGTTTTGAGACCGTTACCAGTAATGTAAGCTACGGTAGTTTCTTCTGGATCAATTTTACCTGCTTCTACCAGTTTCTTTAATACGGCTATTGTTGTACCGCCAGCTGTTTCTGTAAAGATACCTTCAGTTTCTGCAAGTAACTTCATTCCTTCAATGATTTCTGCGTCACTGACAGCTTCAATATTACCACCAGTCTTTTTCGCAATTTCGACTGCATATATACCATCCGCAGGATTTCCAATTGCAATGGATTTAGCAATTGTGTTTGGCTTCACTGGCTTGATGAAATCTCTATCTTCTTTGAATGCTTCATATATGGGGGAACATCCTTCAGCTTGCGCTCCACTGAAGCGGACATTCTTACCTTCCACTAAACCAACTTCAGTAAACTCGTTAAATCCTTTGTAGATTTTAGTAAACAAAGAACCACTAGCTAAAGGTGCAACTATGTGGTCAGGTAATTCCCAACCTAATTGTTCTGCAACCTCAAATCCTAAAGTTTTAGAACCTTCTGAATAATAAGGACGTAAATTAATGTTTACAAATCCCCAACCATGAGTATTTGCAACTTCCGAACACAGACGGTTAACCTGATCGTAATTACCTTTAACCGCCATTAGGGTGGGGCTGTAAATTAAGCTTCCTAAAATCTTACCCGCTTCCAGATCCGCAGGAATGAATACACAACAATCTAAACCTGCATGGGCTGCGATCGCAGCGGTGGAATTTGCTAAGTTACCAGTACTAGCACAAGAAACTGTACTAAAACCTAATTCTTTTGCTCGAGTTAACGCTACTGAAACCACCCTGTCCTTGAAACTGAGGGTAGGCATGTTAACAGCATCATTTTTAATATAAAGCTTTTTCAAGCCAAGGCGACGAGCCAAGCGATGAGAACGTACTAGGGGGGTCATTCCGGTTCCCACATCAATTGGGTTTTCGCTAGCTACAGGTAAAAACTTGCGATAGCGCCAAATTGAATTTGGTCCGGCTTGGATAGTTTCACGAGTTACCGTGTTGCGTAGATTGCTGTAGTCATATTTAACTTCCAAAGGACCAAAACACAACTCACAAACATGACTGGCTTGCAGTTCGTATTCTGCACCACATTCTTTACATTTTAGGTTTTTAAAGGATGCAGTAGCTGCTTGAGTACCGGTCGTCGCTTGCATAGAGCTATCCCCCTGAGTTCTTGTCTATTGCGAAACGATACTATCACGGTGGAAAAATGGCAGTCAAATAATCCCGACTATTTTTGTCGGGATTAGCAAAATCATGAGTAAAGTAAGTGTAATTGTGTCAAGAGGTACATAATTTTAGAAAAATTTCAATGGTTTGCAGCCAAGGATTTATCAATTCTAAAGATTAGGAAAATAAGAGGTTAATTAACAGTTACTAAAATAAAACTGAGTTCAAGATTGCAGATCGTGATAGATGCAAGCGCTGACGCGGAGCGTATCGTCTAAGTACTAACCCACTATTTCCGAGTTTTAAATACAGAACTGGTAGTCTGTCCCATTAAATATGACGGGTTTGTTTGTCGTCAAAACTCCTGTAGAGACGTACCATGGTACGTCTCTACAAATCCGCAAATTTGGTGTAAAAAATTACTAGTTCGGTAAATTCTAAGTACGCAGTTTTTAAGTGAGCGGTGTATTTTACGCTCCTTGAAAACTACTGCTAACAATTGTTAGATAAGCTAATCTACTAGTTGCAGTTGAAGAGACTGATGTGATGAGAAAGTTGTACTTCTTGCTTCCAGGAACCGATGGTAAGTTTGCTTGTGGTGGTTTGTGGGCGGAGTTAAAAACCTTTAACCTTGTAAAACAGGTATGTAGCGCCGATGTTGTTACTTACCGTCAACGAGAACAAGACAAGCTGTTTTTAGATGATGTACTCCAGCAGTCGAACTTAGATGGTGTAATCTTTATCGTTAGCTGGGGATTTGACGTTGCGAAACTTGCAACTAAGTTAAAAAAATATAACGTGGTTTACCATGCCCATAGTACAGACTATGGTTTCAGTTTACCTGCAAGCATCCCAATCGTTACAGTTAGTCGTCACACCATGGGGTATTGGGGTAAAAATTCACCCAATTCACTGATTTACTATTTACCCAATCAAATAAGCGATGAATTTCAAAATTTAAATTTGTCACGGGATATTGATGTTTTAGTACAAGCGCGTAAATCTTCTGAATATTTAATGGAAAAATTAATTCCTGCTTTGCAAAAGCAATGCAAGGTGGAGGTAGTTAATTCCTACGTAGAAGATTTACCCGGTTTATTTAACCGAGCCAAAGTTTACCTTTATGATTCCGCTGAATATTGGGCTTTACAGGGAGTAACAGAAGGTTTTGGTTTGCAACCAATGGAAGCTTTAGCTTGTGGGTGTCAGGTTTTCTCTAGTATTAATAGTGGTTTATCAGATTATTTAGATCCTGGATTTAATAGTTATAAGATTGCTGCATATTCCCAGGAGTATGACGTACAACGTATATTAAAAAATGTCCGTAATTGGACACCGCCAGAATTACCCGCTCATTTTTTTACTGAATATCGCCGTGAAAGTATAATTCAGCGTTTGCAGGTGATTGTAAATGACTTAAATGATTTTTTTACACATAAACAGCAATATAAATCTGATATTGAAAGCTTGACTAAAATTCGATTTGCTAAATTATTTGCTCAAAGTGCTTACAAGAAGATTAAGAAAAAGTATTTTGCTCGTTCTTAGGGGATGTTTGGAAAACTATATTACTTATTATTTACTTTCCTAAAATATTTTAGATCCTCCTAAATCCCCCAATTCATTGGGGGACTTTTAGCCTACTGTTTTCAAGGGTATTGGGAAGATAGCTAGGTGAAAGCTCTATTCTACATTCCCTTTTCCCTAGATTTAGGGACTAACAGAAAACTAAAGATAAATTTTTCGCAGTTCTTCCAAGGTATTTTTGATCTTAATTCCATTCAAAACTGCTCTCAAGACATCCACATCTTTTATTTGAGAAATCTCTGGGAGAATTTCTAAACCTTCAGCACCAAATTTAATTTCTAAAGTTACCTCGATAAGTTCGAGTATTCCTTCTTTTTTACCTTCTACTTTTCCTTCTCTTTTACCTTTTTCAATTCCTCTTTGTTCTACGCTAGTAATATAAGGCATTTTTTTGTCCTCCTCATATTCAGTGACTTGATCCCAAAAACTGTTCTCTAACTCTTTAGGTAATTTCATTACCCAGTCGATAAACCGAAATAGTTTAATGATATCTTCTTTTTGATAACCTCTTTCGTATAGGCGTTTCGTTAGATAAAGTTTCCAGTATTTTCGTACCTCATTATCTTGGCGCGTTTTTTTCGCCTTGATATGAGCCATCACCTAATCAATTCAAAAGTTAGAAGTCAAAAATCAAAAGTTTAACTTTTTTCTGAAATCAGAGGATTGAAAATCACATGACTTAAAGCTAACGTCGAGCTAAGCTATCGGAGCTATTATGCTTTTGACCTTTGACTTTTAACTTTTAACTTGCGCGTAGCGCTGTACTCGTCTGCGGACATTCGTTTCTTAAATTGATTTGAGTATGTTTGATTATGCCAGACTTTGGAAATAAGCGCGATCGCACCCTTTTCTTGATAATTCCAAAGAAATAAATCATCAAAATAAGCAGTCTGGAAAATTTTTATCTGGAAAATTTTTGTTACTTATTACAAAGAAATACACAAGTTGGGAAGTATAACTTAAGTATCTATATCAAAACTTTATTAATAACGGAAATTAAATATATGTTGGCGAGAATCAGGCGGATTTTTAGAAATTTTTTCCGAAAATCCAGAACAATCAACAACGAACCCTTGAATAAAGTAAGTTTGGTTGTCATTGTTTTAATTGACATTTTTATACTCATCAATGTGTTTACTGGGATTGATGATATTAGTAGATGGTATATAAGTCCTTATCAAGCTTATCCATGTCATTCTGAATGGCAAAGTTACCGCGCAGGAAATAATCAGGATAAAGACTATAACATTATCAAAAAATCACTACCGTCTAAGTTTAGTAAACTACAACAAGAAGAGATATATCGACAAGCTGAATCAGAGCATTTAGGAAAAGTTTCTCAAACTTGTCTAAATTATGCACAATACAAAGATAAAGTTAATAACCCTAAAAATCAGGAAATAGTAAATATTGTCGAAAACAAAGAATTTAAAATCAACGAATTAAATCGAGCAAATACTAAAATTCGTGCTGAATATGATTCCACGCTCTTAGAAAAAATTGCTGGTCAACCTCGGGGACAATCAATTAATCAAGTCAGTGCAGAGAAAGCAAAAATTGAGTTAGATAAAAATACTCGTAATATTTCCACTCTGGAAAAAGAAATATCTAACCTGAAAAAAGAATTAACTGACAAACCAGAAAGTCTTACTTTTCTCAACTTTCTTCAAGATAAAAATCAATTTTATACAGTTGATAAAGGCTACAAACAAGCTTCATTTTGGTATCCAACTATTCAACTAACTTTTCAGTCTTTATTTCTCATTCCACTGATTGCGATCGCATTATCAGTTCATAAATTTGCAGTGGGGAGAGGATACGGGTTAATTTCCCTAATTAGTTGGCATTTACTAATTATATTCTTTATCCCATTAATTATTAAAGTATTTGAATTTTTGCAGTTTGGGGCAATCTTTGAATTTCTTTTTGATTTTATTCAAGTTTTATTTGGTGGATTAAGATTCCTTGTCAGTTATCTTTATATCTTATTTATTCCCCTGATAGGTTTTGGAATTATCAAATTCTTTCAAAAAATTGTCTTTAACACTAAAATTCAAGCAAGTAATAGATTTCAAAAACTAAGTTGTATCAGGTGTGCGAAGAAAATTCGGAATAATGATATTTATTGTCCTCATTGTGGCTATTATCAATATGTTGAATGTCCAAATTGTCATAATATGACTTACAAATATTTATCCTATTGTAAGCATTGTGGGCATTCTCAGGATATTGGTAATTTGTAGAGAAATTTAAAATTTGACTATTGTTTCACAAGACAGTGATTTTGATGATATGGGATAGGTAAAGCGCTGTCTGTGTAATTTTTTAGGGTGAGTAAGAATTGCGATCGTGCTGCGTATCGGGTTTTAGTATTTAGGATTTAAGTATTTCTGGTTTTGTTTTGGTGGGGATGAAAAATAATTTTGGGGTGTCCTAGTTAGCGGTAGTGATTTTTTGTTCCTAGATTAATACGATTTATTGTGAAGGTTTTTTCAGATTTTTACGACGAAAATTCACTTCTTTGTCTAAAATTCAATATATAGCTATATGAAATATCCTGTACATACAGCTAAATTACTTTTGTCAACAGCATCAAGTATTTTGACAGCAGTTAATGGTGAATATAATATTGATAGCGTTGTTCAGGCTAAAGAGAATGTGGAAAATGCGCTAAAAATTCTAGAAGATACCAATACAGCCGTCGATATTCTGAAAGCAGAACTTGATGCCATAGATAAAGAGAATCCTGATTGGGATAATCTTCCTTCAGATGATCCATATTGGGTTAAATTTATTGATGAACTAAAATCATTACTAACCCAAACTAAGAATTAAATCAGTGATATGTTCTTCCACAAGTTTAACTGCTCCATCAGACAAATCTTTAGGCATCATCTTGAGAATAGAATTCAGTGCTGCCTCATAGTATTGTTTTTTGTGCAAACTCTTAGTGATTAATTCTTTTGGCATTGGTGCTCCATAATTAAGGGTATAGTAAAGCCAAGTTAAATATTTATATATATCCTTATAAAACTTGTATCTTTTATCTTTTAGTAATTTTAAAGAAAATATTTTTATTGCTTCATCACCTAAATCTTTGGCTAAATGCAGCCGTTGATTTTTATTTGATAACCATAATGCTGCTTCTTTATAAGAATTCAAATTTCTTTGAAATTTTTCAACTTCCTTCTCAAAAGAGTTGATTTGTTCATTTAGAACTTGATCATTTGGTAACTTTGTTTTAAATTCTTTGAATTGTTCTGCAAGCTCTTGAATAGTAGTTAAAAGCTTTTGATGATTCAAGCTTTGTACCTCCAATTGTTCATTTAATTTTTCTAGAGATTTATTCTTTATTTCAGTCTTCTTTGCATATCTGAATTGCATAAAAGCTATTAATGTGCTTACCGTGGTCGCAACTGCTCCTCCAGCTGCGCTGATGGCGTTAACAGATTCCCATCCCATTCAAATTTCTCCTTGTAGTTAATAATATTAAGTACTTGAACAAAACTGATTGTATATTTTTCATTGCGAGTGGAGCGTAGCGTAACGCTGCAATCACAAGAATTTAAGATTTATTCACTAAAGTTCGCAATGACACAAATTATTGTGTCTAACCACTTATCGCTCTTCCATCACTCTGGGAAAGTAAAAATCTCAGACAATTTTTTAACCTCAAACAGGGACTGGGTTTGGAGCTTTATTTTCTAATACTATGACTAAAATCATCACTTTTGGCTAAAAGTTTTATGCAGCAAGGATTTAATTTTTTCTCTGATGAGAGTGATGGAAGAGCGTTATGATGTACAGTCTGTAATAATTCTTCTTTATTTTGCACGCTACAATTTACGTTGTAATCTACTACTTATCTAAACAATTCCCCGTCACCTGAGGAAATTAGACGTAGCAATACTACGTCTCTCTACAAAGTAATTTATGGATAATTGCAAATCCTCTCTCCCAGTGAGGAATAGCTTCAAACAAAAACTTCTAAGACTTTATTTGTGCAAATCTCCTCAATACATCAGATTCCTGCTTCATCTCCTCCTTAATCCGCTTCACCATAGAAGCAGCAGTATTTTTATTACCCCAAACTTCAGATGCAAGTTTACGCACACTGATACCTCCAGAGGAACTCATCATACGAATAGCGACAACAAATCACTTTCTTATAACCACATGAGTTTCATAAAATACTTCACCAATAATAAAACGAAATAGTATGTCATGTAAATCACCTGATTTGTGATGTTTACATTTCTATGGGATAGCCTTAAATCATTCGCAATAGGTTTTTGGTATGTTACGAAATATAATCCAGAAGAGCAGTGCTTTATAATACTATTCTTCTGAATTATTCCCCATGGCCTTAGAAGATAAAATGTAGAACAAATAAGTTTCTAGCAACCAACTTGTGAATGATTGTAAAGGTATAAAAACATTGTCTCTATGTGATGCTAAAGAGTTATTAAGAGGTTTTACAAAGATTTTATCTGTGCAATTCTCTCTAACATTTCTCTTTCCTCCTTCATCCCCTCTCTTATCCGCTTCAGCATAGAAGCCGCAGTATTTTTATTAACGCCAACTTCAGATGCAAGCTGACGCACACTGATACCTCCAGAGGAACTCATCACTAGACGAATCGCCAAAAACCATTTATCTAAACTCACATGAGTTTTGTGAAAAATTGTACCAACAGTAACGCTGAAAGATGTGTAGCATGAATTACAATGATATCTTTTTTCACTCTTGTAAGCTGTAGCGTTATCTGATTCACAGTAAGGACACTTCGGCTGACCACCCCAGCGAATTTGTTCAAGAATTGCGAGGTATTTATCGTTACGTAATGTCATATTGAAGCTCAGAACTCTGAGCTCAATATAAGTAGCGATTAATACCTATTTTTCTATTAAAGAATGTTTGTTACAACTACAGGAAAATTGGGAATATGAAAATAGTTTATTGGTAATACTTGCGACAGATTCCCAAAGGGCTTATCGTCTAAATAAACCCAATTTCAGTCGATTGTATGCGCCAAAAGCTCTGGCGCGTCTCTACAGATTACCCGTAACTCCACTAAACTGATAAGTGAGAACTGACAACTGATATAACCCACATTCCGCACCCTAATATGTAGCATTCGGTTATCACGGGCAATACATTAAAGTCAAAGAATTAAATAATACAAAAAATTATTTTTCGTTATAGTAGGCTGCGATCATCATCAAACAAAAGTAATGTCAATAAATATCAATAAGGGAAGTATTATATTTGAATGAGGATTTATACTCAACAGATAAATAAATGCTATATATAATCTAGATTTTTTTGGATAAAACTAATGTTTATGCATAGTAAAATAGAAAAATAGTATAACAATTAGGAGGTAAAAGAAACAAAACTTCTAACTCTAATGATAAATATTTTGATAAATAATTATGTTAATTATTTAAGCTAATGTTGATAGTATTTATAGCATTCATTTGGCAGAAAATTAAGTATATACTTCCTATTTTCTGTAAGATTAGATATTTGTTTATCATTGTTCAA